>NZ_CP027561.1:5129279-5431002 GCF_012974785.1 Pseudomonas fluorescens | reverse complement strand
TCACCACTTCGCGGCCATCGCCGGCGCGGGGCCTCTGGTCGGCCCGGTACTGGCGGCGCAGATGGGCTACCTGCCCGGTACGCTGTGGCTGATCGCCGGCGTGGTGCTGGCGGGCGCGGTGCAGGACTTCATGGTCCTGTTCATGTCGACCCGTCGCAACGGCCGTTCCCTGGGTGACATGGTGCGTGAAGAGATGGGCCGTATCCCCGGCACCATCGCGCTGTTCGGCTGCTTCCTGATCATGATCATCATCCTCGCGGTGCTGGCGCTGATCGTCGTCAAAGCTCTGGCCGAGAGCCCGTGGGGCATCTTCACCGTGATGGCGACCATCCCGATCGCGATGTTCATGGGCATCTACATGCGCTACATCCGTCCGGGCCGCATCGGCGAGATCTCGGTGATCGGCGTTGTTTTGCTGCTCGGTTCGATCTGGCTGGGCGGGCAGATTGCCGCTGACCCTGTATGGGCCAAGGCCTTCAGCTTTACCGGTGTGCAAATCACCTGGATGCTGATCGGTTACGGTTTTGTCGCGGCGGTACTGCCGGTCTGGCTGATCCTCGCCCCGCGTGACTATCTGTCCACGTTTCTCAAGATCGGCACCATCATCGCCCTGGCGATCGGCATCCTGGTCACCATGCCCGAGCTGAAAATGCCGGCGCTGACCCAGTTCGTCGACGGCACCGGCCCGGTGTGGAAGGGCGGCCTGTTCCCGTTCCTGTTCATCACCATCGCGTGCGGTGCGGTATCGGGTTTCCACGCGCTGATCTCGTCCGGCACCACGCCGAAGCTGCTGGATAACGAAACCAACGCCCGCTACATCGGTTACGGCGGCATGCTGATGGAATCGTTCGTGGCCATCATGGCCATGGTTGCGGCCTCGGTGATCGAGCCAGGCGTGTACTTCGCCATGAACAGCCCGGCCGCCGTGGTGGGCGGCGATGTGGTGGCGGTGGCGACCGCTGTCAGCAACTGGGGCTTTGCAATTACCCCGGAAGCCCTGCAAGCCGTGGCACATGACATCGGTGAAACCACCATTCTGGCCCGTGCCGGTGGTGCGCCGACCCTGGCGGTCGGTATCGCGCAGATCCTGCACAGTGTCCTGCCGGGTGAAAACACCATGGCGTTCTGGTACCACTTCGCGATCCTGTTCGAAGCGCTGTTCATCCTGACGGCCGTCGATGCCGGTACCCGTGCCGGTCGCTTCATGCTGCAGGACCTGCTCGGCTCCTTCGTACCGGCGCTGAAGCGTACCGAGTCCTGGACCGCCAACCTGATCGCCACCGCCGGTTGTGTGGCCATGTGGGGCTGGTTGCTGTATCAGGGCGTGATCGACCCGCTGGGTGGCATCAACACCTTGTGGCCGCTGTTCGGTATCTCCAACCAGATGCTGGCCGGTATCGCACTGATGCTCGGCACCGTGGTCCTGATCAAAATGAAGCGCCAGCGCTACATCTGGGTCACCCTGCTGCCGGCCGCCTGGCTGCTGATCTGCACCACGACCGCAGGCTTCATCAAGCTGTTCGACGCGAACCCGGCGATCGGCTTCCTGTCGCTGGCCAAGAAGTACAGCGATGCGCTGGCCGCAGGCCAGGTGCTCGCACCGGCCAAGAGCGTCGAGCAGATGCAGCACGTGATCTTCAACGCCTACACCAACGCTACATTGACCGCGCTGTTCCTGTTCGTGGTATTCAGCATCCTGTTCTATGCGCTCAAGGTCGGCATCGCCGCCTGGGGCAAAAAAGAGCGTACGGACAAAGAATCGCCATTCCAGGCCCTGCCGGACGCGTAACCAGAGGATTGCACCATGTTCAATGACCTGAGTCGCCTCGGTAAATACCTCGGTCAGGCCGCGCGCCTGATGGTCGGCATGCCCGACTACGACACGTACGTCGAGCATATGCAAACCAAACACCCGGACAAACCGGTGATGAGCTACGAGATGTTCTTTCGCGAACGTCAGGAAGCTCGTTACGGTGGCAAGGGTGGGCCGAAGTGCTGTTGATCTGACAGCCTTCGGTTGATGCAGTCCCCAACTGTGGGAGCGGGCTTGCTCGCGAAAGCGGTGTGTCATTGAGCAATGATGTCGACTGACACGACCCCCTTCGCGAGCAAGCCCGCTCCCACATTTGTTTTGTGTTGTTCATCAATTTTGTGAAGGGGATCGATGTTGTCTTCTCCAATACCCGTAACGGTGCTCAGCGGTTTCCTCGGCGCCGGCAAGACCACTTTGCTGCGCCATCTGTTGAAAGCCGAGCACGGCCTGAAAATCGCCGTGATCGAAAACGAATTCAGCGACGCCGGCATCGATACCCAATTGCTGGGCGACGAGCCGGTGCAAGTCATGACCCTGGCCAACGGCTGCGTCTGCTGCACCATCCACACCGACCTGACCAAAGCCCTGTACCTGCTGCTCGAACGGCTGGACAGCGGTGAAATCGCCTTCGATCGACTGGTCATCGAGTGCACCGGTCTGGCCGACCCGGCGCCAGTGGCACAGACGTTTTTCATCGACGAAGAACTGCGCGAGCGTTATCTGCTCGACGGCATCATCACCCTTGTCGACGCGGCTCACGCCGAGCTGCACCTGACCCAGACCATCGCCCAGGCGCAGATCGGTTTTGCCGACCGCTTGCTGGTGAGCAAGACCGATCTGGTGGACGAAGCCGCGTTCACCGCGCTTAGCGAACGCCTGACGCGCATCAATCGACGTGCGCCGATCCGTGTGGTCGAACACGGCAATATCGATCTGGCGGAATTGCTCGATGTACGCGGTTTCAACCTCAACGCTGATCTCGGTGGCGGCGTGAGTTTGCGCCCGGTGAGCAAGGCGCCGTCCATCGACCGGATTTCCAGCCTGGTGCTGCGCACCGATCAACCGCTGGATATCGATCAACTCAGCGAGTTCATGAATGAATTGCTGGAAGAGCACGGCAAGCAATTGCTGCGCTACAAAGGCGTGCTGAACATTGCGGGCGAAGATCGGCGGCTGGTGTTCCAGGGCGTGCTGAAACTCTACGGCTTCGACTGGGACACCGAGTGGGCCGAGGGTGAGGCGCGGGAAAGCGTGATTGTGTTTATCGCTGACGATTTGCCGGAAGAGAAAATCCGGGCGGGGTTTGCCAGGGTGGCTGCACAGCAAAACTGAATTTGTGAAGGCTCGAAAGGCCTCTTCGCGAGCAAGCCCGCTCCCACAGTAGAACGCATTCTGTCAGGAGGAATGCAGTTCATTGTGGGAGCGGGCTTGCTCGCGAAGGCGTTCTAACCAGCAACACAATATCCAGATTCTGAACCCAGCAACGTCTGCTCAAGGTGATCCAGATGCCGATTCATCAGCATGCCGGCTTTTGAAATATCTCCGCGCTCCACCGCCTCGACAATTTCAAGGTGCTCATCCCATGCGCAACATCTGTGCGTCTGCTTATCGCATCGCGCAATTGCCAGTGAGGTCAACGGCACCAGCGTGCCGAGAAAATGCGCCAACGGTGCATTCCGCGCCATCTTCGCCAACTGCAAATGAAACTCTCCAGACAGGCGAATCGCCGCCCCCCGTCGATCTTTATCCACGGCCTGGCGCTCGCGTTCGATCAAGGCGCGTAGACGTTTCAGATCATCAGCCTGCGCATGCTGACAAGCCAGTCGCACCAGCGTGGTCTCGGCCAGGCGTCGGGCGTGAAGGGCCTGGCGCGTCTGTTCGGCGTCCGGCGCAGCAACCCGTGGCCGATGGTTGGCCCGTAGCACGATGATCTGCTCGTGGGAAAGTTGGGTCAGCACCCGACGCACATCGGCGCGGCTGACACCGAACATCTGCTTCAGGCTCTCTTCGGTAAAACGGCTGGCGGCATCGAGGCGTTGTTCGAGGATCGCGTCGAACAGTCGCGGATAGAGGTCGTCCACCGGCGTTTGCAGGCGGGAGAAGGGCAGGGCCGCCGAGGTCGGGCGAGGGTGCGACGGCGTGGCAAGACTGTTCATGGCCGGTCTCCAGTGTGAGGCGTTTCAGTGGCTCAGGTTGTCATCCGGAATATTCAGCTCGATCCCCATGCGCTGGCCCTCGCGCAGGATATGCCGGCGCATTTCGGCGCTGGCCTGGGCGCTGTTCTTGCTGCGGATCGCGCGTACCACGGCTTCGTTTTCCTCAAGGCGTTCGGCCAGGTGCTCCGGCGAATTGCGCAGCACTTCGGCGCTTTGCTTGAGGGCATTGCTGGTCTGTTGCACCACGCTCTGGAAAATCGGGTTCGAGGTCAGGGTGAATAATTCCTCGTGGAAGGCGATGTAGGCGCTGACCCCGGCCTCGCTGTCGCCCGCTTCGAGGGCTTCGCGCATGTCCATCAAGGTCAGGCGCAGTTGCCCGACTTCCTTGCTGCTGATCGACTGCGCCACCAGACCGACAATGAATGGCTCGAGGGTGTAGCGCAGTTGCAGCACGTCCTCGAGGCTGGCGCCGGCCACTGCGCTGTCGTGGCTTTGGCTGTCACTGGCCTGGGTGTCGAGGACCACCACGCCTTTGCCCGGCATCGAGCGCACCAAGCCGAGGGTTTCCAGCACGATCACCGCTTCGCGCAGGCTCGGGCGGCTGATGCCCAGTTGTTCGGCCAGTTCGCGCTGACCCGGCAGCATCTCGCCGCAGCGCCACTGACCACGGGCCAGTGCGGCCCTGAGTTTTTCCACCACTGAGTTGACGACGGTTGATGTAGTAATCACGTGTTCGCTCCATGAGCCGTGCCTGCATTGGCGCAGGCACGGCGCTCATTCAGAATTCTTTGGCCGCCGCTTGAGCGACGTTTTTTCTCGGCTGAAAGTTATAGCCCTGCTCGCCGTTGAGCACCTTGTTCGCCCGCTGCACGTCGATGTCCTTTTCCCAGCGGGCGATGGCCACGGTGGCGACGCAGTTGCCGATCAGGTTGGTCAGCGCCCGGCCGATGCCCATGAACCAGTCCACCGCCAGCACCAGTACCAGACCGACCACCGGGATCGCCGGGATGGCCGTCAGCGTGGCCGCCAGAATCACCAGTGCCGACCCCGGAATGCCGTGGGCGCCTTTGGAGGTGATCAGCGATACCAGCAAAATCGTCAGCAGATCGGTCATGGCCAGCGGCGTACCGGTGGCGTTGGCGATGAACACGATGGCCAGGGTCAGGTAGATCGAAAAACCGTCGAGGTTGAACGAGTAACCGGTGGGAATCACCAGCCCGACGGTCGAGCTGCCGATGCCCAGATGTTCAAGCTTGCGCATGATTTGCGGCAGCACGGCGTCGGAGGAGGCGGTGCCCATGACGATCAGCAGTTCTTCGCGCAGGTACTTGAGCAGCGGCCACATGCGCAGGCCGGAGGCACGCATTACCAGACCGAGAATCACGCTGACGAACGCGATGCACGTCAGATAAAACAGGCCGACCAGACTGCCCAGGTGTTGCAGCGAATCGAGGCCATATTTGCTGGTGGTGAAGGCGATGGCGCCGAACACGCCGATCGGCGCCAGACGCACGATCATGCCCATGATCCGGAAGATCACATGGCTCAGCTCGTTGATCAGCCGCGAGATCCCGGAAGCCGCTTCACCCACCAGATTCAACGCGCTGCCGAACAGCACCGAGAACAGCAGCACTTGCAGGATGTTGTTGTCGGCAAAGGCGCCGAGCACCGACGTCGGGATCAGGTCCATCAGGAACTGGGTCGTGGTGTGCAGGTGCTGGCCGCGTTCGGCGATGTCGCCCATGTCGGCGGCGGACAGTTGCTCCAGATGGATATTGGCGCCGCTGCCGATCCCGGTGGTGAAGGCGAACACCAGACCGATCACCAGGGCGATGGTGGTCAGTACTTCGAAGTAGATCACCGACTTGAGACCGATGCGCCCGACCTTTTTCAGGTCGCCGGCGCCGCTGATGCCGCTGACCACCACGCAGAACACGATCAGACCGATGAGCATCTTGATCAGTTTGATGAAACCGTCGCCGAGCGGTTTGAGCTGGGCCGAGTATTCAGGAAGGGTCAGCCCGCAGACGATGCCGAGCATCAGTCCGAGAACCACTTGGAGGAAGATTGAACGCGAGCACCATCTGAGCATGGGAGGAATCCTGGTCGGTGTCCTGGCTGCCGTGCGCGGGGCGCATCAGATTCAGGACTTAATTATTGTGGTCTTACCGGTATGTCCAGTGCGGGTGCAGTCTAGGCCCTGTTTTTTACGGATCGCAAGTGAAAAGTGACGAATTGGCATGACCGGTCTGACCAGTTGGGCGCAATGCCCCGACCTTGAGCTATTTCCAGTTGGAAACTTTTTTGCGGACGAAAAAAAACCGGCCATCACTGGCCGGTTTTTCATGCTGCGTTTTTAACGTCGCAATTAAGCGCCGTATACCGGCAGTTTCTTGCAGATGGCTTTGACTTTCTCACGTACGGCGTCGATTACCGCTTCGTTGTTCAGGTCAGCCAGGATGTCGCAGATCCAGCCGGCCAGTTCCTTGCACTCAGCCTCTTTGAAGCCGCGAGTGGTCACAGCCGGAGTACCGAAGCGCAGGCCGGAGGTAACGAACGGGGAGCGTGGGTCGTTTGGCACGGAGTTCTTGTTCACGGTGATGAACGCTTTGCCCAGAGCGGCGTCGGCGTCTTTACCGGAGATTTCCTGCTTGATCAGCGACAGCAGGAACAGGTGGTTTTCAGTACCGCCGGAAACCACGTCGAAACCGCGCTCGATGAACACGCCGGCCATGGCCTGGGCGTTCTTCACCACTTGTTGCTGGTAAGCCTTGAACTCAGGTTGCAGTGCTTCCTTGAAGCAGATCGCTTTGGCGGCGATCACGTGCTCCAGCGGGCCACCCTGGGCGCCCGGGAATACGGCGGAGTTCAGCTTCTTCTCGATGTCGGCGTTGGCCTTGGCCAGGATCAGGCCGCCACGTGGACCGCGCAGGGTCTTGTGGGTGGTGGTGGTCACGACGTCAGCGAACGGAACCGGGTTCGGGTAGACGCCAGCGGCGACCAGACCGGCCACGTGAGCCATGTCGACGAACAGGTAGGCGCCCACCTTGTCGGCGATGGCGCGGAAGCGCGGGAAGTCGAGGATTTGCGAGTAGGCAGAGAAACCGGCCACGATCATTTTCGGCTTGTGTTCAACAGCCAGACGCTCGACTTCGTCGTAGTCGATCAGGCCGTTGGCGTCGATGCCGTACTGGATGGCGTTGTACAGCTTGCCGGAGGAGGAAACGCTGGCGCCGTGGGTCAGGTGACCACCGTGGGCCAGGCTCATGCCCAGGATGGTGTCACCGGCCGACAGCAGGGCCAGGTAAACAGCGGCGTTGGCTTGGGAGCCGGCGTGCGGTTGAACGTTGGCGTAGTCGGCGCCGAACAGCTCCTTGGCGCGGTCGATGGCCAGTTGCTCGACAACGTCGACGTACTCGCAACCACCGTAGTAGCGCTTGCCCGGGTAGCCTTCGGCGTACTTGTTGGTCAAAACCGAGCCTTGAGCTTCCATCACCGCTGGGCTGGTGTAGTTCTCCGAAGCGATCAGCTCGATGTGTTCTTCCTGGCGCTGGGCTTCTTGCTCCATGGCGGCAAAAAGATCGGCGTCGTACTTGGCAATAGTCAAATCACGGCTGAACATGGCGGTCCTCAAGGATCGGGGGCAGAAAAGGGGGGCATTCTAACCCATCGGGTTTTGGATGGCATATGAAACGACATCATGTCGCAGACAAGTGGCGTTCATGACCAGATATGTGGCGTCCGTGCCGGCCTTTTCGTTGACCAGCCGGTTCGCACAATAACCGAGGCCAGCCTGCGATTACGTGATCGACATCAATCCCTGTGGAAGCGAGCTCGCTCGCGAAGGCCGCGCCGCAGATCTTCAGTCGAACATGAACAGCGCATCATTGCTGAATTGCGCCTCGAAGCGAGTGGCCGGCATCGGCCGCCCGAACAGATAACCCTGAACTTCGTCGCAACCGTGCTCGCGCAGGAAGTCCAGCTGTTCATGGGTTTCCACACCCTCGGCGATTACCGCCAGATTCAGGCTGTGGGCCATGGCGATGATCGCCCGGGCGATCTGCGCGTCCTGCTCGCCGGACGGCAGGCCGTCGACGAAGGTGCGGTCGATCTTCAGCACATCGATCGGGAATTGCTTGAGGTAGTTCAGCGATGAGTAACCGGTGCCGAAGTCGTCGACTGCGATGCTCAGGCCCAGGTTCTTCAGGCCGGCCAGGATCTGCATCGCTTCGCTGACTTCGCGCATCAGGATACTTTCGGTCAGCTCCAGCTCCAGGCACGCCGGCGGCAGGCCGGTTTCCTTGAGGATGGTGGCGATCCGCGTGCCGAGCTGGCCGTCGGAGAACTGCCGGGCGGAAATGTTCACCGAGACCTTCGGCACGCGCACGCGGCTCTGGTGCCAGGTCTTGAGCTGACGGCAGGCCTCGCTGATGACCCAGTCGCCGACGTCCACCACCAGCCCGAGTTCTTCGAGCACCGGGATGAAATCCCCCGGCGGCACCAGCCCGCGACGCGGATGACGCCAGCGCAGCAGGGCTTCGGCACCGGTCAGGCGTTTGCCGTCGCCGCTGAACTGCGGTTGGTAATACAGCACGAATTCGTTCTGCTCCAGCGCGTGACGCAAGTCGCTTTCCAGTTCCAGACGCTCCAGCGCACTGGCGTTCATGTCGGCCTGATAGAACTGGAAGTTGTTCTTGCCGCGCTCCTTGGCGTGGTACATCGCGGTGTCGGCGTTCTTCATCAACTGGCTGAGTTCGTTGCCGTCCTGCGGGCTCAGGGCGATGCCGATACTGGCGGTGACGAAGAACTCGCGGCCCTCCAGCACGAACGGTCGCACCAGACTGCCAAGAATCTGCTCGGCGACATGTATCGCACGGTTCAGCGCCATCTCGCGGCTGGAGCGGTGTTGCAGCAGCAGGGTGAATTCGTCGCCGCCCATCCGCGCCACGGTGTCGTCATCGTCGACGCAGGCCAGCAACCGCGTGGCCATGTCCTTGAGCATGCGGTCGCCGGCGGCGTGACCGAGGGAGTCGTTGATCGGTTTGAAACGGTCGAGGTCGAGGAACATCAGCACCACCCACGACTTCTGCCGGTCGGCCGATTGCAGTGCGGTGTGCAGGCGATCCTGGAACAGCGTGCGGTTCGGCAAGTGGGTCAGGGCGTCGTAGTAGGCGAGGCGGTGAATCCGTTGCTCGCTGGCCTTGCGCTCGCTGATGTCGCTGAAGAAACACACATAACTGGCCAGATCGCCCTCGTCATCGAGCACCGCAGTGATGCCGACCCACGCCGGGTAGTGCTCGCCATTGCGGCGCTTGAGCCAGACTTCGCCTTCCCAGGTGCTGTGCTGATGCAACTGCTTGAGCACGTAGCGCAGGTGCGCGTCCTGCTGTTCGTCGACGGTCAGCATGTTCGGCAACTGGTCGAGCACTTCGCTCACCGCGTAGCCACTGACCCGGCTGAACGCCTCGTTGGCCTGGACGATGTAACCGGCCGGGTCGGTGATCAGGATCGCCGAGGTCGAATGCTCGAATACCGTAGCCGCCATGCGCAGATCTTTTTCGGCACGGCGTTGCTGGCTGATGTCGCGACCGACCCCGAGCACGCCTTCGAAGGCGCCGTGTTCGTCCCACACCAGCACCAGACGCAGTTCGATCGGGATCTTGCGGCCGTCGGCGCGCAGGCAGTCGAACAGGAACATCTGGGTCTGCACCTGGCTGCGCAGGGTTGCCAGTTGCTCGGGCTTGTCCAGGGCTTTGCTGACCCGGTCCATCAGGTGGTAGATGCCGTTGAGCTGCTGCGGGTTGGCGATGGTCGACTGCCAGCCGTTCTGGAAAATCCATTCGGCGTCGTAGCCCAGCACCGCTTGCACCGACGGGCTGACGTAGTTGAGCGAGAGTTTGCTGTCGGTAGAGAAGATCACGTCGCTGATGCTTTCGGCGAGCATCCGGTAGCGCTGTTCGCTGTCGCGCAACGATTCGCTGGCCTCGATCTGCTCGGTGATGTCCTTGGCCACGCCGATGATTCGCGTCACCTGATCGTGCTTGTCCCGGGCCAGCGCCTGTTCGCGGATATCGAAGCGCCGCCACTTGCCGTCGCGGTGGCGGAAACGCAACTGGCATTGCAGCAACTGGCTGTAGCCGGCGTGGCGCTGCATCTGCCGCGAGCGGTGATAGTAGTCGGCGTCTTCCGGGTGCAGGAGGATTTCCCAGAAGTATTCGCCCATCTGATGCAGTTCGGTGCGGTTGTAACCGAGGGTCTGGCCGAGGTGGTGGTTGCTGAAGATCATCCGCTGGCTGATCACATCCTGCACGTACAGGTGATCCGGCACGGTGCGCACCACGTCCGACCAGAAGCCTTCGCGTTCCAGCAGCGACAATTCGATCAGCTTGCGGCTGGTGATGTCGTTGATGCTCAGGATCACGGCCTGGTAATCGTGCTGTTCCTGAGGCAGGCGCAGCACCAGCCACAGATGCTGGTCGCGGCCATTGATGTCCGGCAGTTTGATTTCCAGTTCCAGCTGCTTTTGCTGCTGGAGCACGGCGTCGAGTACCTGATTGCCGATGGCGCACTGACTGTGCGGCTGACCGTCGATCAACAGTTGCCAGGCGTGGTCACAGGAATTGACGTTGAGCAGTTGCAGCGCGACCTGGTTGACCTCGGTGATCCGCAGTTCGTTAAGCAATTGCTGGCGCCGCGCCGGCTGGTCGAGCCAGGCCTTGAGCTGGTCGCTGGTCTGGATCTGGGCTTTCTCGAAAACCTGCTTGAGCCCCGAAAGATCCAGCACGCACAACGCCACGCCGGTGCCTTCGAAAATATCCTGATAACGCCGACGCCCTTCATGCACCTGACGCTGACGACGGCGCATGTTGAGCAACGCGATGAACGGCAGCAGCGACAGCGCCAGACCCAACAGGCATTTGCCGATGAACGCCGGCAGCAGTTGTTCGAGCACATGCTGGCGGTCGAACAGGCCGCGCAGTTGCCAGTCGCTGCTGCTCAGCGGCACGGTCAGCACACTGTTGGCCAGATCGTCCGGGGTCAGGACGCTGGTGCTGCCGATGGGCATTGCTTCGTCGCGACTGATGATCTGATGGTTGATGCGATTTTCCACCAGCCAGAGAGGACGGATGCCGGTTTCGCCCTGTTTGGTCAGTGCGCTGAAAAAGGTGGGTGTCAGCCGCAGTGCCCAGTAACCGCGAGTGTTGCCGCTGGCCTGATGCAGCAACAGATGCACCACGGAACCGTCGTCGGCGTTGCTGAAGTAGTGCGCCTGGGCGTGACTGCGGCGGACCAGATCGCTGAGGTAGTCGGCGTCCTTGCTGTCTGTGGCGCTGTCGCTGAGGATTTTTCCCGACGGGCTGAGCAAGGCCATGCTCTGCAGGTCAGGCAGCGATTTCTGCAGCTTGCGCAGCAATGCCTGTTGTTCGTCGGCGGACTGCGGCTGTTCGACGATCGGTAGCAGATTGAGGGCGATCTGCGCATTCAGCGACATGTTCAGGCTGACTTGCGAAGCGAGATCGGCCGTGTAGTCGATGGTGTACTGGCGCTGGTTTTTCTGGGTTTCACCCAGTTGGTCGAGCAGTTGCCAGAACAGCAGCGCCAGCAGCAACAGCACCAAAGTCGCCAGCGCGCCTTTCAATGTTCCGCGCAGGGACGAGCCGGGCGCCGGTTGGGTGCTGCTCACAGAGGCTGGCGGAGTGACGTTGGACAAGCTGTAATCCTGCGGTCTGGCTGGACTGGCGCGACGTGCACTATAAGCCGGACGCCCAAAGGGCGGCTAGCATGCCTTGAGTTGTGGCGAAGTGCCAGCCCCGCTCGGCTGGACTGCCTTCTGTCATTAAGGTAGCTTTGCCGGTTACGCGGGAGCGTTCCAGCTCCTAGACTTTCCGCGCGCACGCATTGATATCTTCCAGTGAACGACGCGCACGGTCTGGCCGGGCATTGCCTGTGTCCCAATCATTCATCAGTCACTGACCCAAGGTTCTCCATGGCTCAATACGTCTTCACCATGCATCGGCTGGGCAAAGTTGTTCCGCCGAAGCGGGAAATCCTGAAAAACATTTCGCTGTCCTTCTTCCCGGGCGCCAAGATCGGCGTCCTCGGCCTCAACGGTTCGGGTAAGTCCACGCTGCTGAAAATCATGGCCGGCGTCGACACCGAGTTCGAAGGCGAAGCACGCCCGATGCCGGAACTGAACATCGGTTACCTGCCGCAAGAGCCGCAACTGGATCCGACCAAGACCGTGCGTGAAGTGGTCGAGGAAGCGGTCAGCGTGATCAAGGATGCGCAAGCGCGTCTGGACGAGGTCTACGCCGCCTACGCCGACCCGGACGCCGACTTCGACAAGCTGGCCGCCGAACAGGCCAAGCTCGAAGCGATCCTGCAGGCCAGCGACGGTCACAACCTGGAGCGTCAACTGGAAGTCGCCGCCGATGCGCTGCGCCTGCCGGCCTGGGACGCCAGGGTCGAACACCTGTCCGGTGGTGAAAAACGTCGTGTGGCCCTGTGCCGTCTGCTGCTGTCCGCCCCGGACATGCTGCTGCTCGACGAACCGACCAACCACCTGGACGCCGACTCCGTTGCGTGGCTCGAACACTTCCTGCACGACTTCCCGGGCACTGTGGTCGCGATCACGCACGACCGTTACTTCCTGGACAACGTCGCCGGCTGGATTCTGGAACTCGACCGCGGCGCGGGCATTCCTTACGAGGGCAACTACTCGGGCTGGCTGGAAGCCAAGTCCGATCGTCTGGCCCAGGAATCCAAGCAGCAATCGGCTCACGAAAAAGCCATGAAGGAAGAACTGGAGTGGGTGCGCAAAGGCGCCAAGGCCCGTCAGTCGAAATCCAAGGCTCGTCTGCAACGCTTCGAAGAAATGCAGTCTCAGGAATTCCAGAAGCGTTCGGAAACCAACGAGATCTACATCCCGGCCGGTCCGCGCCTGGGCGACAAGGTCATCGAGTTCAAGAACGTCACCAAGGGCTACGGCGATCGCGTCCTGATCGACAACCTGTCGTTCTCCATGCCGAAGGGCGCCATCGTCGGCGTGATCGGCGGTAACGGTGCCGGTAAGTCGACCCTGTTCCGCATGCTGATGGGCAAGGAAACTCCGGACTCCGGCAGCATCGAGATCGGCGACACCGTGCAACTGGCCTGCGTCGACCAGAGCCGCGAAGACCTGGACGGCAGCAAGACCGTGTTCCAGCAGATCTCCGACGGTTCCGACCAGATCCGCATCGGCAACTACGAGATCCCGTCGCGTACCTACGTCGGTCGCTTCAACTTCAAGGGCGGCGATCAGCAGAAGTTCGTCAAGGACCTGTCCGGTGGTGAGCGCGGTCGTCTGCACCTGGCGCTGACCCTGAAGGAGGGCGGCAACGTCCTGCTGCTCGACGAACCGTCCAACGACCTCGACGTTGAAACCCTGCGTTCCCTGGAAGAAGCCCTGCTGGACTTCCCGGGCGCCGCCATTGTGATCTCTCACGATCGGTGGTTCCTTGACCGCGTCGCGACCCACATCCTGGCGTACGAAGACGACTCGCAAGCGGTGTTCTTCGAAGGCAACTACACCGAGTACGAAGCCGATCGCAAAAAGCGTCTCGGCGAAGCGGCGGCCCAGCCACACCGGGTACGCCACAAGAAACTGGCCTGATTACAGGTTGGTTGCATGAAAGAGCGGAGCCTTCGGGCTCCGCTTTTTTTTGCCTGCAATACTGCGCCGGCCTCATCGCTGGCAAGCCAGCTCCCACAATTTCTGCGGTGCTCACCCGTCCAAGGCAAGGCGCAAACTCTGTGGGAGCTGGCTTGCCAGCGATGGCGGATTAACAGTCGATGCAGGTCTGAAATTACAGCCTGTGTACTATTTGTTTTCATAAATGCGACATTTTATTCTGTTGCTGTGTACATATCGTTTGTTACAGTCCGGCTCAATCTCTTCCAACGACAACACATTTGCCGAGACTTTTCCCATGATCGAATCCGTCGAATCCTTCCTCGCCCGTCTGAAAAAACGCGATCCGGATCAGCCCGAATTCCACCAGGCCGTTGAAGAAGTCCTGCGCAGCCTGTGGCCGTTTCTCGAAGCCAATCCGCACTATCTGCCCTCGGGAATTCTGGAGCGCCTCTGCGAGCCGGAGCGGGCGGTGGTGTTCCGGGTGTCGTGGGTCGACGATCAGGGCAAGGTCCAGGTCAATCGCGGTTTCCGCATCCAGATGAACAGCGCCATCGGCCCGTACAAGGGCGGTTTGCGCTTCCACCCTTCGGTGAATCTGGGCGTGCTGAAATTCCTCGCCTTCGAGCAGACCTTCAAGAACGCCCTGACCTCGCTGCCCATGGGCGGCGGCAAGGGCGGTTCGGATTTCGATCCGAAGGGCAAGAGCGACGCCGAAGTCATGCGTTTCTGCCAGGCATTCATGAGCGAACTGTACCGGCACATCGGCGCCGACGTGGACGTGCCGGCCGGCGATATCGGTGTCGGCGCACGGGAGATCGGTTTTCTGTTCGGTCAGTACAAACGCCTGAGCAACCAGTTCACCAGCGTGCTGACCGGCAAGGGCATGACCTATGGCGGCAGCCTGATCCGCCCGGAAGCCACGGGTTTCGGTTGCGTGTACTTCGCCGAAGAAATGCTCAAGCGCCGCGAGCAGACCGTCGAAGGCAAGCGCGTGGCGATTTCCGGATCCGGCAACGTTGCACAATACGCCGCTCGCAAAGTGATGGACCTGGGCGGCAAGGTGATTTCCCTGTCCGACTCCGAAGGCACGCTGTATTGCGAAGCGGGTCTGAGCGAAGAGCAGTGGCTGGCGCTGCTGGAACTGAAGAACGTCAAGCGTGGGCGGATCAGCGAACTGGCGACGGCATTCGGCCTGGAGTTCCGCGCCGGTCAACTGCCATGGTCGTTGCCGTGCGATATCGCGCTGCCGTGCGCGACCCAGAACGAACTCGACGCCGAAGCTGCCCGCACCCTGCTGCGCAACGGCTGTGTGTGCGTGGCCGAGGGCGCGAACATGCCGACCACCCTTGAGGCTGTGGATATCTTTATCGAGGCGGGCATTCTGTTTGCGCCGGGCAAGGCATCGAATGCCGGCGGTGTGGCAGTCAGCGGCCTGGAAATGTCGCAGAATGCCATGCGCCTGTTGTGGACGGCGGGTGAGGTAGACAACAAGTTGCACGCGATCATGCAGTCGATCCACCACGCCTGTGTGCATTACGGTGAGGAAAACGGCCGGATCAACTACGTCAAAGGCGCGAACATCGCCGGGTTCGTCAAGGTCGCCGACGCGATGTTGGCGCAAGGAGTGGTTTAAGACAGGTCGATACGGATCACTTCGATCAGTTGATTACCGGCCGGACGCTGCCACAGCACTTCGTCGTTGAGTCGTGCGCCAAGCAGCGCGCGGCCCAGCGGTGAGGCCCAGTTGATCAGGCCGTTGGCGGCATCGGCCTGATCTTCGCCGACCAGTTGCACCCGACGCTCGGTGTTGTGTTCGTCGGCGTAGGTGACCCAACTGCCGATCTGCACCTTTTCGTTGGACGTCGGAGCTGGTGCGACCTGAGCGCTGCCGACCCGCTGATTGAAATAACGCAAATCCCGTTCGAGATCAGCCAGCCGCTGTTTGTCGGCCTGTTCGCCCTTTGCGGACTCTTCTGTGTGCAGCGCCTGCAGCTCGGCAACTTTCGCCTGCAACTGGGCAAGTCCTTGTGGCGTGACGTAATTGGGCTGCGTGCTGATCTGCCGTTCGACTGGCTGATCGGCTTGCGCAGCGGCGTTGTCTTCGTTGACGAAGGCGCGACTCATGATGGGCTCCTGTTACAACCGTTGGGCCATGGTCGCAGGCATTTGGTTTCACCGGATGTCTGGAAACGACCTACTGCGAACGATAGGCCCGCGCGGCACCCTGGTCCTTTTCCTGCTGCCAGGCGCGTTCGCGTTCGTCCCAGTGTTCGTTGCGATACTGTTCGCGATCCTTGTTTTCCAGCATCGCCTGACACTGCCGGAAACCGTCGCTCCAGCCTTCGGCGTATTGCTTGTCCTTGAGATAACGCGGCACGTTCTTGCGAAACTCGCCGCTGATCGAGCCGGCTGCCTGACGACCGCTGATGCAACCGTCATCGAAACCGTCGGCGAACGCCGGTGGATAACCTTTGGCAATCAGGTCTTCGTGGGTGCTCTGACAGCCACCCAGCAACAGCAACACGCCCACAAACCCCGCACACCGCCACATCACACTCTCCCGGGCCGTCAAACGGCTGATAGGGAAAGTCTAGAAGCGGATTCGTCGATGGGGCGTGAAAGAAAGATCAAAACCTCAGTAGTGATACCACTTCACTTCCAGCATCACCTCGGTCTCCGGCGTTGCCAGATGGCTGAACTCGCGCTGGGCACTCAGGCGCAAGCCGAGGTTGCGCGACAATTCCCACTGCTGGTTCAGACTCAGACTGCGGCGCACTTCACCATTGAAGAAGTAATCGCCCTTGGCCTCCACACTGAGATTGCCCAACGGGTTCTTCCAAAGCACGCCGGTATTGAAACCGCCTGCCGGGGAAACGAATTCGGCGAAATCATTGTTGTGTTCAACGCGCACCGTGCCGAGGGCAAAACCGAGCACATCGTCACCCAGCGCCCAGGTTCCGCCACCGCCGCCATTGACGTGGCTGACCAGGTTTTCGTCGTCATGCTTGCCCGGTACACGTTCAAGGCCACCGGTAACTTGCCACGACAGCGGCTGCAACAGCGCATTGCGCGGCGTCAGCGAGCGGATGGTCGCCAGATCCAGCTGCTGGAATTGCCAGTGATTGCCTTCGTACTGGCGCAGCTTCATCTGCAGGATTTCGATCTGCGCGCCGAGGGGGAAACTTTCGGCGTTGTCGTTGAGATCGTGATAGGCCATGCGCAAGCCGTACTCGCCGAACGCACGGTCTCCGCGCGTGCCGAGACCGGCCTGCCAGGTGCGCGATTCGTGGCCGTCTTCGGGCAGGCCCGGTTGTGGGATTTGCAGCTCCGGCGCCGGGTTCTTGTTGATCGCCCGCAGCAGTTCGAAACTGCGCTGCGCTCGCTGTGGATCACGCTCCTGGCCGTTGGCGCGGTAGCGTTCCAGCCGATACGCGGCGTCGATGATCAGCGCTTGGCGGTCGCGGGGCAGGGCCTGGAAGGCTGGATCCTGCAAATGCTGCTGGTCGGCGCTGACTTTCTGTACCCAGTCTTGTTCTTGGCCGGTCAGTGGCTCGGCGCGGCTGAGCAATTCACGCTCGCGGGAAGGGCGGTATTCGATGCTCTCTACCAGCCCGGACTCCTTTACCGCCTTGACGGTGTCGGTGGGGATCGCCGTCAGCGGGAACTGTTCTGTCAGGCGCAGGCTCGGGCGTGCCACCTGCAACAGTTCGAGCAGGCGATAGGAACAGTTTTCGTCGAAGAAGAAATAGTCGAACTGAATCTGCTTCAACTCCCACACATGCTCGACCATGCGTGCGGTTTCTGCTTGCGTCAGGTTGAGCCGGTACTCCCACAGGTCGCGGTTTTCCAGGCTGCGGTATTCCGAGAGTTTTTCCTGATAGGGCACCAGTGCGAACAGCCCCGGATAACCGCCCATCAGGCCTTTCCAGGCGTAAAGAATGCTGTTGTCCGAACCTTCGATGTAGGCGCCGAAGTTGATCGCGTAACTGAGCAGCGACGTCTTGTCGCTCTGTACGTCAGCCTGGTCGATACGCAGCAGGGTGTGACCGAACATCGACGACGGGCTGTTGAGATAGGCCGCCGGGAAAATCATCACCGCGCTGTGGGGCGAGACGTCCTTGAACCACTTCTTGAATTCGCTGCAGTCCGGTGTCGGCAGGTCGGTCAGGTTGAGTTGATCTTTCAGCCAGCGGGTGCGTGCCGGGTAGACGCACTGGGCGTGTTGCTCACCGAGACGGGCGGGGGCGTACAGCGCTTGCACGGTGGCGGCCAGTTCATGGTCGGGGTGTTCGTTGCCATCGGGAGCGAGGAAGAATTTTTTGTCGCTGACGTAGCTGCGCCAGCCACCGAGCTTGGCGGTTTCGTAATGACCGAGGGAAATCCAGAAGCGGTCGCTGGCCAGTTGCTGCAAACGTTGAGGGTCGATGTGAGGCGCGGCGGACAGCGGGGCGCAGACACACAGCGCCAGCCAGGCAAGGCGTTTGAGCATAGGTGGCAACTTAAGTCGAAAGAAACAAAAGACCCAAGGAAGGGCGGGCCGAAAAAATAAAACCCGCTTCCCGAAAGAAGCGGGTGGGGCCGAGCTTAAGCCTGAGTGGCGTACTTGGCCAGACGAGGGTCTGCTTTCAGCACGGCCAGGGTGTTGGTATGCACGTCTTCGGCAGTCACGTCAGCCTTGCTGAAGATCTGCTGAAAGTGCTCGTGAGTGACGGCGGCGAAGTGCGCACGGTCTTCCGGCGCCACGCCCAGTACCACGGCATAGGTCGTCAGCGCTTCGCCGTTGCCTTTTGCCATGTCTTCGGACAGCTCGTTCATCATGCCATTCATGGCAAACCAGGATTTGCCGCCATAGGTCAGCGAGGCGTTGGTGGAGCAACCGTTGGTACCGGATGTCATGCCGAACGTGGCGTTGCCGGAGGTGCCGTTGGTGGTGGATGCCAGGAAGTGAGCCGGAGTGCCACGCTGACCTTCGAACAGCATGTTGCCCCAGCCGCAATCCGGGCCGCCTGGAGCTTGCGCCATTGCGTTGATGGATACAGCGGTGAAGAGAGTACCGAGAAGAATCCGTTTCATAGCTTTGTTCTCTTTGTGTGCATACCAATGGACAGGGTTCTGGCCCCCAAGCTCTGTACGAAACAGATCCAGACGAAGCCAGTGGGCCGGTATTAGTTCCAGCCGCGCAGTTTGGAGTTTAGGCACGTTCCGAGGGTTCCGTGAGTTTTTGCACAATATTTGGAATAAACCCCGGT
Organism: Pseudomonas fluorescens; assembly: GCF_012974785.1. Taxonomy (GTDB): domain Bacteria; phylum Pseudomonadota; class Gammaproteobacteria; order Pseudomonadales; family Pseudomonadaceae; genus Aquipseudomonas; species Aquipseudomonas fluorescens_BT. Next base: position 5,412,111 of record NZ_CP027561.1, on the reverse strand, counting down.
TTCACGGGACCGGGCCGCGGGCAGGGCGGCTGTCTATGCTTTGTGTCGTGTGGCGCGCCTTGCCAGTGGGGCTCGGGCAGCGCCAGAATGCCGCTATCTGCCCCGCCTGATTGTTAAGGAAGTCCGATGCCTGATCCTGTTGCTGCCAGCTTGCGTCTAGCGCCCGAAGCGCTGACCCGTCCGTTTTCCGCTGAACAGTTCAGCTTCACTACCACCAATGATCTGGAGCCCTTTCGCGGTGTGCTTGGCCAGGAACGTGCGGTCGAAGCCTTGCAGTTCGGTGTGGCCATGCCACGCCCCGGTTACAACGTATTCGTCATGGGCGAGCCCGGCACCGGCCGTTTCTCGTTCGTCAAACGCTACCTGAAGGCCGAAGGCAAACGCCTGCAGACCCCGGCGGACTGGGTCTACGTCAACAATTTCGATGAGCCGCGCGAACCCCGCGCCCTGGAATTGCCATCGGGCAGCGCCGGTGCCTTCATCGGCGACATCAACGGCCTGATCGACAACCTGCTGGCGACCTTTCCTGCGGTGTTCGAACACCCGTCCTACCAGCAGAAGAAGAGCGCCATCGACCGCGCCTTCAATCAGCGCTACGACAAGGCACTGGACGTCATCGAACGTCTGGCCCTGGAAAAAGACGTCGCCCTGTACCGCGACAGCAGCAACATCGCCTTCACCCCGATGCTTGAGGGCAAGGCGCTGGACGAAGCCGAATTCGCCCAGTTGCCGGAAGCCGAGCGCGAACGCTTTCACGACGATATTTCCGGCCTCGAAGAACGCCTGAACGAAGAATTGGCGAGCCTGCCGCAGTGGAAACGCGAATCGAGCAACCAACTGCGTCAGCTCAATGAAGAAACCATCACCCTGGCCTTGCAGCCTTTGCTCGCACCGCTGTCGGAGAAGTACGCGGAAAACGCGGCCGTCTGCGGTTACCTGCAAGCGATGCAGGTGTATCTGCTGAAAACCGTGGTCGAGCAATTGGTCGATGACAGCAAGACCGATGCGGTCGCGCGCAAGCTGCTGGAAGAACAATACGCGCCGAGCCTGGTGGTCGGTCATCCACACAGTGGCGGTGCACCGGTGGTATTTGAGCCGCATCCGACCTACGAAAACCTGTTCGGCCGCATCGAATACACCACCGATCAAGGCGCGCTCTACACCACCTATCGTCAGTTGCGTCCGGGTGCGCTGCACCGCGCAAACGGTGGTTTCCTGATCCTCGAAGCGGAAAAAATGCTCGGCGAGCCATTCGTATGGGATGCGCTCAAGCGCGCCCTGCAATCGCGCAAGCTGAAAATGGAATCGCCGCTGGGCGAGATGGGGCGTTTCGCTACCATGACGCTCAACCCACAGTTCATTCCGTTGAATGTCAAAGTGATCATCATTGGCGCGCGTCAGCTGTACTACACGCTGCAGGACCTCGATCCGGACTTCCAGGAGATGTTCCGTGTTCTGGTGGATTTCGACGAAGACATCCCGATGGTCGACGAGAGTCTGGAGCAGTTTGCCCAGTTGCTGAAAACCCGTACTTCGGAAGAAGGCATGGCGCCGCTGACCGCCGACGCGGTGGCGCGTCTGGCGACTTACAGCGCGCGTCTGGCCGAGCATCAGGGGCGGTTGTCGGCGCGGATCGGCGATCTGTTCCAGCTGGTCAGCGAGGCGGATTTCATTCGTCACCTGGCCAGCGATGAAATGACCGACGCGGGCCACATCGAACGCGCCCTGAAGGCCAAGGCTACCCGCACCGGCCGTGTGTCGGCACGGATTCTCGACGACATGCTGGCAGGGATCATCCTGATCGACACCGACGGCGCGGCGGTCGGCAAGTGCAACGGCCTGACCGTGCTCGAAGTCGGTGACTCGGCGTTCGGGGTGCCGGCGCGGATTTCCGCCACGGTCTACCCGGGCGGCAGCGGCATCGTCGACATCGAGCGCGAGGTCAACCTCGGTCAGCCGATTCACTCCAAGGGCGTGATGATTCTCACCGGGTATCTGGGCAGCCGTTACGCCCAGGAATTCCCGCTGGCGATTTCCGCCAGCATCGCGCTGGAGCAGTCCTACGGCTACGTCGATGGCGACAGTGCGTCGCTGGGCGAGGCGTGCACGCTGATTTCGGCCTTGTCGAAAACCCCGCTCAAGCAGTGTTTTGCCATCACCGGATCGATCAACCAGTTCGGCGAAGTGCAGGCGGTGGGTGGGGTCAACGAGAAGATCGAAGGCTTTTTCCGTCTCTGTGAAGCACGTGGACTGACAGGTGAGCAAGGCGCAATCATTCCTCACGCCAACGTCGCCACGCTGATGCTCGACGAGAAAGTGTTGGCTGCAGTGCGTGCAGGGCAGTTCCATGTTTATGCGGTGCGTCAGGCAGATGAAGCGCTGAGCCTGCTGGTGGGTGAGCCTGCCGGTGAGCCGAACGAGAATGGCGAGTTCCCGGAAGGCAGCGTCAACGCGCGCGTGGTGGAGCGTCTGCGGGTGATTGCCGAAATGATCAGCGAAGAAGACCTGAAAGAGGCCGAGAAGGAACTGGCGCAGGAGGCGCTGGCCGAGGCCAAGCCGGCGTAAGCCAGGCTGCAGAACATAAATGGGAGCCTTGTGCTCCCATTTTGTTTTGTCGCGAACGTCGGCAAAAGTGCCATCACTCTGGCGTCAATATTCACACAATGACCATTCGGCGCCTTCTGGTTCTGCGCGGTTGGCGCGGCGGACTTTTCTTCTATTCTCAGCTCAAGGACATCGACAGTATCACGGGATCGAAACAGTCCTTCAGCAAGGGCTGAACACCGGCTTTACCGAGGGTCGCCGCCATGTCGCGCAACCTCTGCCTCACCCGTCAGTGCCTGGGTCTCGTAACCCGAATCGAATGCGCCATCAAGCCGTTGGCCGGCGATACCGGCATGTGGACTTTGCTCTTTGCCGCCGGCATGGCCGGTGAACAACCTTCCGCCATCAAGGCCCAGGGCCCGTTCCACGGGCCGGTCGCTGCCGAATCGATCCTCGATACCATCGTCGAAAGCCTGACGATGCACGGCTACGAACTGGCCAATGATCCGCAGATCTGGTCCTTGCACCTGCAAGCCCAGTTACGGCAGATCAATGGCGGACGTGGACGCAATATCGGCATTTTCGATCATTAGCGCCGATCAAGGCGCAGCGCCCTGGGTCTGCGCCTTCTCGAGCTTGACCTCAAAGCCGTACTGCACAGTGACGAGGTCGATTCGATGATAGGTTTCCACCTGCGTCGGACGGCCGTAGAAATAGTGCACGCCGAACAGCGCCGGGCCTTCTGCGCCCGCGTCGTGGCTGACCGAAAGGATCTGCTTCAGGTAGTTGCCGCTGTCATCCTTGACGAAGAATCGCCATTCGTTGGCCGGAAACAATTTCAGGTCCACCACCAGTTCGTTGTTCCTGATGTCCAGGCCCTTGGGCAATGCCTTGGCTTCGTAGGACTGTTTCGCCACCGTGGCGAGGAATAAGGGCATCGAACCGACGGCCACTGCCGGGGTTTCCGGAAATAGGTTCAAGTCATAAGTGATGGTCGCTTGCAGCGGATCCACCTGATACGCCTCGGCCGGCAATTCGATCGGCTCGTCGAGTTTGCCGTTGTGTTTTTCGGTGAAGAACGTCACCGGGCTTTCGCCGGGAGCCAGGTCGTCGCCCAGCAACTCGTCATTGAAGGTTTTGCGGTGATCGAACTCGATGCGCGCGGCGCTGGGCTCTTCCACTGACTGGCGGATATGAATGCTTTTTTTCAGCTCGTCCTCGGTCAGTGATGCACCTTTTAGCCAGTTGGGCGCCTGGTCGTCGTAGACGGTGATCGCCAGATCCAGCGGCTGCACGGTTTTCGCCGTGGTGTGCGCGTTGAATTCGCGGATCGGCAGGTCCAGTGGCCTGCGGGTGACGGTCGCCTCGGAGAAGTCCAGCACGCTGACTTCAAGGGTATCGATCGGCCCGTTGAAGTAGACCTTGTTGTAACGGCGCGTATGCTGCTGTTCGAAGGCGCGCTGGTCGTCGTTCAGCTGTTTCTCGAGATCCTCGCTCCAGGCCTTTTGCTGTTGCAGGTGCGTCAGTTGTTTTTGATAGAAGGCGATCTGCTCGGGGCTTTCATTGATGGCGCCGGCTCGCGCCAGATACTGGCCGGTGCTGTCACGGGCCTGGACGATCAGCGGGTTGAGCGGCGTGTTGGCGACTTCCGGGGCGAGCGGCAGATGGTTGCTGAATTCGACTTCGGCGTAGTTCTTTTCCAGCTTCAACAGGGTCACGCTGAGGTTGGCGTCGGTCCGGGTCTGGCCGACGTCCTGTTTGCCCAGATCGAAACGGTGCAGGCGTTTCGGGGCGATGACTTCCACCTGACCTTGCAGGCTCACAGGACGCGGCCGGGTTTTCTTGTCGACGTCCAGACCCTCGATGAACGGGTAGGTCACGGTCAGGTCGTCGGGGTTGGTGATATTGGAGCTGGACGGACTCAGTTGAATGCCCGGATCGGTTTCCGACCATTCCGGCTGGTAGGTGATCACCCGTTTGTTGCTCAACGTCACCGATTGCCACTCAACGCCATGGGGGAACAGAAACCCGCCGGGGATATTGAGATTGAAGGGAAACACCGGCTGCAGGTCGGTCAGGTAGTCGGAGCTGGCATCCTTGTGGAGCACGAACAGGCCGTTGATGAAGGTATCGACCAGCGCCTGGGGAGTGGGGTAATGCTTGAGCACGCCGAGGGCGTCTTCACCGTATTCGGTTCTGGGCGGTTTGTTGTCGAGACGTTGCTGCGCGCGCTCCAGGAGCAGTAGCGAGCCGCCGAGTTCGGTCACGGCATCCTTGAGTTTCGGGTCGGTGATGGCGTCCAGCGACTGTTCGAACTGCGCAGTCTTCTGTTCTAGGCTGAGCGGGTGTTTTTCCTCGCCGGGCGAGCAGCCGCCGATCGATAAGGCTAGGCAAATTCCGGCAGTCGTTAACGGCAATCGCACATCCATTTCCAGTCGTCCTGTCCACTGTCGCTGGGCTGTCAATGGTTTGGACACTAGCAGAAAAACTTTGACACACACACGCAGGTGGCGGATTTTCGGGCGGTTTCTGGCTGTCATGGGGGGCTGGTATACTCGCCGCCGATTACAACCCTTCTTGTGTGAGAGTCAATGGAACGCTTTATCGAAAACGCAATGTACGCCACGCGCTGGCTGCTGGCGCCGATCTATATCGGGCTGTCCCTCGGGTTGCTGGCGCTGGCATTGAAATTCTTCCAGGAAGTGTTTCATGTCATTCCCAACGTCTTCTCCATGGCCGAGTCCGAGCTGATTCTGGTGCTGCTGTCGCTGATCGACATGGCGCTGGTCGGCGGTTTGCTGGTGATGGTGATGATTTCCGGCTACGAGAACTTCGTGTCCGAGCTGAATATCGACGAAGGCAAGGAAAAGCTCAGCTGGCTGGGCACCATGGACTCCTCGTCGCTGAAGATGAAAGTGGCGGCGTCGATCGTGGCGATTTCCTCGATCCACCTGCTGCGGATCTTCATGGATGCCAAGAACGTCGATCCCGAGCACCTGATGTGGTACGTGATTATCCACATGACTTTCGTGATCTCGGCGTTCGCCATGGGTTATCTGGACAAGCTCACCAAGCATTGATGAGCTGTCGATGGCTGTAACAAAACCGCCCGTCTGTTGCGAAACAGACGGGCGGTGTCATTTGTGGCTTGTACTTTGTAGCGCCGAGGCATATCCCTGTAAGCGTCCCGGCTCGCTACAGCGTGAGGTGCGTTCATGAACCTGCAAGAGTTGAATGCGTTTGCCATCGCCAGGAAGGTCGATGAGCTGAACCTGATCTCCATGGAGGGCGGAATCTACCTGCTCGAGGCGCGGATGCACGGCGCGGCGTACCCGTTGAGCGATCCCCAGGGCAAGATGCTGATGCTGCGCTCGGTGGAGCATGCCCGGGATGTCCTGCACAACCTTCCGGTGCTGCCGTTCAACCTGGTCCACACCTCGGTACATGATGAAATGTGCGGTCTTGGTGCCAGCGGCGAAGAAAGCCTGAAAGTGCCGCTGGCCTGGCGCTCGGCACTGTAGGCTCCAGGGCCTGATCAATGGCGGAACATCTGTGCTAGTCTGCTCGCCCTTTTGGTTCCGGGCGCGCCGGGACGCGCTGTGCACGCACGGCATGTCCTGAGGCCGTCCGCACAGCGGAGCAGTGTCATGTCCGAAGTAAATCTGTCCACCGACGAAACCCGCGTCAGCTACGGTATCGGCCGTCAGCTGGGTGACCAGCTGCGCGACAACCCGCCACCGGGTGTCAGCCTGGACGCCATCCTGGCCGGTCTGACTGACGCATTCGCGGGCAAGCCAAGCCGCGTGGGTCAGGAAGAGCTGTCCGCCAGCTTCAAGGTGATCCGCGAGATCATGCAAGCCGAAGCCGCTGCCAAGGCCGAAGCCGCCGCTGGCGAAGGTCGTGCGTTCCTGGCTGAAAACGCCAAGAAAGACGGCATCACCACTCTGGCTTCCGGTCTGCAATTCGAAGTGCTGACTCAGGGCGAAGGCGCCAAGCCATCCCGTGAAGACACCGTGCGTACTCACTACCACGGCACGCTGATCGACGGCACTGTGTTCGACAGCTCCTACGAGCGTGGCCAGCCGGCAGAGTTCCCGGTCGGCGGCGTGATCGCCGGCTGGACCGAAGCCCTGCAACTGATGAATGCCGGCAGCAAGTGGCGTCTGTACGTGCCGAGCGAACTGGCTTACGGCGCTCAAGGCGTTGGCAGCATCCCGCCGCACAGCGTTCTGGTGTTCGACGTCGAGCTGCTCGACGTTCTGTAATCCCGTTACCCTGCACAAGCGTGGCTTGTGCAGGGTTTCTCCGCCGTTCTCATACTTCGATCTTGTGATGCAGTTCACTGGTCGGGCGCAAGGCCCGGGCATAGCAGAACAGGAACAGATTGCGCACCAGCTCCTTGAGCACCAACGGTTCGCTGGAACTCAGGCCGCTGACGTCCAGATCCCCTTGATCCTGCAACTCGTGCAGGGCCTCTTCTTCCAGTACCGCGCAGACTTCGCCGGTTTCCCGATGCAGGATCCTGAGGTACGGGTGCGGGCGATCCAGCCAGGCGTCGATCAAATAAGTCATGGTTCTCATCTCCATTGAAAGGGTTTCAATGAGAATAATTCTTATTCGTCAAATAGCAAGCGCCTATTGGCGGTTCGTGATTTTTTATGGGTAAAGATTGCGTAAGGTCAAAACGGCTGGCATTTGGCTATTGCCTGGTTTTGTGGGGTATAGCGGGAGAGGGTGAAGCTCCATCCCACGACGGGCGCGGGATGGAAGACAGCAGGTTCAGACTTTTCTGACGAACTCGGATTTGAGTTTCATCGGGCCGATGCCGTCGATCTTGCAGTCGATGTCGTGGTCGCCGTCGCAAAGGCGGATGTTCTTGACCTTGGTGCCGACCTTGACCACCAGCGAGGTGCCCTTGACCTTCAGGTCCTTGATCACCGTGATGGTGTCGCCGTCCTGCAGGACGTTGCCGACCGAATCTTTCTTCACGGCATCATCGGACGCGACTTCGGCTTCACCGCCGGCAGACCACTCGTGGGCGCACTCCGGGCACACCAGTTGGGTGCCGTCTTCGTAGGTGTATTCGGAATTGCATTTCGGGCAGGGTGGCAACGTGCTCACTAAGGCTCCTTGGAGAGAGGATCGTTAAAAGTCGCACATTGTATAGGGTTTTAATCCCTGATGGCAGGCAACAAAAAACCGCAGGCTCCGACGGAGGCTGCGGTTTCTTGATTGCGCGGCGTTGATCAGTGCGTGCGGGCGACCGCGAACTCGCTCAGTTCAACCAGTGCATCGCGGTATTCGCTGGCCGGCAATACTTCGAGGCAGTTGATCGCACGGGCCACGTAGTCGCGAGCCAGTTGTGCGGTGTATTCAAGCGAACCGGACGCTTCCACGGCAATGCGGATGCTTTCCAGGTCTTCGATCCCGCCTTTCTGGATCGCCTGACGTACCAGTGCAGCTTGCTCTGGCGTGCCTTCGCGCATGGTGTAGATCAGCGGCAGGGTCGGCTTGCCTTCGGCCAGATCGTCACCGACGTTCTTGCCCAGGGTTTCGGCGTCGCCCTTGTAGTCGAGCAGGTCGTCGACCAGCTGAAACGCCACGCCCAGGTGATCGCCGAAGGTGCGCAGGGCTTCGCTCTGCTCGGCGGTCGCACCGGCCAGCGCTGCGGCGCTGTGGGTCGAAGCCTCGAACAGCATCGCGGTCTTGCCGCGGATGACTTCCATGTAGGTTTCTTCGGTGGTGCTCGCGTCGCGAACCTTGGACAGCTGCAGCACTTCGCCTTCGGCGATGATGCGCGTGGCCTGGGACAGGATCTTCATCACCGGCATCGAACCCAGTTCGACCATCATTTCGAACGAACGCGAGTACAGGAAATCGCCGACCAGCACGCTCGGGGCATTGCCCCACATGGCGTTGGCGGTCGAACGGCCACGGCGCATGCCGGACATGTCGACCACGTCGTCATGCAGCAGGGTGGCGGTGTGCAGGAATTCGATGGTGGCGGCCAGCAGACGCATGTCGTCGCCTTCGCGACCCAGGGCCTTGCCACACAGCAGCACCAATAAAGGGCGCAAGCGTTTGCCGCCGGCCGACGTGATGTAATCGCCGATTTTCGATACCAGCGGCACTCGGGAAGTCAGCTGCTTCTTGATGATGCCGTCGACGGCGCTAAAATCGTCCGCCACCGCGCGGTAGAAAGCTTGGGGTTGCATCAGCGACAGGTGCTCCAGAAGGGTTGCGCGGCATGCTAGGACCCACGTCCGGGCCTGTCAAGGCGCGATGGACGGCCCCTTGCATGACTTCGAAGGCTTGCGTACAATCGCGCACCCTGAACTTCCTGGGCAGCACCTGCCTTACGCAATTGCACTTGGGCCGTTCCAGCCCCATGCAGCCATGCCAGCCAATACCTCTTCTTATAAAGAGCTGGGTGAGCAGGATTATCGGAGAAATACCATGTACGCAGTAATCGTTACCGGCGGTAAGCAATACAAGGTCGCTGAAGGTGAATACCTGAAGATCGAAAAACTGGAAGTCGCTACTGGCGAATCCGTGACTTTTGACCGCGTTCTGTTGGTCGCCAATGGCGACGACGTGAACATCGGCGCACCTGTTGTTGCTGGCGCAACCGTCAAGGCTGAAGTGATCTCCCAAGGTCGTCACGATAAAGTCCGCATCATCAAGTTCCGTCGCCGTAAGCACCACATGAAGCGTATGGGCCACCGCCAGTGGTTCACCGAGATCAAAATCACCGGTATTCAGGCTTAATTACAGCCTAATTCCTCACTAGGAGAATTGAACTCATGGCACACAAAAAAGCTGGTGGTAGTACCCGTAACGGTCGCGACTCAGAAGCCAAACGCCTTGGCGTGAAGATGTATGGCGGCCAGGTCATCAAGGCCGGCAACATCATCGTGCGTCAGCGCGGCACCCAATTCCACGCTGGTTACGGCGTTGGCATGGGTAAGGATCACACCCTCTTCGCGAAAATCGAAGGCGTGATCAAGTTTGAAGTAAAAGGCGCCTTCGGTCGTCGTTACGTGAGCGTTGTCGCAGCCTAACTGCGAGAGTGCTGGAGAAGCCCTGTCTTGCGACGGGGCTTTTTCGTTTGTGGGGTGAGTCTCTTGCAAAGCTGTTTGTATGGGCTGCCGGCGTGCGATGCAGGTCGTGGATTGGGGTCGCTGCGCTCATTTTTGCAAGAGTCTTATGTCTTGATTGTTTTTCGGCTCGTCCGTACGGCGAGAGGCGTTGGTTATGAAGTTTGTTGATGAAGTATCGATCCGCGTAAAGGCTGGCGACGGCGGCAATGGCTGCATGAGTTTCCGTCGGGAAAAATTCATTGAAAACGGCGGTCCGAACGGTGGTGATGGCGGTGACGGCGGTTCCATCTACATGATGGCCGACGAAAACCTCAACACCCTGGTGGACTACCGTTACACCCGGCACTTCGATGCCGAGCGTGGCTCCAACGGCGGCAGCACCGACTGCACCGGCAAGAAGGGTGAGGATCTGATCCTGCGTGTGCCGGTTGGTACCACCATCATCGACTCTGCTACCCAGGAAGTCATCGGCGACCTGACCAAGTCCGGTCAGAAACTGATGGTGGTGCAGGGCGGCTGGCACGGTCTGGGCAATACCCGTTTCAAATCCAGTACCAACCGTGCGCCGCGCCAGACCACGCCGGGCAAGCCGGGCGAGCAGCGTGACCTGAAGCTGGAGATGAAGGTTCTGGCTGACGTCGGCCTGCTGGGTCTGCCGAACGCCGGTAAAAGTACCTTTATCCGTTCCGTGTCGGCCGCCAAGCCGAAAGTCGCCGATTACCCGTTCACCACGCTGGTGCCGAACCTGGGTGTGGTCAGCGTCGACCGCTGGAAAAGCTTCGTCATCGCCGACATTCCGGGTCTGATCGAAGGTGCTTCCGACGGCGCTGGTCTCGGTATCCGTTTCCTCAAGCACTTGGCGCGTACCCGTCTGCTGCTGCACCTCGTGGACATGGCGCCGCTGGACGAAAGCAGTGCGCCTGACGCCGCTGAAGTGATCGTCAACGAACTGATCAAGTTCAGCCCCTCCCTGGCGGAGCGTGACCGCTGGCTGGTGCTGAACAAGTGCGACCAGATCCTTGAAGAAGAGCACGAAGAGCGCGTCAAGGAAATTGTCGATCGTCTGCAATGGGAAGGTCCGGTCTACGTGATCTCGGCCATCGCCAAAGAAGGCACCGAACGCCTGACGCGCGACATCATGCGCTACCTGGAAGATCGTGCCGATCGCCTGGCCAATGACCCGGCCTACAAGGAAGAGCTGGCCGATCTCGATCAGCGCATCGAAGACGAGGCCCGTGCCCAGTTGCAGGCGCTGGATGACAAGCGTGCCCTGCGTCGCAGTGGCGTGAAGTCGGTCCACGACATCGGTGACGATGACTGGGATGAAGAAGATGTGGATGACGAAGACGGTCCGGAAATCATTTACGTGCGTGACTGATTCGTTGAAGTAAACTTAAGCGCCGCTCAATCGAGCGGCGTTTTGGTATCTGGAAATCGATTGTTGGTCACGAGTAACCACGAATAACGTCACGGGCAGCGCTGGGTCGCGCTGTCCTCAAGCTAAGGTTGAAGATGATGCGGAGCAAGGTGACAGGTGCGCAGCGTTGGGTCGTGAAGATCGGCAGCGCTTTGCTGACAGCGGATGGCAAGGGCCTTGATCGCAAGGCGATGGGCGTCTGGGTCGAGCAGATGGTGGCTTTGCATGAGGCTGGCGTCGAGTTGGTGCTGGTGTCCTCCGGGGCGGTGGCGGCCGGCATGAGCCGTTTGGGCTGGACCGCACGACCCAGTGCGATGCACGAACTCCAGGCTGCTGCGGCAATCGGTCAGATGGGGTTGGTGCAGGCCTGGGAGTCGAGCTTTGCCGAGCATGGCCGGCACACGGCGCAAATTCTTCTGACCCACGACGATCTGTCCGACCGCAAGCGCTACCTGAATGCCCGCAGCACCTTGCGTGCACTGGTCGAGCTGAAAGTCATCCCGGTGATCAACGAAAACGACACCGTGGTCACCGATGAAATCCGTTTCGGCGACAACGACACGCTCGCTGCGTTGGTGGCCAACCTGGTCGAGGCTGATCTGCTGGTAATCCTGACGGATCGCGACGGCATGTTCGACGCTGATCCGCGCAACAACCCCGACGCGCAGCTGATTTACGAAGCGCGTGCCGATGATCCGACTTTGGATGCGGTGGCGGGCGGAACCGGCGGTGCGCTGGGGCGTGGCGGCATGCAGACCAAGCTGCGCGCGGCGAGGCTGGCGGCGCGTTCCGGAGCGCATACCATCATTGTGGGTGGGCGTCTGGAGCGAGTGCTTGATCGTCTGAAGGCGGGCGAGCGAATCGGTACGCTGCTGTCGCCAGAGCGCGGCATGCTGGCGGCGCGCAAGCAATGGCTGGCCGGTCATCTGCAAACCCGCGGCACGCTGGTGCTGGATGACGGTGCGGTTTCTGCGTTGTCGGAAGGTCACAAGAGTCTGCTGCCGGTTGGCGTCAAACTGGTTCAGGGCAGTTTCCGTCGAGGTGAGATGGTGGTTTGCGTGGCGCCGGACGGTCGTGAGATCGCCCGTGGCCTGGCCAACTACAGCGCGCTGGAAGCACAAAAAATCATCGGTCAGTCGTCGGATGCGATTGTCGGTTTGCTGGGTTACATGGCTGAGCCGGAGCTGGTTCATCGTGACAACCTGATTCTGGTCTGAGGAAAAGCGCAATGCGCATGGCAAAAGGATTGTTGGGTCTGTTGATGGCGTTGCCATTGCTGGCCTCGGCCGAGGAAATCGGCCAGGTATCGACGGTGTTCAAGTTTGTCGGGCCGAACGACCGGATCGTGGTCGAGGCGTTCGATGATCCAAAGGTCGAGGGGGTGACCTGCTACCTGTCACGCGCCAAGACGGGTGGCGTGAAGGGTGGCTTGGGTCTGGCCGAGGATCGCGCCGAGGCGTCCATTGCCTGTCGTCAGGTGGGGCCCATCAGCTTCAAGGGTGAGCTGAAGGATGGCGAGGAGGTGTTCAAGGAGCGCACTTCGCTGGTGTTCAAAACCATGCAGGTCGTGCGTTTCCTCGACAAGAAGCGCAATACGCTGGTGTATCTGGTCTACAGCGATCGCCTGATCGAGGGGAGTCCGCAGAATGCGGTGACGGCGATACCGATTCTGCCGTGGGCATCGGCTCATTGATTGAGCGCAAAAAAAACGAGGAGCGTGTTGGCTCCTCTTTTTTTGCATTGTTTTTTGCCAAATTGCAGGCAATAAAAAACCGACCCTGAGGTCGGTTTTTTAATGACTACGTCGCTTAGGCAGCTTCTTTCAGTGCCTTGACGTGGCCATTCAGGCGGCTCTTATGACGAGCAGCCTTGTTCTTGTGGATGATGCCTTTATCGGCCATACGGTCGATAACTGGCACAGCCAGAACGTATGCAGCTTGAGCTTTTTCAGCGTCTTTTGCGTCGATGGCTTTAACTACATTCTTGATGTAGGTACGAACCATGGAACGCAGGCTGGCGTTGTGGCTGCGACGCTTCTCAGCCTGTTTTGCACGTTTTTTGGCGGAAGGTGAGTTGGCCACCGTCGAGCTCCTCGAAAGACTTTTTAGGAAATAGCAAACAAAATAGGCCGCGAATCATGCCGATGAAGAGATGTCTTGTCAAGGGCGCTTGAGACGTTCCGCTAAGTGGTAGGTATAAAGAGGCGGGATATTTATTTCCGGCGCTTGACCTGTAAACTCGCGAGCTTTGGCTCTGTGCTGTTGCGGCGCGGAGTATCGCACAAGTAGGCGCATTGTTCGCCTGCTGTTTATCGACAGGCACAAATTCCTTCAATGAATCTGCTCAAATCGTTGGCCGCCGTCAGCTCTATCACGATGCTTTCCCGGATTCTCGGGTTTGTACGCGACACGCTCATTGCCCGCACCTTCGGCGCCGGAATGGCGACCGACGCCTTCTTTATCGCCTTCAAACTGCCCAATCTGCTGCGCAGGATCTTCGCCGAGGGGGCATTTTCCCAGGCTTTTGTGCCGATCCTGGCCGAATATAAAAGCCAGAAGGGCGAAGAGGCGACCCGCACCTTTATTGCCTACGTTTCCGGCCTGCTGACCTTGGTACTGGCGCTGGTCACCGCGTTGGGCATGATCGCCGCGCCCTGGGTGATCTGGGCCACGGCCCCCGGTTTTACCGATACGCCGGAAAAATTCCAGCTGACCTCCGACCTGCTGCGAGTGACCTTCCCTTATATATTGCTGATCTCCCTGTCTTCGCTGGCGGGGGCGATCCTCAATACCTGGAACCGCTTCTCGGTGCCGGCGTTCGTGCCGACCCTGCTGAACGTCAGCATGATCGTGTTTGCGCTGTTCCTGACGCCGTACTTCGATCCACCGGTCATGGCCCTCGGGTGGGCGGTGCTGGTCGGTGGTCTCGCGCAATTGCTTTATCAACTCCCGCACTTGAAAAAAATCGGCATGCTCGTGCTTCCGCGCCTGAATCTTCGCGATACCGGTGTCTGGCGGGTGATGAAGCAGATGTTGCCGGCGATCATCGGCGTCTCGGTCAGCCAGATTTCCCTGATCATCAACACTATTTTCGCCTCGTTCCTGGTGGCGGGCTCGGTGTCGTGGATGTATTACGCCGACCGTTTGATGGAGCTGCCGTCCGGTGTACTCGGTGTGGCGCTGGGCACGATCCTGCTGCCGACACTGGCCAAGACCTACGCCAGCAAGGATCGCCACGAATACTCGCGGATTCTCGACTGGGGCCTGCGCCTGTGCTTCGTGCTGGTACTGCCATGCGCGCTGGCGTTGGGGATTCTGGCCGAGCCGTTGACGGTTTCACTGTTCCAGTACGGCCAGTTCAGCGGATTTGACGCGGAGATGACGCAGCGGGCATTGATTGCCTATTCTGTCGGTCTGCTCGGGATCATCGTGATCAAAGTGCTGGCGCCCGGCTTTTATGCGCAACAAAACATCCGTACGCCGGTAAAAATCGCAATCTTCACCCTGGTGGTCACGCAGTTGTTCAACCTGGTGCTGATCGGTCCGCTGGCGCACGCCGGCCTGGCACTGGCGATCAGCGCCGGTGCCTGCCTGAACGCCGGGCTGCTGTTCTATCAACTGCGCAAACAACAGATGTATCAACCACAGCCGGGTTGGTTGAAGTTCGGTTTCAAGCTGTTGGTTGCGGTGGCGGTGATGTCGGCGGTGCTGTTGATCGGCATGCATTTCATGCCCGCGTGGGATCAGGGCCACATGCTGGAACGCTTCGTGCGCCTGGGCGCCTTGGTGGTTGCCGGCGTGGTTGCGTATTTCGGCATGTTGCTGCTGCTTGGTTTCCGCCTGCGCGACTTCAATCGCAAGGCCTTGAGCTGAGGTTTCACCCTTGAAAAGCGGGCGCCAGCCGGCAGTTTTGTCGGCTCGTTCACTTTGGGTTACGGTGTTGCCTGTCGTCGGCCGTCGGGTGTGGTTATAATCGGCCACTTTATGAGCAAGAAGCGCGTTATGCAGCTGGTTCGAGGCCTCCACAATCTGCGCCCCCAGCATCGGGGCTGCGTCGCCACTATTGGCAACTTTGACGGTGTTCACCGCGGTCACCAGGCCATCCTGGCCCGACTGCGTGAGCGTGCGCTCGAGTTGGGCGTACCCAGCTGCGTGGTGATTTTCGAGCCGCAGCCACGGGAATTCTTTGCCCCGGAGACCGCTCCGGCGCGTCTGGCCCGGTTGCGCGACAAGCTGCAACTGTTGGCTGCCGAAGGCGTCGACCGGGTTCTGTGCCTGGCGTTCAACCAACGCCTGAGCAAGCTCAGCGCCAGCGAGTTCGTTGATACCATCCTGGTCGATGGCCTCGGCGTGCAGCATCTGGAGGTCGGTGACGATTTCCGCTTCGGTTGCGACCGCCTCGGCGATTTCGATTTTCTGTTGCAGGCCGGACAGGTTCACGGTTTTACCGTCGAAGCTGCGCAAACCGTCGAGCTGGACGGCATTCGCGTCAGCAGCACTCAGGTGCGCAACGCGTTGGCCGCCGCCGATTTTGCCCTGGCCGAGCGTCTGCTTGGCCGCCCGTACCGGATTGCCGGTCGTGTGCTGCATGGCCAGAAACTGGCCCGCCAGTTGGGTACGCCCACGGCGAACATTCAGCTCAAGCGCCGTCGCGTGCCGTTCACCGGTGTTTACCTGGTCGACGTCGACATCGACGGCAAGACCTGGCCCGGCGTCGCCAATATCGGCGTGCGGCCCACGGTGCAAGGTGATGGCAAGGCCCACCTTGAAGTACATCTTTTGGATTTTGCCGGCGATCTGTATGACCGGCGTTTGACGGTGGTTTTCCACCAGAAGCTGCGTGAAGAGCAGCGTTTCGCCTCCCTGGAGGCATTGAAAACGGCGATCAGCGCGGATGTCGCCGCCGCCCGTGCACTAGCCGCACCTAGCGCCCATCGCTAATGAAGAGCCTTAAATGACCGACTATAAAGCCACGCTAAACCTTCCGGACACCGCCTTCCCAATGAAGGCCGGCCTGCCACAGCGCGAACCGCAGATCCTGCAGCGCTGGGACAGTATTGGCCTGTACGGAAAGTTGCGCGAGATTGGCAAGGATCGTCCGAAGTTCGTCCTGCACGACGGCCCTCCGTACGCCAACGGTACGATCCACATCGGTCACGCACTGAACAAGATTCTCAAGGACATGATCATCCGCTCGAAGACCCTGTCGGGCTTCGACGCGCCGTATGTCCCGGGCTGGGATTGCCACGGCCTGCCGATCGAGCACAAGGTTGAAGTGACCCACGGCAAGAACCTGGGCGCGGACAAGACCCGCGAGCTGTGCCGTGCCTACGCCACCGAGCAGATCGAAGGTCAGAAGACCGAATTCATCCGTCTCGGCGTGCTGGGCGACTTCGCCAATCCGTACAAGACCATGGACTTCAAGAACGAGGCCGGTGAAATCCGCGCCCTCGCCGAAATCGTCAAGGGCGGTTTCGTGTTCAAGGGCCTGAAACCGGTGAACTGGTGTTTCGATTGCGGTTCGGCCCTGGCCGAAGCGGAAGTCGAGTACGAGAACAAGAAGTCCTCGACCATCGACGTCGCGTTCCCGATCGCCGACGAAGCCAAACTGGCTGCCGCGTTCGGTCTGCCGTCGCTGGGCAAACCTGCCTCGATCGTGATCTGGACCACCACCCCGTGGACCATCCCGGCCAACCAGGCGCTTAACGTTCACCCGGAATTCACCTACGCCCTGGTCGACATCGGCGACAAGCTGTTGGTGCTGGCTGAAGAGTTGGTCGAATCGTGCCTGACCCGTTACGGCGTCGAAGGCACCGTGCTGGCCACCGCGCCGGGTTCGGCGCTGGAACTGATCAATTTCCGTCACCCGTTCTACGACCGTCTGTCGCCGGTGTACCTGGCCGACTACGTGGAACTGGGCGCCGGCACCGGTGTGGTTCACTCCGCCCCGGCCTACGGTGTGGACGACTTCGTGACCTGCAAGAAATACGGCATGGTCAACGACGACATCCTCAACCCGGTACAAAGCAACGGCGTCTATGTGCCGTCGCTGGAGTTCTTCGGCGGCCAGTTCATCTGGAAGGCCAACCCGGCCATTGTCGAAAAACTGACCGAAGTCGGTGCGCTGCTGCACACCACCGTCATCGAACACAGCTACATGCATTGCTGGCGTCACAAGACCCCGCTGATCTACCGCGCTACCGCGCAATGGTTCATCGGCATGGACAAGGAGCCAGTGTCCGGTGACACCCTGCGTCAGCGCTCGCTCAAAGCCATCGAAGACACCAAGTTCGTTCCGGCCTGGGGCCAGGCGCGCCTGCACTCGATGATCGCCAACCGTCCGGACTGGTGCATCTCCCGTCAGCGCAACTGGGGTGTGCCGATCCCGTTCTTCCTGAACAAGGAAAGCGGCGAGCTGCACCCTCGCACCGTCGAGCTGATGGAAGAAGTCGCCAAGCGCGTCGAAGTCGAAGGTATCGAGGCCTGGTTCAAACTCGACGCTGCCGAACTGCTGGGCGATGAAGCGCCGCAGTACGACAAGATCAGCGACACCCTCGACGTCTGGTTCGACTCGGGCACCACGCACTGGCACGTCCTGCGCGGTTCGCACCCGATGGGCCACGAGACCGGTCCGCGTGCCGACCTGTACCTGGAAGGTTCGGACCAGCATCGTGGCTGGTTCCACTCGTCCCTGCTGACCGGTTGCGCCATCGACAACCACGCGCCGTACCGCGAGCTGCTGACCCACGGCTTCACCGTGGACGAGTCCGGCCGCAAGATGTCCAAGTCCCTGGGCAACGTGATCGCGCCGCAGAAAGTCAACGACACCTTGGGCGCCGACATCATGCGTCTGTGGGTTGCCTCGACCGACTACTCCGGCGAAATGGCCGTGTCCGAGCAGATCCTGCAGCGCAGCGCGGACGCCTATCGTCGTATCCGTAACACCGCGCGTTTCCTGCTTTCCAACCTGACCGGCTTCAATCCGGCCACCGACCTGCTGCCGGCCGAAGACATGCTGGCACTGGATCGCTGGGCGGTGGATCGCACCCTGCTGCTGCAACGCGAGCTGCAAGAGCACTACGGCGAATACCGTTTCTGGAACGTCTACTCGAAGATCCACAACTTCTGCGTGCAGGAGCTGGGTGGTTTCTACCTCGACATCATCAAGGACCGCCAGTACACCACCGGCGCCGACAGCAAGGCCCGTCGTTCGTGCCAGACCGCGCTGTTCCACATCTCCGAAGCGCTGGTGCGCTGGATCGCGCCGATCCTGGCGTTCACCGCCGACGAGCTGTGGCAATACCTGCCGGGCGAGCGCAACGAATCGGTGATGCTCAACACCTGGTACGAAGGCCTGACCGAGTTGCCGGAAGGCTTCGAGCTGGGTCGCGAGTACTGGGATCGCATCATGGAAGTGAAGGTGGCGGTCAACAAGGAGATGGAAATCCAGCGCGCGGCCAAGGCCGTCGGTGGCAACCTGCAAGCCGAAGTGACGCTGTACGCCGAAGATGCCCTGAGCGCCGACCTGGCCAAACTCAGCAACGAGCTGCGCTTTGTACTGATCACTTCGACTGCCAGCGTTGCGCCGTTCGTACAGGCTCCGGCCGAAGCTGTGGCCACCGAAGTCAGCGGCCTGAAGCTGAAGATCGTCAAATCGGCCTTCCCGAAATGCGCCCGTTGCTGGCACTGCCGTGAAGACGTCGGCGTGAATCCGGAGCATCCGGAGATCTGCGGCCGTTGCGTGGACAACATCGATGGCGCTGGCGAGGTTCGTCACTATGCCTAATGCCGTTGGCCGTTTCGGACGGCTGAGCTGGCTCTGGTTGAGCTTGCTGGTTCTGGTCATCGACCAGGCCAGCAAGTTCTACTTCGAAGGCAAGCTCGAGATGTACCAGCAGATCGTGATCATTCCCGATTATTTCAGCTGGACCCTGGCTTACAACACCGGCGCGGCGTTCAGCTTCCTGGCCGACAGCTCCGGCTGGCAGCGCTGGCTGTTCGCCCTGATCGCGGTGGTGGTCAGTGCGGTGCTGGTGGTCTGGCTCAAACGCCTGGGCCGCAACGAAACCTGGCTGGCCATCGCGCTGGCGCTGGTGTTGGGCGGCGCGCTGGGCAATCTGTATGACCGCATTGCCCTGGGCCATGTGATTGACTTCATTCTGGTGCACTGGCAGAACCGCTGGTACTTCCCGGCGTTCAACTTCGCCGACAGCGCCATCACCGTTGGTGCGGTGATGCTGGCACTGGACATGTTCAAAAGTAAAAAAACCGGAGAAGCCGTTCATGACTGAACAGGTATTGGCTGAGCAACGCATCGGCCAGAACACGGAAGTCACCTTGCACTTTGCATTGCGCCTGGAGAACGGCGACACGGTCGACAGCACCTTCGACAAGGCCCCGGCGACCTTCAAGGTCGGCGATGGCAACCTGCTGCCGGGTTTCGAGGCGGCGTTGTTCGGCTTCAAGGCCGGAGACAAGCGCACGCTGACCGTCGAGCCGGAAAACGCGTTCGGCCAGCCGAACCCGCAAAACGTGCAGGTCATGCCGCGCTCGCAGTTTGCGGACATGGAACTGTCGCCGGGTCTGCTGGTGATCTTCAACGATGCGGCCAATACTGAGCTGCCGGGTGTGGTGAAAGAGTTCGACGATGCGCAAGTGACCGTCGACTTCAACCACCCGCTGGCCGGCAAGACGCTGACCTTTGACGTGGAAATCTTCTCCGTCAAAGCCGTCTGAGTAACACAGCAGAACCCCTGTGGGAGCGGGCTTGCTCGCGAATGCAGACTGACATTCAACATAAAAAAGTTGTCTGGCACACCGCTTTCGCGAGCAAGCCTGCTTCCGCTGGGATTGCAATGATCTATTTTCTTGCGCGCAAGACACGAGGCATAGCATGCAAATCAAACTCGCCAACCCCCGTGGCTTCTGCGCCGGCGTGGACCGGGCGATCGAAATCGTCAACCGCGCCCTGGAAGTGTTCGGGCCGCCGATCTACGTGCGTCATGAAGTGGTGCACAACAAGTTTGTCGTCGAGGACCTGCGCAGTCGTGGCGCGATCTTCGTCGAGGAGCTGGATCAGGTACCGGACGATGTCATCGTGATCTTCAGTGCCCATGGCGTCTCGCAAGCCGTGCGTACCGAAGCCGCCGGCCGTGGCCTGAAAGTGTTCGATGCCACCTGTCCGCTGGTGACCAAGGTGCACATCGAAGTCGCCAAATACAGCCGCGACGGTCGTGAATGCATCCTGATCGGCCACGCCGGTCACCCGGAAGTCGAAGGCACCATGGGCCAGTACGACGCCAGCAACGGCGGCGCGATCTACCTCGTCGAAGACGAGAAGGATGTTGCCGAGCTGCAGGTACGCGACCCGGAAAAACTGGCCTTCGTCACCCAGACCACGCTGTCGATGGACGACACCAGCCGGGTCATCGACGCCTTGCGCACGCGTTTCCCAGCCATCGGTGGGCCGCGCAAGGACGACATCTGCTACGCCACGCAGAACCGTCAGGACGCGGTCAAGCAACTGGCCGACGAATGCGACGTGGTGTTGGTGGTCGGCAGCCCGAACAGCTCCAATTCCAACCGTCTGCGTGAGCTGGCCGAACGCATGGCCACCCCGGCCTACCTGATCGATGGCGCCGAAGACCTGCAGAAGAGCTGGTTCGATGGTGTCGAGCGTATCGGCATCACCGCCGGCGCCTCTGCACCGGAAGTATTGGTGCGCGGCGTGATCCAGCAGTTGCAGGCCTGGGGTGCCACCGGTGCCGACGAGTTGGCCGGGCGTGAAGAGAACATCACGTTCTCGATGCCTAAAGAGCTGCGCGTACGCTCGATCTGACCGCTTTATCCTTTCGACACAGCGCCTGTTCAGCCTTTTCGCTGGCCAGGCGCACGCGACCGGTCGCCGCCAGCACCAGTTGAAGCTGGCTGACCGGCTCGCGGGTCGAACAGATGTGTAGTTTTCCTGCCTGAAATGCCCGCCCGGGCATCAGCGGTTGCCCCAGACTGCTGAACCGTATGTACCGACTGACGAACCAGTTGCCGACAATGGGTATTCGCCCGTCACTGGCGTGCTCGACCAGCAGCGGATTGCTGCTGTCTTCCGCACCCTTGCCACTGACATCCAGAATGATCCGCCAGCCCCGGCTCCAGTCCCCGTCGATGCCATGAATCACCACGCTCTGATTGCGCGTGATCGCCTGAGTGCGGGCATTGCGGATCCCGCTGATCAACGACTCTGCCGCCTGCTGTCGATGGTTTGACTCCTTCAGTGTGGCGAGCGCCGGACTGACCAGCGACAGAACAATTGCGCCGATCGCCAGTCCCATGAGCAGTTCGACCAGACTGAATCCCTGTTGCGGCATGAGCAGTTCCTCCTTGATGCAGGGTGTTCGACGCGATCCGTGCGCCGGGCAGGGCAAATCAACCGACGTAATCCGGTCGAATGTTCTAGGTTTACTGGGCAGGTATAGCCGACGGCAACGGAGGGCATCGATGGATCATCGTACAAAAGGTTTCACGCTGATCGAGGTGTTGGTGGCGGTCGCATTGGTTGTGATCCTGATCACGATGGCCGTCCCGGCGTTTACCCGATCGATCCAGGGCAGCAAGGCCGACACCGAAGTCGGCGACCTGCAACGGGCCCTCAATTACGCAAGGCTCGAGGCGATCAACCGGGGCATCACCACTCGCTTGCGGCCGAGCGCCGGCGGCAGCGTCTGGACCGGCGAGCTGTCGGTCTACGACAGTACTGGCACTCCGGCCAATGTATTGCGGGTTGTTCCAGCGATGAGCAGCGGCGCGACTCTGACGCTAACCTCAGGAGTGACCGCGCTGGATTTCAACAATCTGGGAGGGCTGGCAGCACCGTCCACGGCGGTGGTGTTCAGTTATACGCTGGGAACGCAAAGCAGGACGCTGAACGTGTGTCTGAACGGACGAATTCAATCGGGTGGAAGCTGCGGATGAGGGCAGGGAGCAAGCACGCACAGGAGGGCATGACGCTGATCGAAGTGCTGGTCGCGTTGTTGATTCTGACGGTCGGGTTACTGGGGGCGGCGGCGGTTCAGCTCAATGCGCTGAAATACACCGACAGCTCGCGGATGACCAGTCAGGCCAGTTTCATCGCCTACGACATGATGGACCGGATCCGCGCCAACTCGGGCGCCGACTACACCGTCACACCACCGACCACGGGCAACCTGAGTGTCGCCCGGGATCAGGATCTCTACGATTTCACCACCAATATCGTCAATTTCGGCGGACCGACCGCCACCGGCAGCATCACCCTCAATCAACGCGTGTACACCATCACCATCACCTGGAGTGACGCACGCGCCGCCAATACGAGCAGTGCAACCCGCAGCTTTGTCCTGACCAGCCGCGCTGCGGTCGACCCGGTGGCCACGCCATGAAGCGCCATAATCTGGGCTTCGGCCTGATCGAAATGCTGGTCGCGCTGGCGCTGGGGCTGATCGTGGTGCTCGGCGTGGTGCAGATCTTCCTGGCGGCGAAAAACACCTACGTCAGCCAGAACAGCGCCGCCGCCATGCAGGAAGACGCGCGGTTCGTGCTGAGCAAGATGATCCAGGAACTGCGCATGGTGGGCATGTTCGGCTGTCTGGGCACGATTACCGATTCCAGCTCGGCGGGGGATTTCACGGCGGCTCAGATCATGCCGATCAGCTGGGACAACGCCAATCTCAAGCTGACCCTGGTCACCGCCGATGTGGGCAGCGCGGGTGGGACGCCGACCTGGACCGTGGTCTCCGATTGCCGCAACAGCGCCATTGCTTATACCGGCGCACGGACAGCAGCGACGGGGCAGATCGCGTTCCCGATCCGTCGTCTGATCTACAGCTTCAGCAACAACCAGATTCTGATGGGCACCGGCAGCGGGAATCCGGCCCAGCAGGTGCTGGTGAACAACGTCAGTGCGTTTTCCGTGATGTTCGGTCTGGCGAGTTCTGCGACCGATGTCGCGGCGTCCACCTACAGCGCCAATCCCGGTGATCCGGCGCGGATCCGCAGCGTGCGCCTGAGCCTGACCCTCACTGACCCGAACAATCGGGTCAGCAATCAAACCTTCAACGTGGTTGCCGCCTTGCGCAACCGCTTGCAGTGAGGGGCGAGCGATGAACGTTTCTCTCCATCGGCGACGGTATCAGGGCGGTATGGTGTTGCTGGTCAGTCTGGTGTTTCTGCTGCTCCTCACGGTGATCGGCCTGTCATCAATGCAAAGCGCCAACCTTCAGGAAAAAATGGCCGGCAGTGTGAGTCTGCGCAATCAATCGTTCCAGACGGCCGAGGCGGCGCTGCGCATTGGTGAAAGTGCCGTGCAACTGGACAGTTATTCGCTGGCGGTGTGTGCCAACCCCACGCAATGCGCGCCGCCGGCGGAGTCATCGGTGGTCAGTTCAGCGGGGCTCAATTCCACGTCGGGTGTCACCTGGATTGCCGCCGGCAGCGGCTTCTACGGGGTGCAGAACATCGGCACGACCCTGACGGCGGTGAACGTGCCGAGCAACACCTCGGCGACGTTGTATCGGGTCACGGCAGTCGGCATCGTCGGCAGCTCACGCAGTGTGGTGGAGAGCGTTTATGCGAAGTATTGAGCGACGCTCAAGGTGGCGAGCCTGCCTGACGGGGCTTTTGACGGGCTTGTATGTGGCGACGCCGGCATATGCGTTCACGCCGTCCGAATCGCCGCTGTTGAGCGCGGCCGCAGTACCGCCCAACGTCATGCTGTTGATCGACGACTCAGGGAGTATGAACAGCATCATTTATGCGGCGGGGTTCGATCCGGCCGAGGATCGCACGCCGGCACGGCAGTGCAACGCGGTCATCGGCCTGTGCCTGAGCTCGACCGCCATCACCGGCGATACGATCTTTCTTTCGAGCCTGCCGACTTCCGGCTGCTCCGGCGGTGCCTATGCGTTCTACAACAACAGCCTGACACCGCTCTGTCTGAAGCTGCCGGATCCGGTGGGCAGCGGCAACACTCGCTATTCGGCGGATTACATTTCCTACGTGGTCGGGCTGGCGATCAACAACGGCACACGCGATTTCACTACCGGAGCCATTCCCAACGATTACCGGATCAACGTGGCGCGCAACGTCTCTACCGCACTGGTCACCAGCAACCGCAACCTGCGCATGGGCCTCGCCACCTTCAACCCGGCCACCGGCAACAACCCCGGCAACGGTGGTTTCATTGCACGCTCCATCAGCGACTTGTCACCAGTCAGCGGCAGCGTGACCCAGGCCCAGGCCGACAACAACTACAACGCACTGATTTCCTCGATCAACGGCCTGAGCGCGGTGGCCAACACGCCACTGGCCGAGACCTATTACGAAATCACCCGCTACATGCGCGGGATGACGCCGTACTACAACAACACCCCCAGCACCTACACCAGCCCGATCCAGTACCGCTGCCAGAAAAACTACGGGGTGGTCATCACCGACGGCCTGCCGACCTACGACCGCACCTTTGCGAACAACGACCCGCTGGGCGGCAGCCGCTTGCCGAACTGGGACGGCATCAACAATGACGGGAACAACCTGAACGGGGACGGGGAGGGCGATACGTTGTATCTGGACGATATCGCCAAGTTTGCCTTCGACATCGACATGCGTTTCAGCGGTACCGACGCGGCAGGCAAGAGCTGGAATGCGGTGGATTTTCCCAAGCAGTATATGAATACCTACACCGTAGGTTTTACCGCCTCCAACGACATGCTCTCGGACGCCGCCGATTACGGACAGGGTCGCTACTACCAGGCGACCGACAGCGCCGGCCTGAATGTCGCGCTGTCTTCGGCGTTGAGCGATATCACCTCCAAGGCTGGTTCCGGCGGTGCGGGTGTGACCAGCGGCACCACGCTGACCGCTGGCAGCAGTTTTTTTCAAACCACCTACGATCCCAAAGATTGGCGCGGCACGATCAAGTCCTTTGGCTTCACCTCGGCCGGGGCGGTCAATACGTCGGCCGTGCTGTGGACCACCGACACCGCCATCGTGCCCGGCGCCACTGCGCCGACCTACCAGTCGTGGAACACTCTGAACAATGCGGCGGTGACGCTGGCCTACGGTAATTTCTCTCCAACCCAGCAGACCGTTCTCAGTCAGGGTTTGCCCACCGGCATCAGCGGCATAGACCTGGTCGAATGGAGCAAGGGCACCAACAAGGCCGGGCTCAAAGTGCGCAGCGTGTTGCTCGGGGACATCATCAACTCGCCGCTGGTGCTGGCTTCACCCACGGATAAAACCGCCTCCGATCTGGCTGGCGATACCACCTACAGCACCTACCTGACCACCAAGGCTTCGAACATGAATGCCAGCCTCGTGGTGAACGCCAACGACGGATTTGTCAGCGTCATCAACTCGGCTAACGGTACCCGGCGCTATGCCTACATGCCATCCAGCGTATTGGCCTCGCTGCGCCTGATTGCCGATCCGAACTACGTCAACGGCGTCAGCCACAAGTTTCTGGTGGACGGTCAACTTGGTGTATTCGATGCGCAATTCGGCACGGCGTGGAAAACCCTGGCCATTGGCGGGACGGGGGCCGGGGGCAAAACCTTCTACGGGCTCCAACTGTTCGATGCCTCGGCAGGCAACGTTATCCGTGCCTTGTGGGAAGTCAGCGCGCCGGCTACTGCCAGCACCTCCAACGCTTTTAATGATCTGGGTTACGCCTATGCCCGTCCGGAAGTGGCACGCTTGGCCGATGGTCGCTGGGCAGCGTTCATTGCCAACGGTTACGGCAGCAACTCCGGGGTGGCGGCGCTGTATGTGCTGGATGTGCGTGACGGCTCGCTGATCAGGAAAATCGTCATCGACAGTACGGAAACCACCAACGGTTTGTCCTCGGTGAAGCTACGGGTCAATTCGCAGAACGTGGTGCAGGCCGCGTATGGCGGTGACTTGAAGGGGCGGATGTGGAAGTTCGACCTGAGCGCCGCTTCGTCCGACAGCTGGGGCGTGGCGTTTTCCGGCAAGCCGCTGTTCACGACAGCCGGCGGGGCGACTCAGCCGATCACCGCGCAACCGTTGCTGGCGGACAATGCTCTGGGTGGCAAACAGATTTTCGTCGGCACCGGCAAATTCAACGAGACCGCCGACAAGACCAACAAGGACTTGCAGGCGTTTTATTCGGTGTGGGATGCCGATGGGGGTTCGGGTCAACTGACTGTCAGCAGTCTGCAGGCGCAAGCGATTACCGGATCCTTCTCCGGCAGCTCCGGGCAGTTCCTGACCACAACCCAGAATGACACGACCTATCCAGCGGAGAAGGGCTGGTACCTGCCGCTGGTATACAACAACGTGCTGACCGGCGAGCGGGTGATCAATCAGGCCAGCATCGTACTCGGGCGCATCGTGTTTACCACGGCCAGTGTCGACACCACCGATCCTTGTGCGAGTTTTGGCACCGGTAAACTGGTCGAACTCGATGCGTTCAGCGGTAAGATGCTCAACTACGCGGTGCTCGATACCAACGCCGATGGTGTCGTCGACAGCAGCGACACGATTTCCAGCGGAGTGATATTCACCGGCGGCATCCCGACCTTGAACGCCATCGTCAACGCCGGGAAGGGCAAGATCGAGACCGACTCCAGTGGCAACATCACCACCCTGGTGGAAAAGGGCGGCGGCGGCAGTCGTCGTATCATGTGGCGACAAATTCAGTAAGCGAGAGTTGAGGCATGCGCAGATCCATCCGAGGATTCACCCTGATCGAAATCATGATCGTGATTGCGATTATCGGGATCATCATCACCATTGCCGCACCGAGCTATACCGAATATCTGAAGAAGGGCCGTCGCGCCGAGGTGGTATCGCTGCTGACGGAGCAGGCGCAGACTCTCGAGCGCTTCTACACCAGAAACAATGTTTACACGGGCGTCACCGGTCTCAGCACGGGTAATGATTTCTACACCATTACCCCGACCATCGCTGACCAGACTTTTGTGCTGACCGCGACCCGCAAGACCGGCACGGCCATGGCCACTGACAAGTGCGGGGATTTCACCCTCACCAACACCGGTGTCAGAAGCATGAACAACGCGACCACCGGGCTGACCACCAAGGATTGCTGGGGCCGCTGAGCCGCTATATTTCGGGCGCCATTTGCGCCCACTGTCTTTTTTACGGTTGGATCAAACATGACCAGGCAACAGCAAGTGGTGATTGTCGGTGGCGGGGTGATTGGCCTGCTCACGGCGTACAATCTCGCCTCCGAGGTCGGCAGCGTGGTGCTGCTGGATCGTTCGAACGTCGGCCAGGAATCGTCCTGGGCCGGCGGCGGTATCGTGTCTCCGCTGTACCCGTGGCGCTACAGCGCGGCCGTTACCGCGCTGGCGCACTGGTCGCAGGATTTTTATCCACAGTTGGGCGAGCGTCTTTTTGCCGATACCGGGGTTGATCCCGAGGTTCACACCACCGGCCTGTATTGGCTGGACCTGGATGACGAAGCCGAAGCGCTGGCGTGGGCCGCGCGGGAGAACCGTCCGCTGCGGGCTGTGGATATCTCGGCGGCGCATGATGCGGTGCCGGTGCTCGGTGGTGGGTTTTCCCGGGCGATCTACATGGCTGATGTGGCCAATGTACGCAATCCGCGGCTGGTGAAGTCTTTGAAAGCGGCGTTGCAGGCGCGGCCGAACGTGACGATTCACGAGCAGTGTGAAGTCAGCGGGTTTGTCCTTGAAGGCGAGCGTGTGGTGGGCGTGCAGACTTCCACCGGTGTGATCGCTGGCGATCAGGTCGTGCTGACGGCGGGCGCGTGGAGCGGCGAATTGCTCAAGACCTTGGACCTGTCGCTGCCGGTGGAACCGGTCAAGGGCCAGATGATTCTCTACAAGTGCGCGGCGGATTTCCTGCCGAGCATGGTGCTGGCCAAGGGGCGCTACGCGATTCCGCGTCGCGACGGGCACATCCTGATCGGCAGCACGTTGGAACACGAAGGTTTCGACAAGACCCCGACCGACAATGCACTGGAAAGCCTCAAGGCCTCGGCGGTCGAATTGCTGCCAGCGCTGGCGGATGCCGAAGTGGTGGGACACTGGGCCGGATTGCGTCCCGGCTCGCCGGAGGGCGTTCCCTACATCGGCCGGGTGCCGGGTTTTGATGGCTTGTGGCTCAACTGCGGGCATTACCGCAACGGACTGGTGCTGGCGCCGGCGTCCTGTCAGTTGTTTGCCGATGTGATGCTGGGGCGCGCGCCGATCATTGATCCGGCGCCGTATGCCCCGACCGGACGTATTTAATCCAGGCCGAGCTTCTTGAGCCGGTAGCGCATCGAACGGAAGGACAGATTCAACCGCTGGGCCGCTGCGGTACGGTTCCAGCGGGTTTCTTCCAGGGCCTGCAGTATCAGCTTGCGCTCGACGTTCTCCAGATAGTCTTCGAGGTTGTCGATCTGCGTGAGATCGGCAATGCCGCCCTCGGCTGTGCAATTGCCTTCGCTCAGGCGCAGGTCGTCGGCCTCGATCGTGCGGTTTTCACACAGGGTGTGCGCCCTCTCAAGCACGTTCTCCAGCTCCCGCACATTTCCCGGGAAGCGGTAGTTCTTCAATGCCTCCAGCGCTTGTGGATGCAGGCGCGCCGCCGGCTGGCCGGTACCGTTCGCCAGACGCTTGAGCATATGGCTGGCCAAGGCTTCGATATCGTCACGACGTTCGCGCAGAGAGGGCACCCGCAGTTCGATCACGTTCAGTCGGTAATACAGGTCCTGACGAAAGCGTTCGGCGGCGACTTCCGCGTCGAGATCCTTGTGCGTCGCACAGAGGATGCGCACATCGACCACGGTTTCCTGCTGGCCGCCGACGCTGCGCACGGCCTTTTCCTGAATCGCCCGCAGCAACTTGACCTGCATCGACAGCGGCAAGTCTGCCACTTCATCAAGAAACAGCGTCCCGCCATGGGCAGCCTGGAACAGGCCCGGCTTATCCTCCACCGCACCCGTGAAACTGCCTTTGCGGTGACCGAAGAATTCGCTTTCCATCAACTCTGAAGGAATCGCCCCACAGTTCACCGGTACAAACGGCTGGCTGGCGCGTGGGCCTTGCTCGTGAATCAGCCGGGCAACCAGTTCCTTGCCGCTGCCGGACTCGCCGCTGATGTAGACCGGCGCCTGACTGCGGGCCAGTTTATCGATCTGCTTGCGCAGATTGCGCATGGGCAGCGAGTCACCGAGCAGCCGGCGATCAATCGCGGTGCAGACATTGCCCGACGCCGACATGCGCAACGCAGTGGCGACCAGTTCCCGCAGACGACTGAGGTCTACCGGTTTGGTCAGGAAGTCGAAAGCCCCGGCTTTCAGGGCGTTGATCGCCGTTTCCAGACTGCCATAGGCGGTGATCATCGCCACCGGCAATTGTGGATAGCGTTGCTGGATGTGCTGCACCAGCTCCAGTCCGGTGCCATCCGGCAGGCGCATGTCGGTCAGGCACAGATCGAAAGTATCGCGGCTCAGCAGCGCTTGGGCTTCGCCGAGGTTGCGTGCGCTGAAGGTGTCGAGTTTCATCCGTCCCAGGGTGATTTCCAGGAGTTCGCGGATATCCGGTTCGTCGTCGACGATGAGGATTTTTTGCCGTGGGCTCGTGTTCAACTTTGTTTCCGTCCGTGAGCAAAGGTGATGCGAAAGCAGCCGCCGCCTTGGCGTGGTATGAAGTCTAGGCGGGCCTGGTTGCTTTCGCACAGCTCACGGGACAGATAAAGTCCAAGGCCGGTGCCCTGGCTGCTGGTGGTAAAGAAGGGCTCGAACAGATGCGACTGTTGATCCAGTGCCACGCCGGGGCCGTTGTCCTGCACTTCGAGCACAGCCAGCTGGCTTTCGCGGTCGATGAACAGCGTCAGCCACACTTCGGCCGGATCGTGCAGCAGGGCGCTGTGACGCCAGCCGTTGCGCAACAGATTGTCGAGAATTTGCGTCAACTGACCGGGGTCCATGAGGGTGCGAAAGTCCCCGGAGTCGATACGCAAATGTATCCGCTGGCGCTCGCCGGCCTGTTCCCGGGCTTCGGCGACGAACTGCGCCAGCCACGGTTCCAGATCCAGCCGTTGCGGCGCGCTCTGCTGGCGTCGGGACAGTTGCAGGACGTTTTCAATGACTCGGTTCATGCGCTGGGAGTGATCCTGGATGATCTGCGTCAGACGCCGATCCGCGCCGTCGAGTTCCTCGGACTCCTGCAGCAGCTGCGCCGCATGGCTGATGGCGCCCAGCGGGTTGCGGATTTCGTGGGCGATACCGGCGGTCAGACGCCCGAGTGCGGCGAGCTTCAGTTGCTGGGCTTGCTGGGAAATCTGCGCCAGGTCCTCGAGAAATACCAGGGTCTGGCGGTTCGGGCTCTGTTCCAGGGCAATGAAGCTCGGTTGCAGTTCCAGGCCGTTGGCCGCGATTTTCAGGCTCTGCGGGCGCAGGGTCGGGTTGTTCAGCCACAGATTCAGGCGCTCGACCAGCGCGGTCGAATAGTCATCGATCAACTGGCCTTCGAGGGGTGACTGTGCCAGCAGCGTCCGGGCGCTGTGGTTGGCCAGTTGTACCCGGCGCCGCTCGTCGAGTACCAGAATGCCGGTGCGCATGCGCTGCAGGATCAAGGCATTGAGCGCTTCAAGGCTGACCACTTCGCTGGCCCGTTGCTCGGCCAGGGTTTCGCTGATTTCGAGACGACGGATCAACCCCTGTACCAACAGTGCTCCGGCAAAACACAGAGCGCCAAGGGTGCCTGCCTGCAGGTAGTCATTGGCGCTCAAGGGATGGCTGAAGCTCAGCAGAAAACTGAGGCCGACGATGCCGAGCGCCCCGATCGCTGCGATCAGCACACCGATCCGTCGTCGCAGCAGGGTGTTGCTGATGGCCACCGAGACGATCAGCAGATTGCCCACCGGGCTGGCCACGCCGCCGGCGGCGTAGAACAGCCCGCACAGCAGCAGGATGTCGACCAGGGCCAGGCCGAACAACCGGGCCGGCCGCCGGATGTTCTCCAGGAACACCACCAGCAGGATGTTCAGCACCAGGTACAACCAGCTGCCGTTGCGCAGCAACTCGTCATCGGCTGACGTCAGCAGGCGGTTGTCCATGTTGCTGGAGATCAGCAGCACCAGGGTGATGCCGACGCTCAGGCGGTAGAGGTGATAAAGGCGCAGCAGTCGCTGGGCCTGTCTGCGTGTGGCGTTGGTGGCCTCAGCGATCACTGGAGCCTGGGCCTTGCTCGAGGTGAGCCTGGCTGCAATACCACTGTTGTTGAAGGCTCAGCGCACGATCCCGCGGCAGGTGCACGCCGCAATGGGCGCAACGCACCATCGGCGCAGCATCCTTTTCGCGGGGGGATTGCGTGGGGGCGGCAGGCGCCTTGAGTTTGCGCCACAGCCAGACGGCGGCGGCGATCAGGGCGATCCAGAAGAGTAGACGAAGCATGATGGGCGGCTTTTTGGCTGATGATCCGGCAGTTTAGCCAAGGACTCGACAGGCGCACAGCGCAATAAAACGCGGCAATAAAAAAGGGAGATCCGAAGATCTCCCTTTCTCGTACTTGCGTTGTGATCAGTCGAACACACCGAAAGTCATGTAGCTGAACCACGAGCGGTCGTCGTTGTTGCCGGCCGCCCCGTGCTCTTCCTCTTCGATCACTGCGCCGTTTTCGTCTTTGGGCTTGAGCTCGTTCGGGATCGCGTCTTTCGCGTCCTGGAACTGCTTCTGCACGTCCTGGTTGGCGCGGGTCTCTCCCGGCGGCAGCGGCGGACGGGACTCGATCAGGCCCAGAGTGGCCTTGCTCAGCCACGAACGGTTGTCGGCTTCGGCGACCGACGGTACGAACTGACCGTCTTTCAGGCTCGGGTGGTTCGGGTAGTTGAGCTTCAGGGTTTCCAGGCTGGTGGCCGCCAGTTCGTCCAGGTGCAGACGCTGATAGGCTTCGGTCATCACCGCCAGGCCGTCACCGACCGATGGGGTTTCCTGGAAGTTTTCCACGACATACCGGCCACGGTTGGCGGCAGCGACGTAGGCCTGACGGGTCAGGTAGTAGTCGGCCACGTGGATTTCGTAGGCTGCCAGCAGGTTGCGCAGGTAGATCATGCGCTGCTTGGCGTCCGGTGCGTAGCGGCTGTTCGGGTAGCGGCTGGTCAGCTGGGCGAATTCGTTGTACGAATCGCGGGCAGCACCCGGGTCACGCTTGGTCATGTCCAGCGGCAGGAAGCGCGCCAGCAGGCCGACGTCCTGGTCGAACGAGGTCAGGCCCTTGAGGTAGTAGGCGTAATCGACGTTCGGGTGCTGTGGATGCAGACGAATGAAGCGCTCGGCGGCGGATTTTGCGGCTTCCGGCTCCGAGTTCTTGTAGTTGGCGTAGATCAGTTCGAGCTGTGCCTGGTCCGCGTAGCGACCGAACGGATAGCGCGACTCCAGAGCCTTCAGCTTGGCGGTGGCACTGGTGTAACTGTTGTTATCCAGGTCCTGTTGAGCCTGCTGGTACAGCTCGGTTTCGCTCAGGTTTTCGTCTACGACTTCCTTCGATGAGCAAGCAGCGGTCAATGCGAGGATGGCGATCAGCAGCAGGTGTTTCACTTGCATGGCGGCTTGCGTCCCTATGACGGCCGCTGTCTTGGGCGGGGCCGTCCTGTTATGATGAGCGCCCCGTTGAAAAGCCCCGGGGCAAAAGACGCCGTATTTAACCACAAGCGCGCAGCCGAAACCAAAGGCTGTAGCCGACGCCCAGTCCGAGCATGTCCGATAAAATTGAACTTCGCGCAGAGGTGCCGTCCGAATTGGGCGGCCAACGCCTCGATCAAGTCGCCGCCCAACTCTTCGCCGAGCACTCGCGCTCGCGCCTTTCCGCCTGGATCAAAGAAGGTCGCCTGACTGTGGACGGGGCGGTCATCCGCCCGCGCGACATCGTTCATGGCGGTGCCATCCTTGAGCTCACTGCCGAGCAGGAGGCCCAGGGTGAATGGGTCGCTCAGGACATCGAACTGGACATCGTCTATGAAGACGACGACATTCTGGTGATCAACAAGCCTGCCGGCCTGGTGGTGCATCCGGCCGCCGGTCACGCCGATGGCACCTTGCTCA
The DNA here is from genome assembly GCF_012974785.1 of Pseudomonas fluorescens. Taxonomy (GTDB): domain Bacteria; phylum Pseudomonadota; class Gammaproteobacteria; order Pseudomonadales; family Pseudomonadaceae; genus Aquipseudomonas; species Aquipseudomonas fluorescens_BT. The sequence continues at coordinate 5,378,985 of NZ_CP027561.1, read as the reverse complement.
ACGCCTTGCTGCACCACGTGCCGGACATCATCAATGTCCCGCGTGCCGGCATCGTGCATCGTCTGGACAAGGACACCACCGGTCTGATGGTGGTGGCCAAGACCATCCAGGCGCAGACCAAACTGGTCGCGCAGCTGCAAAGCCGCAGTGTCAGCCGGATCTACGAGTGCATCGTGATCGGCGTGGTGACGGCCGGCGGCAAGATCAACGCGCCGATCGGTCGGCATGGCCAGCAGCGCCAGCGCATGGCGGTGATGGAAGGCGGCAAGCCGGCGGTCAGCCACTACCGCGTGCTGGAACGCTTCCGTTCCCACACTCACGTGCGGGTGAAGCTGGAAACCGGTCGTACCCACCAGATTCGCGTGCACATGGCGCACATCAACTTCCCGTTGGTCGGCGATCCGGCGTACGGCGGTCGTTTCCGCATTCCGCCAGCGGCGAGCCAGACCATGGTCGAGTCCCTCAAGCACTTCCCGCGTCAGGCGCTGCACGCGCGGTTTCTGGAGCTGGATCACCCGACCACCGGTGAGCGCATGAGCTGGGAATCGCCGTTGCCGGAAGATCTGGTCTGGCTGCTGACCCTGCTCAAGCAGGATCGCGAGGCATTCGTCGGATGAACTGGCTGACGCCGGACTGGCCCGCGCCGGCCAGCGTCAAGGCCTGTGTCACCACCCGCGAGGGCGGCGTCAGCGAGGCGCCGTTCGACAGTCTCAACCTGGGCGATCATGTCGATGACCGTCCCGAGGCCGTCGCCGAAAACCGTCGACGTCTGACCGAACACTTCTCTATAAAGCCTGCCTGGTTGCAGCAAGTGCACGGGATTGCCGTGGCGCATGCTGATCCGTCCGTGGTGGCCACGGCGGATGCCAGCTGGACGGCAACACCCGGTATCGCGTGTGCAGCGATGACCGCCGATTGTCTGCCGGCACTGTTCTGCGACCGTGCCGGCACTCGCGTGGCGGCGGCTCATGCGGGTTGGCGTGGCCTGGCGGCCGGCGTGCTGGAAGCCACCCTCGACAGTCTGGATGTGCCCGCCGAAGACGTTCTGGTCTGGCTCGGCCCGGCCATCGGTCCGCAGGCCTTCGAAGTCGGCCCGGAAGTCCGGGACGTCTTCATCAATCAATTGCCCGAAGCCGAGACAGCTTTTGTCCCGAGCCACAATGCGGGCAAGTTCATGGCTGACATCTATAAGCTGGCGCGACTGCGTCTGGCGGTTCGGGGTGTCACCGCTGTTTATGGTGGCGGTTTCTGTACCGTGACCGATCCCCGCTTCTTTTCTTATCGCCGTGCGTCGCGCACCGGTCGCTTTGCCTCCTTAGTCTGGCTTGAGGCGCCCAGCCTCACAAATACAGTTTCTTTTTGACGGCGTCTGTTTACGTCATGCTGCGTTGCCGCTCCTCGCCATAGCGGGCTATGACTCGTCGCGGCGCCTTGCCTGACGAAAACAGCCACTCGTCAAAAGAGAAACGTATTTGCGAGGCTGGGCGCCCGCTAAACTCTCTGATCTGCATCAACTCCCTGACGCTTGAATCTTCCAGAATTGACCGCATCTATAGCGGTATCTGGCAGGTTTCTTTATTCAGGATGGTTTTTCAGGTCCGGCCTGCTCAAAAGGAAGGTGACCCATGCGTATAGACCGTTTAACCAGCAAGTTGCAGTTGGCGTTGTCCGATGCCCAATCGTTGGCCGTCGGCCACGATCATCCGGCCATCGAGCCGGCGCATTTGATGCAAGCCATGCTTGAACAGCAGGGTGGTTCGATCAAACCCCTGTTGATGCAGGTGGGCTTCGACGTCAACAGCTTGCGTAAAGAGCTGACCAAAGAGCTCGATCAATTACCGAAAATCCAGAACCCGACCGGCGACGTGAACATGTCGCAGGATCTGGCGCGTCTGCTCAACCAGGCCGACCGTCTGGCCCAGCAGAAAGGCGACCAGTTCATTTCCAGCGAGCTGGTGCTGCTCGCCGCGATGGACGAGAACAGCAAGCTCGGCAAGTTGCTGCTCGGCCAGGGCGTGAGCAAAAAAGCGCTGGAAAATGCAATCAACAACCTGCGCGGTGGCGAGGCGGTCAATGACGCCAACCACGAAGAGTCGCGTCAGGCGCTGGATAAATACACCGTCGACCTGACCAAGCGCGCCGAAGAAGGCAAGCTTGACCCGGTGATCGGCCGTGACGACGAGATCCGTCGCACCATTCAGGTTCTGCAACGCCGGACCAAGAACAACCCCGTGCTGATCGGCGAGCCTGGCGTGGGTAAAACCGCGATTGCCGAAGGTCTGGCCCAGCGCATCATAAATGGTGAAGTGCCGGACGGCCTGCGCGGCAAGCGTCTGCTGTCTCTCGATATGGGCGCGCTGATCGCCGGTGCCAAGTATCGCGGCGAGTTTGAAGAGCGCCTGAAAGCGTTGCTCAACGAGCTGTCGAAGCAGGAAGGGCAGATCATTCTGTTCATCGACGAGCTGCACACCATGGTCGGCGCCGGCAAAGGCGAAGGCTCGATGGACGCCGGCAACATGCTCAAGCCGGCCCTGGCCCGTGGCGAACTGCATTGCGTCGGCGCGACCACGCTCAATGAGTACCGCCAATATATAGAGAAGGACGCAGCCCTCGAGCGGCGCTTCCAGAAAGTGCTGGTGGACGAGCCGAGCGAAGAAGACACCATCGCGATCCTGCGTGGCCTCAAGGAGCGTTACGAGGTTCACCACAAGGTGGCGATCACCGACGGCGCGATCATCGCGGCGGCCAAGCTCAGCCATCGTTACATCACCGATCGGCAGTTGCCGGACAAGGCGATTGACCTGATCGACGAGGCGGCCAGCCGCATCCGCATGGAGATCGACTCCAAACCGGAAGTGCTGGATCGGCTGGAGCGGCGCCTGATTCAGTTGAAGGTGGAATCCCAGGCACTGAAGAAAGAAAGCGACGACGCGGCGAAGAAACGTCTGGAGAAGCTCCAGGAAGAAATCGTCCGACACGAGCGTGAGTATTCGGATCTGGAAGAAATCTGGAACTCGGAAAAAGCCGAAGTGCAGGGTTCTGCACAGATTCAGCAGAAGATCGAACAGTCCCGTCAGGAACTGGAAGCCGCGCGCCGCAAAGGCGATCTGAACCGCATGGCCGAGTTGCAGTACGGGGTGATCCCGGATCTGGAACGCAGCCTGCAAATGGTCGACCAGCACGGCAAGAGCGAGAACCAGCTGCTGCGCAGCAAGGTGACCGAAGAGGAAATCGCCGAAGTCGTCTCGAAGTGGACCGGCATCCCCGTGTCGAAAATGCTCGAAGGCGAGCGCGACAAACTGATGAAGATGGAAAGCCTGTTGCACCAGCGTGTGATCGGCCAGGACGAAGCGGTGGTCGCAGTGGCCAACGCGGTGCGGCGGTCCCGTGCCGGGTTGTCAGACCCGAATCGTCCGAGCGGCTCGTTCATGTTCCTCGGCCCGACCGGTGTCGGTAAAACCGAGCTGTGCAAGGCGCTGGCCGAATTCCTCTTCGATACGGAAGAGGCGATGGTGCGGATCGACATGTCCGAGTTCATGGAGAAACATTCCGTGGCACGGTTGATCGGGGCGCCACCGGGCTACGTCGGCTACGAAGAGGGTGGTTATCTGACCGAAGCGGTACGGCGCAAGCCTTACTCGGTGATCCTGCTGGACGAAGTCGAGAAGGCGCACCCGGATGTATTCAACATCCTGCTGCAAGTGCTGGAGGATGGGCGCTTGACCGACAGCCACGGCCGCACGGTGGACTTCCGCAATACCGTGATCGTCATGACCTCCAACCTCGGTTCGATGCAGATCCAGGAACTGGTCGGTGATCGTGAAGCGCAACGGGCAGCGGTGATGGATGCGATTTCCACCCACTTCCGTCCGGAGTTCATCAACCGGGTCGACGAAGTGGTGATCTTCGAGCCATTGGCGCGGGATCAGATCGCGGGCATTACCGAGATCCAGCTGGGCCGTCTGCGCAGCCGTCTGGCCGAGCGCGAGCTGAAGCTGGAACTGAGCCCGGAAGCGATGGACAAGCTGATTGCCGTCGGTTACGACCCGGTCTATGGCGCACGGCCGCTGAAGCGGGCGATCCAGCGCTGGATCGAGAACCCGCTGGCGCAGTTGATCCTGTCGGGGCGTTTCATGCCGGGCGAGACCGCGACCGGTGTCGTGGAGAACGACGAGATCACGTTCAACTGACACCTGCCGGTGGTGAAGTAAGGAAGGCCTCGCAATGCGAGGCCTTTTTTTTCGCCAGGCTGTTGAACTCAAAGGAAAAGGCTTGTAAAGTGCGCCCCGCAGTCAGTCACCAACACGGTTTCAGCTCACTGAGCAGAAATCTGAAATAAGTTGCAAATCATTAACTTGAAAGCAATTTAGGGGGTTGACAGAGGTGTTCTAGGTTGTAGAATAGCGCGCCTCAGACACACGAACGCAGCGATGCGAAAACGGTGTCGAGAAGCTGCAAGTTTCACCGTAGTAAATTGAAATGTGTAGTTCCGTGATAGCTCAGTCGGTAGAGCAAATGACTGTTAATCATTGGGTCCCAGGTTCGAGTCCTGGTCACGGAGCCAATTTCAAACCGGGGTATAGCGCAGTCCGGTAGCGCGCCTGCTTTGGGAGCAGGATGTCAGGAGTTCGAATCCCCTTACCCCGACCATTTTTGGGTCGTTAGCTCAGTTGGTAGAGCAGTTGGCTTTTAACCAATTGGTCGTAGGTTCGAATCCCACACGACCCACCATTTTTGAAACCAGGTAACACTGGGATCGAATCTTAAGATCAGAGGCCAAAAGCGCTGATCGAAGAAGGCGATCTTTGAAAGGTCGCCTTTTTTTTACCGGGGTATAGCGCAGTCCGGTAGCGCGCCTGCTTTGGGAGCAGGATGTCAGGAGTTCGAATCCCCTTACCCCGACCATATTAAAAATCCTCGTATCGAAAGATACGGGGATTTTTTTTGCCCTTCGGAAATGTTTCATTCAAGTCGTCATACAACTTGCCGATAGCCCGCTAACGCAAGGAGGCTGCCATTGATCGCCCCTTGAATCCGGCCAATACAAGAAAAGGGCGTTCGTCATGTTGCTTCGTCAGTTGAATATTGCTCCCCGTGCCGCCCTGGGCTTTGCCCTGATCGCGGTGCTGGTGGCGTTGCTCGGGGTGTTTGCGCTGGGGCAGATGTCGAGCATCCGCGACAGCGAAGTGGCGGTGGAGACGCAGTGGCTGCCGAGCATTCGCGGCGGTGACGAGATTCGCGAGATCATGTTGCGCATTCGCACCATCTCCCTGCGCATGGCTCTGGATCAGGATCCGGCCAACATCGCCACGTACCGCAGCCAGATGGATACCCGCGACAAGGAGCTGAGCGAGAAAATCGCCGCTTACGACCGGCTGGTGACCACCCCGGAAGGTCAGCAGTTGTACGATCAGTTCAAGAAGACCTTTGCTGCCTACCGCTCCGGGATCGCCCAGTCGTTCACCCTTGCCGAGCAAGGCAAGCGTGACGAGCTGACCAAACTGCTGCTGGTCGACATGAAAACCGTGGTCGACGGCTCCGGCAAACAACTCAACGATCTGGCAGATCTGTTTACCCGCCAGGTCGCCGCCGAAAGTCAGAACTCTGCCGCCCACTACGAAACTTCGCGCACCATCGTGACCTTGTTCATCGCTTTGGCGGCGCTGGCCACCGTGGCCCTGGCCATGTTGCTGACCCGCAGCATCGTTCGCCCCCTGAGCGCCGCCGTCGACGCTGCTGAACACGTCGCCAGAGGCGATCTGACCCGCCCGATCGAAACCCACGGCAACGATGAAGTCAGCCGGTTGCTCAAGGCATTGGCGACCATGCAGCAGAACCTGCGCGAAACCCTGCAGGGCATCAGCGGATCGGCCACGCAACTGGCGACCGCTTCCGATGAACTGAGCGCGGTCACCCACGACAGCACGCAAGGGCTGCAACAACAGAACAACGAAATCGAACAAGCCGCCACCGCGGTCAACGAGATGACCACGGCGGTCGAGGAAGTCGCTCGCAATGCGGTGTCGACGTCCGACGCCACCCGCCAGTCCAGCGAGTCGGCGCAATTGGGTCAGGAACGGGTCAGCGAAACCGCCGGCGCCATCAACGCCTTGGCCAGCGAAGTCGAACACACCGGCGAGCTGGTGCAATCGCTGGCCAATCAGTCACAAGACATCGGCAAAGTGCTGGACGTGATCCGAGCGATCGCCGAGCAGACCAACCTGCTCGCGCTCAACGCCGCCATCGAAGCAGCACGGGCCGGGGAGAGCGGGCGCGGGTTTGCCGTGGTCGCCGATGAAGTCCGGGCGCTGGCTTATCGCACTCAGCAGTCGACCCAGGAAATCGAGCAGATGGTGCAGGGCATGCGCAACGGTTCGAGCCTGGCGCTGGAGTCGATGCAGGCCAGTGCCTCGCGGGCGGCCACCACGCTGGTGCTGGCCGAGCGGGCCGGTGAGGCGTTGCAGACGATCACGGCCTCGGTACACGAAATCCACGAGCGCAATCTGGTGATCGCCAGTGCCGCCGAAGAGCAGGCGCAAGTGGCACGGGAAGTGGATCGCAATCTGGTGAACATACGCGATCTGTCGGTGCGTTCGGCGGCGGGTGCCGATCAAACCAATGCGTCGAGCCATGAACTGTCGCAACTGGCCAATGCCCTGCAGGGCATGGTGCGGCGCTTCCAGCTGTAATCATGCAGGCGTGAAAAAGCCGCGCTTCTCGTCAGAGAAAGCGCGGCTTTGTGTTATCGGGCAGGCTGAAAAGTCAGGCACCGTCCTGGTCTTTCAGGTGTTCGAACAGACCTTTCGGCATTTTCTTGCCATTGGCTTCGAAGTTGGCTTTGACGTTGTTGTACGCCTCTTGCTCGTCGATGAAACCGTCGTGGTTGGTGTCGATCTTGTCGAAGTCGGACTTCGGCGCGACCTTCAGAAATTCGGCGCGCGAGACCTTGCCGTCACCATCGGTGTCGGTCTTGGCCATCGACGCATCGCCGCATTTGCCTTCACCGCATTTGCCTTCCGGGGTTTTCACCGAGGTCTCGGCCGAAGCGACCATATAACCCTGAGCCAGCGGTTGTGCGGCGAACACCGAGCCGGACAGCATCAGGCCGCCGGCCAGTACGGCACCGACCAGGCCAAGGGAGTTTTTGCCGATTTTCGAAGTACGGGACATTGCATTCTCCTTCGGTTGCACAGCGCAACCACACGTTAAGGGCGATCAAGCCGGAGCAGGTGTGCTCGGGTGTGGCCATTAAGCGGTGGCGGTGTATCGCGTCTGTGTCGAGGAGCGGGGCGTTTGTAAGCGAAGGTGGGGAAAGCTGCGGGCAGATACAGTAGAAAACAAAACACCGTGAGGGCGAGCCCGCCCCCACGGTGTTTTTACATCAGTGCAGCTTGAGGCGCGGCTCGGTACCGCGTCCGATTTTGCTGCCCAGCATCAGCATCGCCGTGCGGAACGGCCCGTACAGCGCCATCTGGTGCATGCGGTACAGCGACACGTAAAACATCCGCGCCAGCCAGCCTTCGAGCATCACGCTGCCGGTCAGGTTGCCCATCAGGTTACCCACCGCCGAGAAGCGCGACAGCGAAATCAGTGAGCCGTAGTCGGTGTACTTGTACTCCGGCAGGGTCTTGCCCTCGATCCGCAGTTTCAGCGACTTGGCCAGCAACGAGGCCTGTTGGTGCGCAGCCTGGGCCCGTGGTGGAACGTTGCGATCGGAGCCCGGTTGCGGGCACGCGGCGCAGTCACCGAAGGCGAAGATGTTTTCGTCACGGGTGGTCTGCAACGTCGGCAGCACTTGCAGCTGGTTGATGCGGTTGGTTTCCAGGCCATCGATGTCCTTGAGGAAACCTGGTGCGCGGATCCCGGCGGCCCAGACTTTCAGGCTGGCCTTGATCTCGTTGCCATCGGCTGTGATCAGGCTGTCGGCGGTGACCTGGCTGACCGACGCGTTGGTCAACACATTGACCCCGAGCTTTTCCAGCGTCTTGTGCACCGGCCCACTGATTCGCTCCGGCAGCGCTGGCAGCACCCGTGGCCCGGCTTCGATCAGGGTGATGTGCATGTTTTCCGGCTTGATCCGGTCCAGACCATAAGCCGCCAGTTCATGGGCCGCGTTGTGCAACTCTGCTGCCAGCTCGACGCCCGTGGCGCCGGCGCCGACGATGGCCACGCTGATCTGCTGGACCCCATCGGATTGTCCGGCGTGAGCTCGCAGGTAGTGGTTGAGCAGTTGCTGGTGGAAACGTTCGGCCTGTTTGCGAGTATCGAGGAACAGGCAATGCTGCGCTGCACCCTGAGTGCCGAAATCGTTGGTGGTGCTGCCGACCGCGATTACCAGCGAGTCATACGGCACTTCCCGCGCCGGGACCAGTTCCACGCCGTTTTCGTCGTAGGTGGCGGCCAACTGGATCTTTTTCTGCTCACGGTCGAGCCCGCTCATACGCCCCAGCTGGAACTCGAAGTGGTTCCATTTGGCCTGGGCGACATAGTTGAGTTCGTCTTCGGAGGAGTTCAGCGATCCGGCGGCCACTTCGTGCAACAGCGGTTTCCAGATGTGCGTCAGGTTCGCGTCGACCAGCAGGATGCTGGCAGTGCCGCGTTTGCCCAGAGTCTTACCCAGACGGGTAGCCAACTCCAGACCGCCGGCGCCGCCGCCGACAATGACAATACGATGGGACATAGGGATAGCTCGCAAGGTTTTTAAAGGAAATCGGTGCGGTTACCCAAGCGAGCGCGATGCTGCTCATAGCGTCAGGTAACTGATAAGTCGGCTCAACAGGCCCAGACCAATGGTCACTGCCAGCACCAGCACCAGGAGCATCCACGGCCGGAATGGCCGGCGCTCGACACGGTGCTGGGACAACTGCAGGTACTCTTCGACATGCTTCTGGTCTTCGGGGTTCAGGCGGCTGGTCATATGAGGCCTCGTCAGGGGTAGACGTTGCTGAATGTGAACAAGCTACAGCGGTTTTTTTATCCGGGATTGAACGCAGCATAGCCACTGTCCGGGACCGGTTCGACAGACACACTGTCCCCGAGGCGAATGATCCCGCTTTGTAACACTCGCGCGGTGATTCCGCCATGCCCGCGCACCGCCTGGAACGTTCCGGGGCCGAGGTTGTTTTGCAGGCGCGCACACGGCTGGCACCAGCCCGTGGTTTCGAAAATCGCCTGACCAATGCGAAATCGCCGCCCCTTGAGGCTGAACAGGTTGATCCCGCTGATGACGAGATTGCGCCGCAGATCTTCAGGCGTGACCGGTTGTTCGGCCGACCGGCCCATCAGGGCGTTGATGACAGCCAGATGTTCCCACTGAATCAGCGTCACCTGCCGCGCATTGCGCACACCGGGCCGAGCGTGATCGCCGGTGAGCCCGGCCTCGAGCCGCGCCTCAACCGCATCGAGCGCGAGCATCGGACCCCGGGATTCGGGGCGCACGCCAATCCAGCGCACACGCCCGGACTGCGGGACATCGGCAATCAATTGTTGAAGAGGCGTCACAGGCTGATCCCGACATCGAACACGATGCTGCGACCCAGATTGCTGCGCAGAAAGTCTGGCGCATCGGGGTGGGCGAACAACACCCGGGCGAAGGTCGGCCCGACCAGCGACAGCGAGCGCCAGCCCTGACGCAGATATTCGGTGGGCGGTGGAAAGTGGCTGTTGAGGTCCAGCACTTCGCGTTTCAGGCTGGCGAAGGCAATGATGTCCAGCTCGCCCAGGTCCATGCCCCGTTCCTTGTAGTTGTGCGCCTTCTTGCGCAAGGTCGGCGCCAGTCTGAGCAAAAATTCATTGGCCGGAATTCGTCGCGGCTTGGCTTCGCGGCGTACCAGTTGGCTCAGGGAAAAGGCACTGCGCCGGCGTTGCAGCTCATCGCGCCATTCGTCGTTGAGCCGGCGACCTTCGTCGAGGACGAAAAACACCTCGAAGTTGGCGTCTCGAAACAACACGTCCGGGGGCTCGCCTGCCGGGGCGAATTCGTCGGCGCGATAGGGAATATTCAAGCCTTGCAGCAGGCGCTGGCAGACCCAACGCTCACGCTCCCATTTGCGGGCATTGGACAGGAACGCGTTGGCCTGCTCGGCGGCGATGGTCAGCAGGCGTAAATAATCCGAGTCATCCATAGGCCCAAGCTTAGCGTTCAATTGCGACAAGCAGAAAGCGTTCGCGCGGCAAAGTGCATCAGTGGGCAGTCGGGAGGGTCGGTGTAGACTGATGGCACCGTGTATCAACGTCGAATGAAAGGGGCTGAATGTGAAATTTCGCTGGCTGTTGTTGTTCGCTGTGGTTCCGCTATGGGCCCATGCGCTGGAGGTCGGTGAGCGGTTGGCGTCTTGGACGCTGCTGGATCAGTACGATCAGCCGTTTACTCTCGATAACCGCACCACGACGCTGTTGGTGGCGCGTGATATGGACGGTGCGAAACTGCTCAAGCAAGCCATGGCCGATCAGCCCAAGGGCTATCTGGAGGCGCGGCATGCGGTGTTTGTCGCCGATATCCAGCGCATGCCGGCGTTGATTGCGAAGATGTTCGCCATTCCGGCCATGCGTGACTATGGCTATCGAGTGTTGCTTGATCGCGAAGGCCGTGTGGCCTCGCGCTATCCCGGGGCCGATGGCACGGTGCTCTGGCTGCAACTCAAGGACGGGCGTTTGCTGGCCCGGCATGAGTACACCCAGGCTGCGGAACTGCGCGAGGCGCTGGAGCAGGCGCAACCATGATCGGCGCCGAGCTGCTGTCGTCTGCGAGCCTGCTGCTGGGCTGGCTGATTTACCTGCCGGTGCTGCTCTGGGCGATTGTCCGCGCACCGTGGGTCGAGCTGTTCAGCGACAACCGCCGTCAGCATTTGCTGTTCGGCACGGTGTTCGCGTTGTTTCTGCTGTGGCTGGTGCGCAGGGATTTCGATAGCGGCGTGTCCTACCACTTCATCGGCATGACAGCGGTGACACTGCTGCTGGATTGGCCGCTGGCAATCGTCGGCGGACTGGTGGCGCAACTGGGGCTGGTGTTGTTGGGACGTCAGGATCTGGTGGCTGTCGGGGTCAACGGCGCCTTGCTGATCCTGTTGCCGGTGTTGATCACCGAATGCGTGGCGATCCTGGTCGAGCGCGCCCAACCGCGCAATCCGTTCGTGTACATCTTCTGTTCCGGCTTTTTCGCCGCAGCGCTGTCGGCGTTGTTGTGTCTGACGCTGAGCCTGACCTTGCTCTGGTACGACGGCCTCTTCGCCATGCCGGAATGGCTGGAAGATTTCATCGGTTACCTGTGGCTGCTGATTTTTCCCGAAGCTTTCATCAACGGCATGGTGATCAGCGCGTTGGTGGTGTTCAGCCCGGAATGGCTGGAGACCTTCAACCGCACCCGCTACCTTTCGGCGCCGTGGAAGGACGACGATCCCAAGTCTTGATCCACATCAAATCCACTTGATGCGCAGCATTTCATGCTCGGCAAAATCCCTTCAGGAGCAGCGGCATGAGCGTTTACGAGTGGGCGAGGCAGGAAACCCGGCAGAGTCTGGAGATGGCGCAGGAGGTGGGGTTCGATCCGGGCCTGAGCCTGCGGGCCCTGCTCAGTGCGGTGGTGCAACAGAGCAAGGCCGTACGCAATGCCGAAGACCTGGCCGACGAGTTGCGCTTTCTGGCGGAAAACCTCGACGACGATCAGGACTACGGCTTCATGCGGCCCTGAGCGGGATCAGTGACGCGGGTCGAAATCGCCGGAAAACAGTTCGTCCTCGGCATCCGGGGCCACCGGAATCTTGTGTTCTTCCGACGCCCAGGCGCCGAGGTCGATCAGTTTGCAGCGGTCCGAGCAGAACGGCCGGAATTTGTTCTCGGGGGTGAATTCCACGGGCGCGCCACAAGTCGGGCAGTTGACGGTTGGGGTCTGGCTCATGACTGGCCTCCGGATAAAGTCAGGTAAAAGTGATGCAGGCGCTCGACCTCGCTGTGCAGCCAGGCGAGGTCGCGGTCGTTGACCACCACATCGTCGGCACGGCTCACGCGGTCTTCGCGGCTGGACTGGGCCTTGAGGATCGCCTGGACCTGCTCTTCGCTGGTCTGGTCACGCTGCAAGGTGCGTTCGATCTGCAGTTGTTGCGGCGCGTCGATCACCAGGATCCGTTGGGTCATCGCGTACTGTCCGGACTCGATCAGCAGCGGCGAGACCAGAATCGCGTAAGGCGATTTTGCCAGCGCCAGGTGATGGGCGATTTCCTCGGCGATCAGCGGATGCAACAGCGCTTCTAGCCAGCGGCGTTGCTCCGGCACTTCGAAGATCAGCTTGCGCAATGCGGCGCGATCCAGTGTGCCGTCGGCCTGCAGGACATCCGGGCCGAAGTGCTCGGCAATTTTCGCCAGCGCCGGGCGACCCGGTTCAACCACCCAGCGTGCTGCATGATCGGCGTCCACGACATGGATACCGAGGTCGATGAAGTGCTGGGCCGCCGCGCTTTTGCCACTGCCGATGCCGCCGGTCAGGCCGAGAATCCAGGGTTTTTCCACAGGGGTATTCATTTCAAACCGACAAACTGCCAATAGAAGTCGGTTATTTGACCACCCCAGAGCAAGGCAATCCAGCCGGCAATTGCCAGATAGGGGCCGAAGGGGATCGGCGTCGAGGTATTCCGGTCGCGCAACTTGAGCAAAATCACCCCCAGCACCGCTCCCACCAACGAGGACAACAGGACGGTCAGCGGCAGAATCTGCCAGCCGCCCCAGGCCCCAAGCAGTGCCAGCAGCTTGAAGTCGCCGTGACCGATGCCATCCTTGCCGGTGAACAGCTTGAACAGCCAGAACACCGACCACAGCGCCATGTAGCCAGCTACTGCCCCCCACAGCGCGTCGTGCAGCGAGACGAACAGGCCGAAGCTGTTGACGATCAACCCCAGCCACAGCAACGGCAGCACCAGCACGTCGGGCAACAGCTGATGTTCGATATCGATCAGGCTCATCGTCAGCAGGCCCCAGGTCAACACGATCAGCAGGCATGCCGGCCAGCTAAAGCCCAGATGCCAGGCGATGAACGCCGAGAGCAGACCGCAGGCCAGTTCGGTCAGTGGATAACGCTTGCTGATCGGCGCCGCGCATGACGAGCAGCGCCCGCGCAAAAACACGTAGCTGAGCAGCGGGATGTTTTCCCACGCACGAATGCGGTGGGCGCAATGCGGGCACTGCGAGTGCGGCAACATCAGGTTGTAAACCGGCAGCGGTGTTTCGACAGGCAGCCCAAGCACATCGTGAGCCTGCTGGCGCCATTCGCGCTCGAGCATTTTTGGCAGACGCCAGATCACCACATTGAGGAAGCTGCCGACCACCAGTCCGAGTATCAGAGCGGTGAAGACAAAGGCCAGCGGATAGAGAGCGAAGAGTTCGTCGATGGGCATGTCAGATCGCTGAGCCGAGTTGGAAGATCGGCAGATACATGGCCACCACCAGTCCGCCGACGATCACCCCGAGTACCACCATGACGAAAGGCTCCATGAGGCTTGTGAGGTTGTCGACCATGTTATCCACTTCTTCCTCGTAGAACCCGGCAACCTTGTCGAGCATGTCGTCCAGAGCACCGGACTCCTCGCCGATGGCGGTCATCTGGACCGCCATGTTGGGAAACATGCCGGTGGTGCGCATCGAGAAATTCAGCTGCATACCGGTGGCCACGTCCTGGCGGATGCGCAGCACCGCGCGTTTGAACACCACGTTGCCGGTGGCTCCGGCAACCGAGTCCAGCGCTTCGACCAGCGGCACGCCGGCGGCAAAGGTGGTCGACAGGGTCCGGGCGAAACGGGCCACGGCGGACTTGTACATCATGGTGCCCACCAGCGGCAGCTTGAGCAGCCAGGCGTCACGGCGATCGCGCAGGGCCTGGGATTTCTTCAGAGCATGGCGGGTGCCGAAAAAAGCTGCGACCAGCACGCCGAGAATCGCCCACCACCATTGCTGCATGAATTCCGACAGGCCGATCACCATCAGGGTGAACGCCGGCAGTTCGGCACCGAAGCCGGAAAACACCGACTGGAACTGCGGCACCACTTTCACCAGCAGAATTGCGGTGACGACCGCGGCTACCAGAACCACGGCGGTGGGGTAGGTCATGGCCTTCTTGATCTTGGCCTTGAGGCTTTCGCTCTTTTCCTTGTAGGTCGCCACACGTTCGAGCAGGGTGTCTAGGGCACCGGACTGCTCGCCGGCATCCACCAGGTTGCAGTACAACTCGTCGAAGTATTGCGGCTTCTTGCGCAGGGCCGCGGCGAAGCTGTTACCGGCGGCGACTTCCTGTTTGACCTCGTCCACCAGCTTGCGCATGGCCGGATTGTCAAAGCCCTCGCCAATGATGTCGAACGACTGCAGCAATGGCACGCCGGCCTTCATCATGGTCGCCATTTGCCGGGTGAAGAGGGCGATATCCAGAGGCTTGATGCGCTTGCCGAAGTTCATCAACGACGCGGATTTCTTGCGCACCTTGCCGGGGTTGATGCCTTGTTTGCGCAACTGTGCCTTGATCAGCGCGGGGCTTTGTCCGCTCAGTTCGCCAGTGATCCGGCTGCCTTTCCTGTCCGTGCCTTCCCAGGCGTAGACGCTGATTTTCGCTGCCTTGACGGCCATGTTCAGTCCTTGGTGACCCGGTTGATTTCTTCAAGGCTGGTGATGCCCTGCATGGCCTTGATCAGTCCCGAGGTGCGCAGGTCGTTGAAGCCGTCCAGGCGCATCTGGCTGTCGATTTCCAGTGAGTTGCCTTCGGCCATGATCAGCCGCTGCAGTTCGGGAGTATTCCTGACCACTTCATAGATGCCGGTGCGGCCCTTGTAGCCGCCGTTGCATTGATCGCAACCGACGGGCTCATAGATCGTGAAACTGCCGATGCGTTCCTCGGGGAAGCCTTCCTTGAGCAAGGTTTCGCGGGGAATCTCGATGGGTTTTCGGCAATGGCTGCACAGCTTGCGTGCCAGACGCTGGGCGATGATCAGGCTGACCGATGTAGCGATGTTGAAGCCGGGGATGCCCATGTTGTGCAAACGCGTGAGCGTTTCGGCGGCGCTGTTGGTGTGCAGTGTGGAGAGGACCAGGTGACCGGTCTGCGCCGCCTTGATGGCGATTTCCGCGGTCTCCAGATCGCGAATCTCGCCGACCATGATCACGTCCGGGTCCTGGCGCAGGAACGAGCGCAGCGCCTGGGCGAAATCCAGGCCCTGCTTCGGATTGACGTTGACCTGGTTGATGCCTTCCATGTTGATCTCCACCGGGTCTTCGGCGGTGGAAATGTTGATGTCGACGGTATTGAGGATGTTGAGCCCGGTGTACAGCGACACGGTCTTGCCTGAACCGGTAGGGCCGGTAACCAGAATCATGCCCTGTGGCTGCTTCAGGGCGGCGAGGTACAACTCTTTCTGCTCCGGCTCATAACCGAGGGCGTCGATGCCGATCTGGGCGCTGGAGGGGTCGAGGATCCGAATCACCACTTTTTCGCCCCACAGGGTCGGCAGGGTATTGACCCGGAAATCGATCGACTTGGTTTTTGACAGACGCATCTTCAAACGCCCGTCCTGGGGCTTGCGACGTTCGGAGATGTCGAGGCTGGCCATGACCTTCAGACGTGCAGCGATACGCCCGGCCAGCTGGATCGGTGGCCTGGCCACTTCACGCAGGATGCCGTCGGTACGTACCCGCACCCGGTAGTTCTTTTCGTAGGGCTCGAAGTGCAGGTCGGAAGAGCCGCTTTTGATCGCGTCCAGCAGCATCTTGTGGACGAAGCGCACCACCGGAGCATCGTCGGCGTCCATCCCACCGATGGCGTCCTGTTTGCTGTCATCGACTGACTCGACGTCCAGTCCTTCAAGGTCGACATCGGCCATGTCTTCCAGACCGGAAGCGTGGGTGTCGAAGAACTTTTCGATGGCGTCGGTGAGCTTGTCGTCCTCCACCAGAATGGCTTCGGTGCTCAGCCCGGTGCTGAATTGAATGTCGTTGATCGCCTGGTGATTGCTCGGGTCGGAAATGCCCACGAACAGCTTGTTGCCTCGCCGCCACAGGGGCAGGGCGTGATGCTGGCGCACCAGTTTTTCACTGACCAGGCCCTTGGGCTGGGTTTCCTTGTCCAGGCAGTTGAGGTCGAGGAATGCCATGCCGAAATGCTCCGAGGCAATTTCGACGACCTGCCAGCTCTTCACCAGTTTGTTCTGTACCAGATAGCTGACCAGCGACAGGCGATTGCGCTGGGCCTGCTGCCAGGCTTGCTGGGCGACTTTTTCCGTGAGCAGTTCGGCCTGGACCAGCTGTTTGGCCAGGCCGCTCAGAGCGATGTCATTCATGGGAATCCCGGATGCAGACAGTTCATGACTTATAGCCTAGTCAAGTGACAGCGCCAAACCTCTCCGGTGCAGGTGACAAAAAGTGTCAGATAGTGCGGTTACAGGTTGTAGGAAACCCCGCGATAGCGTGATCGCGCCCAGCCTGTGCGGCTGCGGGCGCCTTGGCACGGGCTGTGCTGAGTCCTGTTCAGATCATGAGATTCCGACTCATGCATGGAGCGTGTCTATGAAAAAACAACAAGGTTTCACTCTCATCGAGCTGCTGATCGTCGTGGCGATCATCGGCATCCTGGCGACCATTGCCCTGCCGCAATACACCAAGTACCAGGCACGGTCGAAAGTGACGGCAGGTCTGGCGGAAATCAGCGCGCTGAAAGTGCCGTTCGAGGACACCATCAATCAAGGTACAGACCCGACGCTGACGCTGGTGACCGGTAACGCATCCTATTCGACAACCAACTGCGGCACAGTCACTGCCTCGGGTACTGCGTCTTCTGGAGCTGGCACCATAGTCTGCACTCTGGCCAACGCACCGGCTCCGGTACTGGGCAAGACCATCACGCTGACCCGTTCTGGCGGTGCGACGGGTAACACCGCGGGCGTCTGGAGCTGCGCCTCGACAGTCAACCCTGACTACGCCCCTAAAGGTTGCCCTGGCAGCGGTACTTGATTGCTTGACCTCTGCTCATCAAATGCCCCGCTTTGCGGGGCATTTTCTTTTGCGGTGCTTCACAAAAAAGCTTCAATCTTTTCAGCGTGTTAGGAACTTTCCCAAAAACCGCAACTTGCATGTAGATAATTCAAGGGTCATGCAATTTGCATGATTCCGAAAATTTTTAATTTCACTAAATTATTGATTTATAAGAGTTTATTGTATTTTCAAAAGTTGGCACAGCGTTCGCAATACTTCCAGTAACCCTGCTGACAAGACACCCAGCAGACTTTCCAGAAAAACAGGAGTTACTCGTATGAAGAAGTTCGCTATCACTGCCGCTGCTGCTACCGCGCTGACCCTGACCATGGCCACCGGCGCATTCGCACAATCCACCCAGGCGACCCAGGCTCCAATGACTCTGGCTGCCGGTGAAATGACCAAGGCCAAAGAAGCTACTTCCGACACCTGGATCACCACCAAAGTCAAAAGCGACCTGGTCACTGAAAAAGGCATTCCAGGCACTGACATCAAAGTAGAAACCAACAAAGGCGTCGTGTCTCTGTCCTCCACTGTTGCAGTGACAGAAGCACAGAAAAAAATGGCCGTAGACATCACCAAGAAAATCAAAGGTGTGAAAGCGGTCTCCGCTGACGGCCTGAAAGCCGAGTAAGGCAAGACTTCTCGCCTGGACCGGGAGAAGACGCGACAGGCGGGCCGAGCAATACGTCTGCCGCACTTTAGAGTTCATGCGAACGGCCACACGGATTGTGGCCATTACAGGCCCCGGCATTCGTGTCGGGGCCTGTTCTATTTCAGGGATAGGAAAGTGGTGGAGTCAGTTACCGCGCTTGCTGTTGATCTGCCGCAGGCGATTGCCCTCGAAGCGCAGGTATTGGTACATGCCATTGCTCGGGCCGTAGGTCCACTCCTCGACCTGAAACTCTTCACGGCGATTGGCGCTGCGCTTGTAGCCCAGCACATCGCGACTGATCGGCTCGCCGCACTTTTGCAACACTTCGCTGGCGCGGTCGCCGAGGCTCACCAACTGGCTGCCGCAGCGCAGGGTATCGGATGCCGAAGCCTGGCTGGCGACAAGCGCCAACGCCATTGCAGCCAGCCATTGATTGTTCATCACTCGGCGTCCAGATGCATTTGCGTCACCACGCGGCCGTCGCTTTGCGCTTCGCCAAGATTGGCGTCGATGAAGTACACGCGGTCATCGGCCAACTGGCCCTTGTCCACCAGATAATCCTTGATGCTGCTGGCTCGTTCCTGACCGAGCTGGCGCAACAGCACGTCGCTGCTACTCCAGAACTTGATCACGTCGGCACGCATTTTCGCCGTGCGTTCTTCCTTGCCCAGATCCTTCCATTCGGCTGGTGGCTGGGTTTTCAGACGGGTGCGGTAGATGCCTTCGAGCAGCGGGCCTTTTTCGTTATCCGGCACCTGAATCAGCGAAGCCTGAGCCGGCACTTTGTCGCCACGGCGCTGGAGCATCTTGTAGTAGTTGTACTGGTATTCGCGTTCCAGACGTTGCTCGGCGATCAGTGGGCCGTCGCTGCTTTGTGCTGCGGTGCCTTCGATTTCCAGGCGCAGGGCCGGGCGCTCTTTCAAGGCCTGGGACAATTTGACCAGCGCCGCTTCGGCATCCTTGTTCAGTTCACTGGAGCCTGGCGCGAAGGACACGGTACCCAGATCTTCTGAACCGCCACCGCTGACCAGTCCGCCAATCAACTTGAACGGCGCGGCCGCCGCCTTGACGATCAGGTTGCGCAGGGTCTGCCAGATAATCGGCATCACGCTGAATTGCGGGTTGTTGAGGTCGCCGGTGACCGGCAGCTCGATGGAAATCTTGCCGTCCACATCCTTGAGCAGTGCAATCGCCAGTTTCAGCGGCAGGCTCACGGCATCCGGGCTGTCGACTTTCTCGCCCAGTTGCAGTTGCTCGACCACTACTTTGTTCTCGGCCTTGAGCTGGCCCTTGGTGATCAGGTAGTGCAGGTCGAGATTGAGCCGGCCCTTGCGGATCCGGTAACCGGCGAACTTGCCGGAGTAGGGGGTCAGGGTGGTCAGTTCGACCCGTTTGAAACTGGTGGCGATATCAAGGCTGGCCATGGGGTCGAACGGGTTGACCGCGCCTTTGATCGTCACCGGCGCATAGCGGTCGACCTTGCCCTTGACGTCAACGCTGGCCGGTTTCGCCTGACGACTGTCGATGGTGCCGATCTGGCCGTTGAGTTGCTGGATTGCCGTGGCGAAGTTCGGGGTCAGACTGAAGTCGGCAAAGTTGGCCGAGCCGTCATTGATCGCGATACCACCGATGTGAATGCCCAGCGGTTTCGAGTTGTTGGCTGGTTTGGCCGCTGCCGTTTTCGCCCCGGAATCGGCAGGTTGCGGGATCAGCAAATCATCGATGTTGGTGGTGCGGTCATCGTTGATCATGAAACGCGCATAGGGCTGGAACAGGTTGATCCTGTCGATCGACAGGCTGTCGCCATGTTGATAGTTCAGGCCTTCGACCACCACTTGCTGCCACTTGAGGAAGTCGCGGGTCTTCAGGGTATCTAGAGTGTGCAGTTGGTCGACCTGGGCGCGGCCGGTGACGCTGAATGCCAGCGGCTCGGTGCTTTTCAGGTTCACTTTCAGGTCGCTGCCGAGCATGCCGCTGCGCAGTTCAAGACGAATGAACGAGTTGATGTAGGACTGGGCGACGCGCAGGTCGATGTCCTGGGTTTTTACGTTGAGCTGGGCGGTGACCGGCGCCAGGTTGACCACGCCGTCGGCGTTGATCTTGCCTTGTTTGCCCAGGCCGGCATCGAGCTTGAGGTTGAAGGGCGAGCCGTTGAGACTGTCGAAATTCTGCAGGTCGACATTCAGCGGCGTGACGTCCAGCGTGACTTCGGGTTTCGCCGAGCGGTCGGCCAGATGCACTTTGTAGTCACGCAGTTGCACGTCCTTGAGCAGCACTTGCCATGGCTTGCCGGGGGCGGTCGGTTCGGCTTTCGGTGAATCGGCGGCCGCCGGTGTGCTCTTGGGTTCCGCCGCAGCCTTGGCAGCCGGTTTGGACGGCTGACTGGCGAACAGTTTCTGCCAGTCCAGTTGCCCGTCCGCTTCAAGGGCGGCCCAGGTTTCGAGTTTCTGGCTGCGGATCTTGCCGACCACTACTTGCTGTTTGGCCAGGTCCACCGTGGTTTCGCTGACGTCGAGGCGGTCGAGTCTTGCCAGCGGACGTCCGTCCGGGGTCTTGATCGCAAACGGCGCGACGCTGACCGAGACGTTGCTCAGCAGCAGTTCGGTTTCCTTGGACAGGTTGAGCTTGTAGTCGGTACTGAGGCTGACCACACCGTTTTCCAGCGCCAGCGGTACGGCGTCGCGAACGTAGGGCCAGAAGGCTTTCATCTGGCCATCGGTGACCTTGAGCGTTCCTTGTGAGGCGATCGGGATCAGGCTGAAGTTGCCTTTCCAGTCGATCTGCCCACCGGACGGGCCGATGGCGACCAGGGTCATGTCGGCGTTGTCGTCGGGCAGGGTGCTGAGATTTTTCAGTTCGAAGTCGAGCTTGTCGTAGACGAATTCGATCGGCTCGCTCGGGCGTGCATCCTGGAAATGCACGTTGCCGCCGGCTAGTTTGATCCGGTCGATGCGCAGTGGAAAAGGCTTGGCATTCGGATCGGCCGGCGTCGGTTCGCTGGCCGGCAGTTTGAACAGACCGAGCAGATTGAGCTTGCCGTCCTTGGCGAACAGGACTTCGGTCTTGGGTTTGTCGAGTTCGATGTCGGACAGGTGCAGGGCTTTTGTCCACAGACTGTCGAGTTGCAGGTTGGCGTACAGGCGCTCGAAACCGACCTGCTCCTTGCCCGGTTCGCCGATGACCAGGCCCCAAAGCGTGACTTCGAGGCTGAACGGATTGAGTTCGATACGCTGGAGGTGCGCAGGCAGCGTTGCATGGTTGGCCAGTTGCTGGTTGGCTATGCGCAGCGCAATGCCCGGCAGAATCAGAAACCCCAGCAGGCTGTAGAGGGCCAGAGCGGTCAACAGGGCGCCAATCGCGCGAATCAATCCTTTGGGCATGTGCGGCTTCATCTGTCTGAATCGGAGTGCCTTGGAGTATGGCACGCGATTCCGGTTCCGAAGTACATCGCGCGCGACAGGATTATTCAGATTTTTCTGCAATGTCTGTAGGCGCTGCCGAAGGGGGCTCCTGCCGGGGGGGAGTCAGAGCTGGAGAATCAGGGTCTTGAGCGGCGGTTTGCCGTCCAGTGAGGGGAAGTCCCGGCCCGGGCTCATTACGCTCCACTCGCGCACCGGTCGCCCGGCCTTCTCGGCACAACGCAGTACCTGTTCGCGCCAGTCGTCCATGCTGACTTTTGCCAGGTTGTTGCAGCAGATCAGCACGCCGTTTTCGGCGGTGGTCAGCAGGGCTGGCTTGAGCAGGCTCTGATAATCGCGAAGCAGGTCGACAGTGCCGAACGCGCTCTTGGCCCACGCGGGTGGATCGAGCAATACCAGATCGTACTGGCGCTGTTCGAGGCGTTGATAGCTCGGCAGTTTCTGCCCGCGACGCTGACTGATCGGCAGCCCGGCCAACTGACGGATCGCCGGGAAGTAGTCGGACTGAATGAATTCCATGGTCGGCAGTTGCGGATTGAGCAAGCCGTTCTCGCGTCCGACGGCCAGGTTGCCTTCGGCGAAATCCAGATTGCATACCTCGCGGGCACCGCCGGCAGCCGCGCTGAGGCCGACGCCACAGGTGTAGGCGAACAGGTTGAGCACGCTTTTGCCCCTGGCGTGATCCTTGACCCAGCCGCGGGTGTTGCGCAGGTCGAGGAACAGCAGCGGATCCTGCCCGGCATGGCGTCCGCGCACGCGGTAGTTCAGGCCCCATTCGTGGCCGACCAGATCAACCAGTGCTGCATCTTCGGCGCGGTAGACGCTGTCTTCGCGGTCGATGCGCGAGTTGCCACGGGAGCGGTCGTTGTAGACCAGCAAGGTTTGCAAGCCCAGCGTTTCATTCACCGTGGCGTGCAGTTGCAGCAGGTCGGTGAGTTCCAGCGTCTGGTGGAAACTCTGCACCATCAGTTGCGGGCCATAGCGGTCGACGGTCAGGCCGCCGGCACCTTCCTGGCTGCCATGGAACAGGCGATAGCAATCCGTGCCCTGGCTGTGCAGCTCGGCGAGCAGATCCTGGCGTTGATCGAGGGCGGCGCGCAGCGCCTGATTCAGGGAAGACATGCTTGCGCCTTGCTGGAGGGAATCGGGGCGCGGGAGTTTAGCAGCAACTCGGCTGCAAGCGGCGAGCTTCAAGCTTGAGGCTCGCCGCTTGCCGCTGCGCTTACTGGTTCAAGCGTTTATCGATCAAGCCCTGCACCACACTCGGATCCGCCAGGGTCGAGGTATCGCCGAGACTGTCGAGTTCGTTGCAGGCGATCTTGCGCAGGATCCGCCGCATGATCTTGCCCGAGCGGGTTTTCGGCAGGGCCGGGGCCCACTGGATCAGGTCCGGTTTGGCGAAGCTGCCAATCTCCTTGCTGACGTGGGCCAGCAGTTCTTTCTTCAGTTCGTCGTTGGGTTCGGTGCCGTTCATGGGTGTGACGAACGCATAAATCCCCTGGCCTTTGACGTCGTGGGGATAACCGACCACGGCGGCTTCGGCGATGCTGTCGTGCAGCACCAGCGCGCTTTCGACCTCGGCGGTGCCGATGCGATGACCGGAGACATTGATCACGTCGTCGATGCGCCCGGTGATCCAGTAGTCGCCGTCCTCGTCGCGGCGGGCGCCGTCGCCGGTGAAGTAGTAGCCGGGGTAGGGCTTGAAGTAGGTGTCGACCATGCGCTGCGGATCGCCGTAGACGCTGCGGATCTGCGCCGGCCAGCTCGACTTGATCGCCAGCACGCCGCTGCCGGCCCCCTTGATTTCCTTGCCGTGCTCGTCGAGCAGCACCGGTTGCACGCCGAACATCGGCTGGGTGGCGCAGCCCGGTTTGATTCGCTGGGCGCTGACCAGCGGGCTGAGCATGATGCCGCCGGTCTCGGTCTGCCACCACGTATCGACGATCGGGCAGCGCTGTTCGCCGACCACGTTGAAATACCATTCCCACGCTTCCGGGTTGATCGGCTCACCGACACTGCCGAGCAATCTGAGGCTTTGCCGCGACGTTTCCTGCAACGGACCGGCACCTTCGCGCATCAGTGCGCGCAGCGCGGTCGGAGCGGTGTAGAAGATGTTGACCTTGTGCTTGTCGATCACCTGCCAGAACCGCGAAGTGCTCGGGTAACTCGGCACACCTTCGAAGATCAGGGTGGTCGCGCCGTTGGCCAGCGGGCCATAGACGATGTAACTGTGGCCGGTGACCCAGCCGACGTCGGCGGTGCACCAGAACACTTCGCCGTCGCGGTAGTCGAGCACGTACTTGAAGGTCATCGCCGCCTGCAACAGGTAACCGCCGGTGGTGTGCAGCACGCCCTTGGGTTTGCCGGTACTGCCGGAGGTGTAGAGGATGAACAGCGGATCTTCGGCGTCCATCGGTTCCGGCGGACAATCGTCGCTGACGTCACGCACGGCCTGGTGATACCAGAGGTCGCGACCTTCGACCCAGTTGACTTTGTTCTGTGTGCGCTCGACCACCACGACGGTGCCGACATTCGGGCAACTCTGCAGGGCCTTGTCGACATTGTGTTTCAACGGCACGAATTTGCCACCGCGCACGCCTTCATCGGCGGTGATCACGGTGCGGCAGTCGGCGTCGAGAATGCGGTCGCGTAACGAGTCCGGTGAAAAACCGCCAAACACCACCGAGTGAATCGCACCGATCCGCGCGCAGGCCAGCATGGCGTAGGCCGCTTCGGGAATCATCGGCATGTAGATGCACACCCGGTCGCCTTTCTTCACGCCACGGCTTTTCAGCACGTTGGCCAGGCGGCAGACGTGGTGATGGAGTTTGCTGTAGGTGATTTGCGTGGATTCGGCGGGATCGTCGCCTTCCCAGAGGATGGCGGTCTGATCGCCACGCTTTTCCAGATGACGGTCGATGCAGTTGTAGCTGACGTTCAGCTTGCCACCGGCAAACCAGGCGGCTTGGCCGGTCTTCAGGTCATAGCGCTGGACGGTCTGCCACGGTGTGCTCCAGTCGAGGAAGCGGGTGGCCTGTTCGGCCCAGAAGGTGCTGGGGTGTTCAATGGATTCGCGGTACAGGCGCTGGTAGTCGTCCTGACTCAACTGGGCTGCCCGGCGGACGGCATCGGCTTTGGGGAACGTGCTGATATCGAACATGACGGTTCCTTATTCTTGTTGTGCGACAAGGATAAAGATGCGCCGAGAGCGGGGAGGGTTCAATACCTGTAAACAAACACCCCCTCATGGAGAGGGGGTGTGTTCAGGGCTGGATCAGCCGCGGTGACGGCCGCGGAAGTAGTTGATCAGGCCTTGGGTGGACGCGTCTTCAGCGGCGGTTTCTTCGCTGCCGACCAGACGGTTGTAGACGCCCTTGCCCAGTTCCTTGCCCAGTTCCACGCCCCACTGGTCGAAGGCGTTGATGCCCCAGACCACGCTTTGCACGAAGACTTTGTGTTCGTACATCGCCACCAGTGCGCCGAGACGACGCGGGCTGATGCGCTCGACCACCAGGGTGTTGCTCGGACGATTGCCCGGGATCACCTTGTGCGGTGCCAGTTTCTGCACCTGGTCTTCGCTCATGCCCTTGTCGCGCAGTTCCGCTTCGGCTTCCGGCAGGGTCTTGCCGAGCATCAGCGCCTGGCTCTGCGACAGGCAGTTGGCGTACAGCCACTGGTGGTGGTCGGAGACCGGGTTGAAGCTGACGATTGGCACGATGAAGTCGGCCGGGATCAGTTGGGTGCCCTGGTGCAGCAGCTGGTGGTAAGCGTGCTGACCGTTGCAGCCGACGCCGCCCCAGATCACCGGGCCGGTATCGGTCGACACTGCGGTGCCGTCCTGGCGCACGCTCTTGCCGTTGGATTCCATGTCCAGCTGTTGCAAGTGCTTGGTGATGTTACGCAGGTAGTGGTCGTACGGCAGGATCGCGTGGCTTTGCGCGCCCCAGAAGTTGCCGTACCACACGCCGAGCAGGGCCAGCAGCACCGGCATGTTCTGTTCGAACGGCGCGCTCTGGAAGTGCTGGTCCATGGTGTAGGCACCGGACAGCAGTTCCTTGAAGTTGGACATGCCGATGGCCAGGGCGATTGGCAGGCCGATGGCCGACCACAGCGAATAACGACCGCCGACCCAGTCCCACATCGGGAAGATGTTCTCTTCACGGATACCGAAGGCCACGGCTGCCGCGTTGTTGCTCGAGACGGCGATGAAGTGGCGATACAGTTCGGCCTCCGAACCACCCTGGGCCAGGTACCAGGCGCGAGCGGCCTGGGCATTTTTCAGGGTTTCGAGGGTGTTGAACGACTTCGACGAAACGATGAACAGCGTGGTCTCGGCGCGCAGTTTTTGCGTCAGCTCGTGGAATTCGCTGCCGTCGATGTTCGCCAGGTAATGGCAACGTACGCCTTTCTGGGCGTAGGACAGCAGGGCCTCGGAGACCAGCTCGGGGCCAAGGAACGAGCCACCGATGCCGATGTTCACCACGTCGGTGATCGGCTTCTCGGTGTAACCACGCCACAGACCGTCGTGGATGCGGCCCACGAGATCGGTGATCTGGTTCAGCACCTTGTGTACTTCAGGCATCACGTTGACGCCGTTGACCGACAGCTTGTCGCCGACCGGGCGACGCAGGGCGGTGTGCAGCGCCGGGCGGCCTTCGGAGGAGTTGACGATTTCGCCGTCGAACAGGGCCTTGATCGCGCCCTTGAGATCGACTTCATTGGCCAGACCCACCAGCAGGTTGCGGGTCTCGGCGTTGATCAGATTCTTCGAATAGTCGAGAAACAGTCCGCAGCTGCTGAGAGTGAACTGATTGAAGCGCTGCGGATCGGCGTTGAAGGCTTCGCGCATGCTGAAATCCTGCATGGCTTGGCGGTGATCTTTCAACGCTTGCCAGGCAGGCAGAGCGGTAACGTCATGAGGAGTGCGGTAGTACGCCATCGCTGCGGTTTTCCTTTTTACTTGAACGGCCTTTTGAACACTGAAAAGACCTCCCCGCCATGTTTGGGCGAGGGGGCAACTGCGTCGACACGATTACTTTGGCGCAGGGCGAATACAGTAAACCCAGCGCTGCGATCTGTCTTGGCTTCTTCTGACCTGTTACCTGTACTTTTTTAACATCGATAACAGGAGAGGCCGACAGACGGCGGGTAATGCAAGCAAGTCCCTGCTCATCGCGCGAGTAGAACGGCGGGCAGTTTGCCCGATGGGCAGGTAGGCAGCAATACACGCCGCAGGTGATACAAAGCGATGTGGGAGCCAGTCTGCTGGCGATTACGGCCCGGCAGTCAGCATCATTTCTGACCGATGGATCGCTTTCGCCTGCAGGCAGGCTCCCACAGGGGGATGGCGGTGTTTACGCGGGGGTATCGAGATTCAGGTGCAGGTTGTCGATCAATCGGGTGGTGCCGAGGAACGCAGCCACCAGAATCACCAGATCACGATCTTCTGCCGTCGCCGGACGCAGGGTCACGGCGTGGCGGATTTCCAGGTAGTCCGGCCGCAGACCGGCCACTTCCAGCTGTTGCCGCTGAGCCTGGATCAACGCCGGGAAATCGCGCTCGCCTTGCTTGATCGAGTCGG
Organism: Pseudomonas fluorescens; assembly: GCF_012974785.1. Classification (GTDB taxonomy): domain Bacteria; phylum Pseudomonadota; class Gammaproteobacteria; order Pseudomonadales; family Pseudomonadaceae; genus Aquipseudomonas; species Aquipseudomonas fluorescens_BT. The sequence continues at coordinate 5,352,332 of NZ_CP027561.1, read as the reverse complement.
CAATGGCGCACAGGGTGCGGTAGACCACCGGTGCCACGGCACGCTGTTCTTCGCTGAGAAAGCCGTTGCGCGACGACAGCGCCAGACCGTCGGCAGCACGTACGGTTGGCTCGCCGATGATCTGGATCGGCATGTTCAGGTCATGCACCAGCGCGCGGATCACCGCCAGTTGCTGGAAGTCTTTCTGACCGAAGATCGCCAGGTCCGGCTGGACCATGTTGAACAGCTTGCTGACCACGGTCGCCACGCCTTCGAAGTGTCCCGGACGGCTGGCGCCGCACAGGCCTTCGGAAAGCTGTGGCACGCTGACCCGGGTCTGACCGGCCATGCCATCGGGGTACATTTCTTCGACTGTCGGGGCGAACAACAGGGAGCAACCGGCTTCCAGCAGTTTTTCCTGATCCGCGGCCAGCGTACGCGGGTATTTGTCGAGGTCTTCGCCGGCGCCGAACTGCAGCGGGTTGACGAAAATGCTCGCGACCACGAAATCCACACGCTGTTTGGCCTTGGTGATCAATGCGATGTGGCCGCTGTGCAGGTTGCCCATGGTCGGGACGAAGCCGATGCGCTTGCCCTCACTCCGGGCGCGAGCCACGGCGGCGCGCAGTTCACGTACGGTTTTGACGGTGTTCATGCAGAGAATCCGTGTTCTATCCCAGGGAAAGTGGTGGCTTTGACTTCGTTCACATAAGCCTTCAGTGCGGACTGGATGCTGTCCTGACCCTGCATGAAGTTCTTCACGAACTTTGGCACGCGGCCACTGATCGACAGGCCGAGCATGTCGTGCAGGACCAGTACCTGACCGTCGGTGTCGGTGCCGGCGCCGATGCCGATCACCGGGATTTTCACCGCCTGGCTGATTTCGGCAGCCAGTTCGCTTGGCACGCATTCGAGCAGCAGCATCGCCGCGCCGGCCTGCTCCAGGGAGATCGCGTCGGCACGCATCTGGCGTGCCTGGTTCTCGTTGCGCCCCTGCACTTTATAGCCACCGAGAATGTTCACGGCTTGCGGGGTCAGGCCCATGTGGGCGCAGACCGGTACGCCGCGTTCGGCCAGCAGGCGGATCGAATCCGCCAGCCACAGCGCACCTTCGACCTTGACCATGTGCGCGCCGGCCTGCATCAGCATGGCGCTGTTGGTCATGGTTTGCTCGAGGGTCGCGTTGGCCATGAACGGCAGGTCGGCCAGGATCAGGGCGTCGGTGTTGCCGCGCTTGACGCAGGCGGTGTGGTAGGCCATTTCCGCAATGGTCACCGGCAGGGTGCTGTCGTGACCTTGCAGGACCATGCCGAGGGAGTCGCCCACCAGCAGCACTTCAACACCAGCCTCGTTGCAGGCGTGGGCGAAGGTCGCGTCATAGCAGGTCAGCATGGTGATCTTTTCACCTTTCTGCTTGAGGCTCTGGAGCGTGGTCAGAGTGATGGCTGGCATGTAAGAAATCCTCGTTCAGGCGCTTTGGAAACTACTGCGAGTAACGCGCGTGATTCGTCATCTATTCAGGCGCACGCTCTTTTGTCGTGCTTATAAGGCCTGGATTGCGCCCTTGTATGCCGGGTTGGCGGCAGCGGGACGCCTATAGTCGTGATGAGGCCTCAGGAAGTCAATTGCATGTGTTACCGCATTGTTACGACGGGAGTGTTACCGGCGTTACTGATGCGATTCAGCGGGCCGGCGGGCCTGATCTTCGTAGTTTTTGTCCGACAAAAACCGGGATTTGGATAAGTCGATGTGGGATAGATGTCAGGGGTGGGGAAGGCGTTCGAGGCCGACGAACGGGCAGGCTGCGAGAAGATCGGCAAGGGTGCGGCCATCGGCAAGGCGCAGATCTTCGGGGGCCAGTTCGGCCAGGGGATACAGGACGAATGCACGCTCCTGCATGTGGTAATGCGGGACTTTCAGGCGCGGCTCATCGATCAGGCGGTCACCGAACAGCAGGATGTCCAGATCCAGCGTGCGAGGACCCCAGCGCTCCAGACGTTCGCGACCCTGACCGTTTTCGATGGCTTGCAAGGCATCGAGCAGTTGCAGCGGAGCGAGTGTGCTGTCGAGCGCTGCGACCGCGTTGGTATAACGCGGCTGGCCCGGCAGCAGCGAGTCGCTCTGGTAAAAGGCAGACACGCCAGCCAGGACCGTATCCGGCAGTTGCCCCAGTGAGTCGACCGCACTGCGCAGTTGTTCGGCCGGGTCAGCCAGGTTGCTGCCCATGCCGATGTAGATGCGTTCCATGCCTTATTCGCCCGTGGCGCTCGGTGCGCCGGCGCGCTTGCGCTTGGAACCGCCGCTGCGGCGACGCTTGCGTGGCGCACCGCTGGCGCCGTCTTCCTTGCCGCTGAGATCGCGGATCATGTCGCGGCGCTCGCTGTCGTTGGCGTCCTGATAGTCGGTCCACCATTCGCCCAGGCCATCGGTCTGCTCACCGGCGCTTTCACGCAACAGCAGGAAGTCATAGCCGGCGCGGAAGCGCGGATTGTCCAGCAACAGGTCGGCGCGTTTGCCGCTGCGGCGTGGCAGACGTTCCTGCATGTCCCAGATCTCGCGGATCGGCATGGTGAAGCGTTTTGGAATCGCAATGCGCTGGCACTGTTCGGCGATCAACTCGTGGGCAGCTTCCTGCATCGCCGGAATCGGCGGCATGCCACGTTCCTGCAGACGCAACACGCGGGCCGGCAGGGCTGGCCACAGCAACGCGGCGAACAGGAACGCCGGGGTCACCGGTTTGTTCTGCTTGATCCGCAGGTCAGTGTTGGTCAGTGCTTCGCTGATCAGCGTGTGGGTATATTCCGGGTTGTATTCCAGCGCATCGGCGCTGGCCGGGAACAACGGCGCGAACAACTGCAGGTCGACCAGCATCTCGAAGGTGATGGCGCCATGCCCGGAGAGGAACAGCTTGAGCACTTCCTCGAACAGCCGGGCCGACGGAATCTCGCGCAGCATCGGCGCCAGTTCGCGGATCGGCTGCACGGTGTGCTTTTCGATGCCGAAGTTGAGCTTGGCGGCGAAACGCACGGCCCGCAGCATCCGTACCGGGTCTTCCTGGTAGCGCTGTTTCGGGTCGCCGATCAGGCGGATCAGGTGATTGCGGATGTCGTGCACGCCGTTGGCGTAATCGAGAATGCGCTCGCTGACCGGGTCGTAATACAGGGCGTTGATGGTGAAGTCGCGGCGCTGCGCGTCTTCTTCCAGTGTGCCGTAGACGTTGTCGCGCAGAATGCGCCCGCTCTCGTTGCGCGAAGACTGGTTGCTGTCTTCGTCGTCTTCGTTTTGCGGGTGATTGGCGCGGAAGGTCGCGACCTCGATGATTTCACGACCGAAATGGATGTGTACCAGCTTGAAGCGGCGGCCGATGATCCGCGCATTGCGGAATTCGGCGCGGACCTGCTCGGGGGTGGCGCTGGTGGCAACGTCAAAGTCTTTGGGCGTGATGCCCAGCAGCATGTCTCGCACGCAGCCGCCAACCAGATAGGCCTGGTAGCCGGCGCCCTGCAGACGTTCGACGATGTTGACCGCGTATCGGCTGAATTGCGCCTTTTGCAGCGAATGTTGGCCGCTGTTGAGGACTTCAGGCGTGCTACGGATGTGTTGCGTACGACGCAGGGGAGTTCGGAATGACTGGAACAGCTTCTTCAGCATGGGATGCACTGTTTGAAGGAATGTTCGGCCATACCAGAGAATGACCGCATGATGGGCCGGGATTCTAGCATTTAGTCGAGGGATGGTGTAGGACGCTGCCGTTTTGCGCTGCAGGCCGCAGGCTAGAGGGGTGGAGATGCGCCAGAAAGGGAGAATTTCCCGGAAAGGAGAAACTACAAGGGGAGCCGAAGCTCCCCAAGAAGTAGTTGCGTGCTCTTTTTATTATTGATTCGGGCTTCTTGTTTTTGTTGAGTGCCCTCGCCATGAAGCTTTTCCTTCATGACCCTCCCAATCGGGAGCCAAGAGCAAACGGATTGCTTTGGTCGCTGAATTGCAGTGATCTCTCGATCCAACCAGTACAGGCTCTGTCTTAGGACAGTTTTTGTTGTTCTCGGCCTGGTCGTGGGGCAAGCCCCAAATACAACGCCTCTCCAAAAGAATCAGTTAGCTGCGCCTCTCGCCGTCTTGTTTTTATTGTGCGTGAGTCGATTCGTCTTATTTTTATTGTCTTGTGCATTGCTTGTTATTGTTCTTGTACCAAAGATATAGCAGGGGCCGTGCCAACTTTTGCGAAGCCCAATAAAACAAGGGGTTAGGTCGATATAGCCGTTTTCTCGTGGCGAAAAAAAGCCGGGGTTTCGTTACCGATAACCCCGGCTTCTGTTACGTGAAAAGACTGAGGTAACAGTTTTTTCACATCCTCACCCGTTACCCGCACACTCGACAGGTAACGTTCAGCTCTCGCTGGCGACCCCGGTCTTGCGCCGTGGAATGCCCAGACGCTGACGGCGTTCCCACAGGCATTTGCGGCTGACGCCCAGTTTGCGCGCCAGTTCAGTCTCGGTCATGTGGTCCTGATGCTCGAGCACGAAATGCTGAAAGTAATCTTCCAGCGACAGATCTTCGGTCGGCTCGTGACTGCTGTTGCTGGCGTTACCGGCCGGTTGCGCCGGCAGACCGATGAACTCGTCGTCCTCCAGATCCCCCAGCTCGATGTCGATGCCCAACAGGTCGGCGGAGATTTCCGGGCTTTCACTCAGAATCACGGCGCGCTCGACGGCGTTTTCCAGTTCCCGCACGTTGCCCGGCCAGGAATAGTGCCGGATCGCCTGTTCGGCATCGGCGGCAAATTTCAGGTCGGTGCGGTTGATGCGCGCGCTCTGGCGAGCGAGGAACGCATTGGCGATTTCGTTGACGTCGGCGCCGCGCTCGCGCAGGGCTGGCAGTTTCAACGCGATCACGTGGAGGCGGTAGTACAAGTCCTCACGGAACTGGCCGATTTTCGCCAGGCTCTTGAGGTCCCGGTGGGTTGCAGCGATCAACCGGACATCGACCTTCTGCGACTGCACCGAGCCAACCCGGCGAATTTCGCCTTCCTGCAGTACGCGCAACAGGCGGGCCTGAGCTTCCAGAGGCAGTTCGCCAATCTCGTCGAGGAACAGCGTGCCTCCGTCCGCCGCTTCCACCAGACCGGCGCGACCGGCGCTGGCTCCGGTGAACGCGCCTTTCTCGTGACCGAACAGTTCGGACTCGATCAGGCTTTCCGGAATGGCGGCGCAGTTCACCGAGATCATCGGTGCCTTGGCGCGTTTCGACAGGTTGTGCAGGGCGCGGGCCACCAGCTCTTTACCGGTGCCGGACTCGCCCTGGATCAGCACATTGGAATCGGTCGGGGCGACTTTACGGATCTTGCCGTAAAGGTCCTGCATCGGCGGGCAGGAGCCGATGATGCCGATCTCGCCATTGCTGTTGTCGATGGCGGATTTGCCGTTGCCGTTGGCCGATTTGGAAGGCGCTGCTTCACCGGCGGCAGGCGCCGACTGGCGATCACGCAGGATCCGCGCGACAGCCTGAAGCATTTCATCGTGGTCGAAAGGCTTGGCGATGTAATCCACCGCACCCATCTTCATCGAGTCGACCGCCGAGCGCAGGCTGGCGTAGCTGGTCATGATCAGCACCGGCGTGCCCTGGCCGAGCTTGATCAGCTCGGTGCCCGGAGCACCCGGCAGACGCAGGTCGCTGACGATCAGATCGAATGTGGGAATACTGAAGCGTTCTTGTGCTTCCTGCACTGAACCGGCTTCGCTGACCTGGTACTGGTTGCGTTCCAGCAGGCGGCGCAAGGCGGAGCGGATAATGGTTTCGTCTTCGACGATCAAAATGTGCGGCATTGATTCGATACTCTCGACGGTCTCAGTTCACAGCGGACGTCGCTTCGACATGGCGCGGCAAAGTCACCCGGATACGGGTGCCGCGCTGGCTCTGAACATCAGCCGGGCTGTCGATGGTGATTTGTCCATAATGCTCTTCAACGATGGAATAGACCAGTGCAAGGCCCAGACCGGTGCCTTCGCCAGGATCCTTGGTGGTGAAGAAGGGTTCGAACAATCGGTCCATGATGCTCGCTGGAATACCGCTGCCTTCGTCCTCGACGATCAGATCGACCGTGTGTTCGCCGGCCTCGCTCTTGACCCGCACCGCACTGCCGGCAGGCGAGGCGTCACGGGCGTTGGAGAGCAGATTGATCAGCACCTGGGCGAGACGTTGCGGGTCGCCTTCAACCCAGTGATCCGGGTCGCACAGGTTGTAGAACTGGACTTCGAAGTTGCGCCGGTTCAACGCCAGCAGACCGATGGCGTCCTGAGCCACTTCCGCCAGACAGACGGGCTCGTCGCTGTGCTGATGGCTGCCGGCATGGGCGAAGCTCATCAACGACTGCACGATGCGTGACACGCGTTTGGTCTGCTCGAGGATCTGGCCGCTGATTTCCGTCAGTTCGCCGTCTTCTTCGCGTTCTTCCCGAAGATTTTGCGCAAGACAGGCAATGCCGGTGATCGGGTTGCCGATTTCATGCGCCACGCCGGCCGCGAGACGACCGATGCTGGCCAGGCGTTCGGAGTGCACCAGTTTGTCTTCGAGCATCTGGGTTTCAGTCAGGTCTTCCACCAACAGCACGAGGCCGCTGTTACCCGGTGCCAACGGCTCGTCGATGGCCGCTTTGTGCAGGTTCAGCCAGCGGGTCTGGCCGTCGAGCGCCAGATGCTGCTTGTGCAAATGTTCGTCGGGCAGGTTGATGAAACCTTGCAGCAATTCTTTCCACGGATTGGCAATGGTACTCAGGCGCGAGCCGACGACCCGTTGCGCGGCAATCCCGGTCAGCTCTTCCATGGCCTTGTTCCACATCAGGATCTCCTGATCCTTGGCCAGCGAGCAGACGCCCATCGGCAGTTCCTGCAAGGTCTGGCGGTGGTAGCGGCGCAGGGCATCGAGTTCGGCAGCCAGGCCGGTGAGGCGCGAGTGGTAATCCTCGAGGCGGCTTTCGATGAAGTGGATGTCTTCGGTGACGTAGTTTTCGCCGCCGGCCTTGTACGGCAGGAAGGTTTCCACCATGTCCTGGGCTACGCTCGGGCCCATCAGGCCGGAGAGGTTGGCTTCGATCCGGTCACGCAAGCGGCGCAAGGCATAAGGGCGGCGTTCATCGAAAGGCAGATAAAGGTCGCGCAGGGCCTGCTCGACTTCCTTCTGTGCAGCCTTGGCGCCCAGCGGCTTGGCCAGTTGCGTGGCGAATTCCTGGGGCGAGGCGGCGTGCAGTTCGCGGCGTTGCGGACGGCGCACGTTATCCACAGCGCAGGCTTCGGCAGCGCTGGCTTCTTCCGGGCTGGCATTGGTGAACAGCGAAATCAGCGTGAACATCAACACGTTGGCCGCCAGCGAGGCGATGGCCGCCATGTGCCAGCTGGTGTCGTCCAGCACATAGATCATGTTCAGCAGCGGAATATAGAAACCCTGCAGATTGCCGACCAGCGGCAGCAGCATGGTCACGACCCACACCACGATCCCCGCCAGCAGACCGGCGATAAAGCCGCGACGATTGGCGGTCGGCCAGTACAGCACCGACAGCACACCGGGCAGAAACTGCAGGGTGGCTACGAAAGCGACGATGCCGAGGTTGGCCAGATCCTGCTCGGCGCCCAGCATCAGGTAGAAGCAGAAGCCGGCCATGATGATCGCGACGATCAGCGCCCGGCGGGTCCATTTCAGCCAGCGATAGATATTGCCCTCGGCCGGTGGCTGATAGAGCGGCAGCACCAGGTGGTTCAGGGCCATGCCCGACAGCGCCAATGTGGTGACAATGATCAGGCCGCTGGCCGCCGACAGGCCGCCGACATACGCCAGAAGGGCCAGCGATTTGCTGTTGGCGGCGATGCCGATGCCGAGGGTGAAGTATTCCGGATTGGTGGTGGCGCCGAGCTTCAGGCCGGCCCAGAGAATCAGCGGCACGGCCAGGCTCATCAACAGCAGGAACAGCGGCAGACCCCAGCTCGCGCTGACCAGCGAGCGCGGGTTGAGGTTTTCGGTGAAGGTCATGTGATACATGTGCGGCATCACGATCGCCGAGGCGAAAAACACCAGCAGCAACGTGCGCCACGGGCCTTCCTGCAACGGGGTGTGCAGGGCGGCGAGGGCGGTCTGGTTCTGCAGCAGCCACAGTTCGAGCTGTTGCGGGCCGTCGAATACGCCGTACAGCGCGTAGAGGCCCACGCCGCCGAGGGCCACCAGTTTGATCACCGATTCGAAGGCAATCGCGAAGACCAGCCCTTCGTGCTTTTCACGGGTGGCGATGTGACGGGAGCCGAAGAAAATCGTGAACAGGATGATCAGCGCACAGAATGCCAGGGCTACGCGATTCTGCACCGGTTCGCCGGTGAGGATGCCGATGGAATCGGCTACGGCCTGAATCTGCAGGGCCAGCAATGGCAGGACGCCGATCAGCATGAAAATCGTGGTCAGCGCACCGGCCCAGGTGCTGCGAAAGCGGAAGGCGAACAGGTCCGCCAGCGACGACAGCTGATAGGTGCGGGTGATCTTGAGGATCGGATACAGCAGCACCGGCGCCAGCAGGAACGCGCCGGACACCCCGAGATAGCTGGACAGAAAGCCGTAGCCATACTGATAAGCCAGACCCACCGTGCCGTAGAACGCCCACGCACTGGCGTAAACCCCCAGCGACAGGGTGTAGGTCAACGGATGGCGAATGATCGCCCGCGGGATCATGCCCCGTTCACTGATCCAGGCCACGCCGAACAACGCGGCCAGGTAGGCGGCGCTGATCAGCAGCATCTGGGTCAGGCTAAAGCTCATCGGCATCTTTTTGGCTCTGCAGGATGAAGGTCACGACAATCAGGATCAGCCAGAGCAGATAAGGGCGATACCAGGCGCCCGTAGCGTCGATCCACCAATCCATGATGGCGGGAGAAAACAGGTAGATCCCCACGACCAGAAGCAGGACCAAGCGATAGATGTACATCCCGGCCTCTCTTTTTTATGCGCGTGCCCGAAAACGTGCGGCGATGGTAACGGATGGGCGCGCCACTGCAAGTGTCGTCACAGCAGTCGCGCTTCGGGCAGGGTCAGTGTGCGCGGGATCTTTGTCGCATCCCAGTGGGTGCTGCCCCATTTCAGCAGTTCCTGTGGCGAGGCGTGGGCCAGTTCGGGCCCCGGCTCTTGCCCCAGCGCACGCAAGGCTCTCAGCAACAATGGCGTGGCCTGACCGGCTTCCAGCGGTGGCGAGCGATAGGACTTGCCGAGCTTGTTGCCGTCCGGCTGGGTGATCAGGGGCAAGTGCAGATAACGCGGCTGACGCAGGCCCAGCAGTTCTTGCAGGTACAGCTGGCGCGGCGTCGAGTCGAGCAGATCGGCACCGCGCACGATGTCGGTGATGCCCTGCCAGGCATCGTCCAGCACCACCGCCAGTTGGTAGGCGTAGAGACCGTCGCGGCGACGGATCACGAAATCACCCACGTCGCGGCCCAGATGTTGGCGGTATTCGCCCTGCACCCGGTCGATGAAGTGATATTCCAGCTCCGGTACGCGCAGGCGGATCGCGGCATCTTCCTGGTCATGGCCGGCGTTGCGGCATAGCCCAGGATAAATGCCGTGATACGGCTCCAGCTGTTTGCGCGAACAGGTGCAGGCGTAGGCGAGGCCGTGATTGAACAGGCTGTCGAGCACCTGGGCGTAGGCTTTGTGCCGATCGCTTTGGCGGACCATTTCGCCGTCCCATTCGAAGCCATAGCTTTCCAGCGCCTTGAGAATCGCCGCTTGCGCGCCGGGCTCTTCACGGGGCGGATCGAGATCCTCCATGCGCACCAGCCAGCGGCCGTTCACCGAGCGGGCGTCCAGATAGGAAGCGAGGGCGGCGACCAGCGAACCGAAGTGCAGGTGGCCACTGGGCGTGGGGGCGAAGCGGCCGATGTAGGCGGGGGAAGTGTTGGCAGTCATGAGGGCGATGTTACTTGAAGAGTAAAAAACGGCAGAAACAAAAACGGAGCGTTCGCACGCTCCGTTTTTCGTTCAGGTCGGGATTACTTGCCGACCTGCTTTTCCTTGATTTCCGCCAGGTTCTTGCAGTCGACGCACATGTCGGCAGTCGGGCGGGCTTCGAGGCGCTTGACGCCGATCTCGATGCCGCAAGAGTCGCACCAGCCGTACTCTTCGTCTTCGATCAGTTGCAGGGTCTTGTCGATTTTCTTGATCAGTTTGCGCTCGCGGTCGCGGGCGCGCAGCTCGAGGGCGAACTCTTCTTCCTGGCTGGCACGGTCGGCCGGATCAGGAAAGTTGGCCGCTTCGTCTTTCATGTGATCAACAGTGCGGTCGACTTCCTGCATCAACTCCTGCTTCCACTTGGACAGGATCTTGGTGAAGTGCGCGCGCATTGGAGCGCCCATGTACTCTTCGCCCGCTTTCGGGACGTAGGGTTCGAAACCGCTGAGGGTCTGACTTGCCTGTTGCTTTGCTTGGGTGGGCATGAAATGGACCGCCTCTACTCTTGTAATCCATTGCGCAGGATTGCTCCATCACCGACACCTGCCGGCCCTGCGGCTGCAAGCGGGCGAACTTACCAGATCAATTCGGCCCGCGCTACTCCCGGATGTCGAGCGCGTGGCCGTTGGGGCTTGCAAATGTTTGCCAAGCCATGTCCGGCAATGTTGCAGACCTGCTCAATCACTGATTTTAGTCAATCCTGGAGCGTACGCTCGGGTCGTTACAGTCCAGTGTTCTTGAGGCTGTGACCACTGCGGGTTCTCGCTCGTTCCGGCAGATGGGTAGAATCGTTTCTTTTCACTCGTTGAAGGAAGGCCAATGGCTCAGCCCTACAGTGCGCGCAGTCGTGCGATCGAACCGTTCCATGTGATGGCGTTGCTGGCGCGGGCCAATGAATTGCAGGCCGCCGGCCACGACGTGATCCACCTGGAAATCGGTGAGCCGGACTTCACGACGGCCGAGCCGATCATCCGCGCCGGCCAGGCTGCGCTGACGGCGGGCAAGACCCGTTACACCGCAGCGCGCGGGATTCCCGAGCTGCGGGAGGCGATTTCCGGTTTTTATCAGACCCGTTATGGTCTGAATATCGACCCGCGGCGCATTCTGATCACTCCGGGCGGCTCCGGGGCCCTGCTGCTGGCCAGCGCATTGCTGGTGGATCCGGGCAAGCACTGGCTGCTGGCCGACCCCGGCTATCCGTGCAACCGGCAATTTTTGCGTCTGGTCGAGGGCGCGGCGCAACTGGTTCCTGTAGGCCCGGATGTCAGGTATCAACTGACGCCTGATCTGGTGGAGCGCCACTGGGATCACGACAGTGTCGGCGCCTTGGTGGCTTCGCCCGCCAATCCGACCGGAACGATCCTGACGCGCGACGAACTGGCGGGGTTATCCACAGCCATCAAGGCGCGCCACGGGCATCTTGTGGTGGACGAGATCTACCACGGCCTGACTTACGGCACCGATGCCGCCAGTGTTCTGGAAGTCGACGACAGTGCGTTTGTCCTCAACAGTTTTTCCAAGTATTTCGGCATGACGGGTTGGCGCCTCGGCTGGCTGGTGGCGCCGGATGCGGCCGTCAGTGAGCTGGAAAAGCTCGCGCAGAACCTCTACATCAGCGCGCCGAGCATGGCCCAGCATGCGGCGCTGGCCTGTTTCGAGCCAGAGACCATCGCGATCCTCGAAGAGCGCCGCGCCGAATTCGGTCGTCGCCGCGATTTCCTGCTTCCCGCTCTGCGGGAGCTGGGCTTCAATATCGCCGTAGAGCCGGAAGGCGCCTTCTACTTGTATGCCGATATCAGCCAGTTCGGCGGCGATGCCTTCGCGTTCTGCCGGCATTTCCTTGAAACCGAGCACGTGGCATTCACCCCGGGCCTGGATTTCGGTCGTTATCAGGCCGGCCATCATGTGCGCTTTGCCTACACGCAAAACCTCCCTCGCCTGCAGGAAGCGGTGGAACGCATCGCCCGTGGCTTGAAGAGCTGGCAAGGCTGATGCGCTTTCATCCTCCTCTTGAAGAGGGACGGTTGATCCGCCGTTACAAACGCTTTCTCGCCGATATCGAAACCGTTGGCGGCGAGTTCCTGACCATTCATTGCCCGAACACCGGTTCGATGCTCAATTGTCAGGTCGAGGGCGGGCAGGTCTGGTTCAGCCGCTCCAATGATCCGAAACGCAAGCTGCCCGGTACCTGGGAAGTCGGCGAAACTCCGCAGGGCCGGCTGTTTTGCGTGAACACCGGACGCGCCAACACACTGGTCGAAGAAGCTTTGCAGACCGGCGTCATCAGTGAATTGAACGGGTTTACCGGGCTCAAGCGCGAAGTGGCATACGGACAGGAAAAGAGCCGGATCGATTTTCGCCTCGATTACCCGGCGGGCCCGGCCTACGTGGAAGTGAAAAGTGTCACGCTGGGTTTCGACGGCACGGCGGTCGCGGCATTTCCCGATGCGGTGACAGAGCGCGGCGCCAAGCATTTGCGTGAGCTGGCGCATCTGGCCCGGGACGGGATTCGCGCGGTGCAGTTGTACTGCGTCAATCTCACGGGTGTCGAAGCGGTGCGTCCGGCCGAGGAGATCGACGCGACCTACGCCGCTGCGCTGCGCGAGGCGGTGGCGTGTGGGGTCGAAGTACTGGCGTATGGCGTGCGTTTGAGCCATGAAGAGATGGTGATCGACCGGCGCCTGGACGTGCTGCTCAACGGTTAAACATCGATCCACAGCCCTTGCGCGTCTTCACGGCAAGGGATGGCCGTCAGCGATTGCCCGGCGCACGGGCCGGCGACGCATTCTCCGTCCTCGATCAGAAACAGTGCGCCGTGGGTGGCGCACTGGATCAGGCTGTTGCTCGGGTCGAGAAACTGGTCGGGATGCCATTCCAGGCCGACGCCCCGATGCGGGCAGCGATTGAGATAGACGTAAGCCTGCCCCGCGCGGCGCACGGCAAACAGTTTTTTGCCGTCGATATCGAAACCGCGACTGCCGCCTTCAACCAGATCGGCACCCGCGCAGAGAAACTTCATGGCTATCCTCAGTGTCGGCTCGTGTCTGGATATGTCCGAGCTTGACGTTCAAATGCAAACAATTATCAAATGGCCGCCTTCGCCCGTGGCGAGGTGACCGCTGCCGAGGATACTTGGCCTGCCGTCCCGATGCCCGGGAAAACCTTTCAAGGAAGCTGTCTATGCGCTTGAGTACCCGCGTTGCTGTGCTGTGTGTCGGACTTTTGGTCAGCCACCAGGCTGCAGCGGCCGAGTTGCCGCAACGTTGGGTCAGCGCCGGCGGCGCCTTGTCGGAGTGGGTGAGTGCATTGGGTGGCGAGTCCAGGTTGGTGGGCGTCGACACCACCAGCCAGCATCCGCAATCCCTTCAGTCGCTGCCGAGCATCGGCTATCAGCGCAGCCTGTCGGCCGAAGGCATCCTCAGCCTGCGTCCGGACATCCTGATCGGTACCGAAGAAATGGGCCCGCCGCCAGTGATCTCGCAGGTTCGCAACGCCAAGGTGCAGGTGGAATTGTTCTCGGCTCAGCCGGATCTGCCGACGCTGGAAAAAAACGTCACCCATCTGGGGCAGTTACTGGGCGCTGAAAGCCAGGCCGTGCAATTGCTGCAACGTTATCAACAGCAACTCGATGCGCAAAAGGCGCGTGTGGCCCAAGCGCAGACTAAACAGAAGGCGCCGGGCGTGCTGTTGCTGCTCGGCCATGCCGGCGGCAAACCACTGATCGCCGGCAAGGACACCGCCGCCGACTGGCTGCTGCAACAGGCGGGCGGGCATAACCTTGCGACCCACACCGGTTACAAGCCGTTTTCCGTGGAGTCCCTGGCCAGTCTCGATCCTGAAGTGCTGGTGTTCGCTGACCGTGCGCTGACCGGCGAGGCGGCGAAAGCAGCGTTGTTCAAGGAAAACCCGATCCTCAATTCCAGCCGTGCGGCCAAGGCCGGACGCGTGCTGGAGCTGGACCCGACGCTGCTGGTGGGCGGGCTCGGGCCGCGTTTGCCGGCTGCGCTGAAGACCCTGTCTGACGGTTTCTATCCGGCACCGAGCGGCCAATGACCACGCTGGTCAAACCCCGTGGCTTGTTCATCGGCCTGATCCTGCTGTGTTTGCTGGCGATCTGGCTGTCGCTGGCGTTGGGGCCGGTCAGCCTGCCGTTGTTTGATACCTTGCGCGCTACCCTGCGCATGATCGGTGTGCCGCTGGCGCCGGACGGGCTGGAGCAGGCTGAGCTGATTCTCGGGCAGATTCGTTTGCCGCGTACGCTGCTCGGGTTGGCAGTTGGCGGTGTGCTGGCGCTGTCCGGGGTGGCGATGCAGGGGCTGTTTCGCAATCCGCTGGCCGATCCGGGGTTGGTCGGCGTCTCGAGCGGCGCGGCGTTGGGTGCTGCGGTGGCGATCGTCGGCGGTTCGTTTTTCGGCGGTCTGCCCGAGTGGTTCGGGCCTTATCTGCTGTCGGTTTGCGCGTTTCTTGGCGGGCTCGGCGTGACGGCGCTGGTCTATCGCCTCGGTCGCCGCAACGGGCAGACCCATGTGGCGACCATGTTGCTGGCGGGTATTGCTCTGACGGCGCTGGCGAGTTCGGCGGTGGGGTTGTTTACCTATCTGGCCGACGACGCAACATTGCGCACATTGACGTTCTGGAACCTGGGCAGCCTTAACGGCGCGAGTTATGCGCGGTTGTGGCCGCTGCTGATCATCACTGCCGGTGTTGCACTCTGGCTTCCGCGTCGGGCCAAGGCACTCAATGCATTGCTGCTTGGCGAGTCGGAAGCCGGGCATCTGGGGATCGATGTCGAGCGGCTCAAGCGTGAACTGGTGTTTTGCACGGCGCTGGGCGTCGGCGCAGCGGTGGCCGCGGCGGGCATGATTGGCTTTGTCGGATTGGTGGTGCCGCATCTGGTGCGCTTGCTCGCGGGGCCGGATCACCGGGTATTGCTGCCGGCATCGGTGCTGGCCGGTGCCAGTCTGTTGTTGCTGGCGGATCTGGTGGCGCGTCTGGCGCTGGCACCGGCGGAGCTGCCGATCGGCATCGTCACCGCGTTCATCGGTGCGCCGTTCTTCCTTTATCTGTTGCTGCGAGGGCGTGCCTGATGCTGTGCGCGCACAATCTGCACATCCGCCGTGGCCGCAAGACCGTTCTGGCCGACGTCAGCCTGCAGCTCGAACCGGGCGAAGTGCTGGGCGTGCTGGGGCCGAATGGCGCCGGCAAAAGCACCTTGCTCGGCGCGTTGTGCGGTGAGCTGAGCGCACATGAAGGGGAAGTGTTGCTGGACGGTGAGGTATTGAGCCACTGGAGTGGCACTCAGCGCGCCCAGCGGCTGGCGGTGTTGCCGCAGGTATCGACCCTGGATTTTGCCTTTCGCGTTGAAGAAGTGGTCGGCATGGGGCGTCTGCCTTATCAGAGCGGGCGGGTGCGCGATGACGAGATCGTCGCTGCCGCATTACGGGCGGCCGATGCCGGACACCTGAGTGGCCGCAGTTATCTGGCACTGTCCGGCGGTGAGCGTCAGCGGGTGCATCTGGCGCGGGTGCTGGCGCAGCTCTGGCCGGGGCAGGCGGGGCAGACGTTACTGCTCGATGAGCCGACCTCAATGCTTGATCCATTGCATCAACACACGACGCTGCAGGCAGTGCGCGAATTTGCCGATCGCGGCGCGGCGGTGCTGGTGATCCTGCATGATCTGAATCTGGCGGCGCGCTATTGTGATCGCATCCTGCTGCTGGAAGGCGGGCGCCCGGTCGCACTGGATACACCTGAGCAGGTATTGCGTCCGGAATCGCTGAAGGCGGTTTTCGGTCTGGAAGTGCTGGTGCAACCGCACCCGGAGCGCGGGCATCCGCTGATCATCGCCCGCTGATTTCGTCATCGAGGTGAAGATATGCGCAGGACTTTGCTGTTGGCGGTGGTGTGGCTCGCAGGCTGCCAGCATGTTGCGGCGCCGCCGGTCGTTGGCGAGATCCGGGATCTGCGCACTGGCGAGAGGCTGACGGCGCAGCAATTACTGACTCAGCTGAGCAATCCATCGCGGGTGGTTATCGGCGAGCAGCATGACAACGTCGATCACCATGCCATTCAATTGTGGTTGTTACAGAACCTCGAAGACTCGCGCCCTCAGGGCAGCCTCCTGCTGGAAATGCTGACACCCGATCAACAGTCGCGGGTTGATGACGTACGACATGCCTCAACGCCGCCGGCGGATCTTCCTGCTGCATTGGCCTGGCAGGACGGTTGGGACTGGAATCTCTACGGGCCGATTGTTCGGTTCGCCCTGACGCAATCCTGGCCTTTGCTGGCGGCCAATCTCGATAACATCGAAATTCGCGCGTTCTATCGCGATCCTCCTGTCCTGAGCGGCGAGCGCAGCAACGCCAAATCTGTGAAAGAAACGTTGTTGGAGCAGATCGGCGATTCTCACTGCGGCTTGCTGCCGTCATCACAGATGCCGGCGATGCTGGCGGTTCAGCAACAGCGGGATCGACGCATGGCCTCGCGATTGTTGGCGGCGCCCGCGCCTGCCTTGTTATTGGCGGGTGCGTATCACGCGCGCAAGGATGTCGGTGTGCCGCTGCATGTGCTGGATCTGGGCGCGCCCGAAGCGCCGACGGTGCTGATGCTGGCGGAGCAGGGCAGTCAGATCACGGCGGCGATGGCTGATTATGTCTGGTTCACCCCCGCCACACCGAAACCGGATTATTGCGCCGAAATGCGTAAACAGTTCGGCAAAAAATGACTTTTCCACAGGCAAAAAAAGACCCGGTAAAAACCGGGTCAAATAACCGTGATTAGCCTGATGAGGAGATAATCTGAGAGTCCGAACCAAGGGCTTTTCAGAATATCGACTGATCTCGCGACCAGTTGTGATAATCATAGCGATTCTCATTAACGAGTCAACTACTGTTTTTTCATTTCTGTCGTTTTGTCCCGGCAAGGGCGTCAACGGCCTGTGTATACGGGCGTTACCTGACTGTTCGATCCCGTCAGCTGCTTGTTGAGCTCGTCGATGCGCCGCGCCATGCTTTCGATCAGGCTGTGGGCGATTTTCGGATTGCTGCGGGTCATGCTCAGAAACTGATCGCCGGGGATCAGCATCACGGTGCTCGCTTGCCGGGCAATGACTGTTGCGTTGCGCGGTTCGCCGGTGAACACGGCCATTGCGCCGAATATTTCATCCTTGGGCACGTCGCCTACCTTGTGTCCGTTAACAAACGCTTCGGCGTGTCCTTCGATAATCACGAATACATGGTCGGCGACATCGCCCTCGCGGATCAGAACGTCTCCGGCTTCGACCCGCTTGAAACCATTGGTGCTGCGAAACTCGCGCGGCTTGAACTCGGCGACTGCATGCGCCAGCAGTGCCATTTGCCCGAGCAGGTAGCGCAGAAACTGTTCCGAGCGCGAAAAGTCGCCATACACATGTTGAAACAAATCGCTTCGGTGATAAGGCCGTAAAGTCAGCGGGTTATCGGCGTACAAGCTGCAATCCGCCCATCCCGGACCCTGTTGCAGGCCGATCAAATCTCCCTCGTGCCAGTAAAACAAGCCGCGACCGCAGAGTCGCCCGTTGATGACACCTTGCGTCAGCAAAAACAGCTGGTCGTCCGGCAAACGTGCCAACAGATCATCCGTGGCTTCAAATTCCAGCGGCGGCCCGCACGGCTCCAGGCCTTCAAGCCATTGCGCAGGCAAGCTCTGCAAGTGGTTGATCAATGCATCGGCCTGGGCCGATTGTTCCCCGAGCAGGTACATGACTGTCAGTGCCCGTCAGTTCTTGTGGCGAGAGGAAATGGCTTCCAGCTGTTTGTTCAGAGCGTCCTTGCGTTCGGCTGGAATGTCGTTCCAGTGCACATCCATCAAAGCCCCTTCGATCGCATACAACAACACCTTCGACGCCCGGAACCCGCGTGTGCGCACGGCCCGATAGGCATCCACGGCGCCAAGGCGACGCAGATCCGAGGCGCTGTGGATGCCCACGGCATGCAGCCATTGCGCCGACGTCTTGCCAAGATTCTTCAGGTGTTGCAGTTCATCATTCATCAAGCCTCCTTGCGACGGCCGAATGGTGCGTGGGCGATCTTCTCAGGAGTGTAGCCATCAGTAGGAAAAGCGTGGTTGTTTGGTCGGATTCAACGCAAACGCTTCTAAGAAAGGTCAGTTTCCGCGGATGAATCAGGATGGGGAGGGCGAGGGAGAATTACCAATGGCACGCAATCCAGCGCAAAGCGGGGGCGCTGGACGGTTCAGGTTTCCAAAAGATCAGCGGGTACGATAACGCAGGCGCGTACCGAAATTCATCGACATCAGGATTTCGTCTGCACTTAGCTCCGGCGGAAAGTAGGCACCGGAAATCTGCGCATGCGCCAGGCTCGCGCCTTCCAGCGAAGCGTTGCGAAAGTCGATGCCGCGCAGGTCGGCGGAACGGAAGTAGGCGTCCCGGAAATCCACGCCATCGGCGTTCAGTTCACGCAGGTCGAGGCCGCGAAAATCACCGCCGACCATGTCGA
Organism: Pseudomonas fluorescens; assembly: GCF_012974785.1. Classification (GTDB taxonomy): domain Bacteria; phylum Pseudomonadota; class Gammaproteobacteria; order Pseudomonadales; family Pseudomonadaceae; genus Aquipseudomonas; species Aquipseudomonas fluorescens_BT. The sequence continues at coordinate 5,333,880 of NZ_CP027561.1, read as the reverse complement.
TCGGGCCGTCTTTCGGGCGTTCATTGTTGAAACCTGCGATGTCGTCTTTGTGCAGCAAGGCATAAAGCGGGGTGTCGAGAAGTTTCGGCTGGCTCATGTCGTATCACCTGTTGGTTTTATGACGCCAGTATAGTGCCACTATTTGACGGCCGTGAAGCGAGCGAGGGCTTCACGGCCGAAATAGTTTCTTACAGACCTGGCAGACGCTGGCGGATCTGCGCCACGACGGTGTCCAGAGTGCCGGATTCATTGGTCTGCACGCGTTTGCTGCGCAGGATTTCATCCGGCGTCAGGGCTTCGCGGTTAGCCTGCTGTGCTTCGATCACGGCGAGGGTCGCGTCGGACGGATCCTTCTTGTCTGCCTGACGAATCGCCAGCCAGCTCTCGATCACTGCCTGTGGAGCATTGCAATCGAGGATCAGGAAAGGCGTGCCGGTGGCTTCGGCAACTTTGGCGGCGTTGTCGCGTTGTTCGCGCTTGAGGTACGTGGCGTCGATCACCACCGGGAAACCGGCGTGCAGGATGACTTCGGCGATTTCATGCAGACGAGCATAAGTCGCGGTGCTGGCATCGGCGCTGTAGATCCCGGCCTGAACATCGTTGGCAACGGTTTGCTCGCCGAACAGACGCTTGCGTTCAACGTCGGAACGCAGGCGAATCGCGCCCAGCGCTTCGACCAGACGCATGGCAACGTGGCTTTTGCCCACAGCGGATACGCCGTGGGTGATCGCCATGAAGCGCGAAGGAATGGTGCTGTAGCTTTCCGCCAGGTTGGCGTAGTTGCGATATTGGCGCAGGGTCGTTGCGCGCTGCACCGGGGTTGCGTCGGCAGGCATGCTGAACAGCGCAACCTTCGCACGAACCAGCGCTCGGTACGCCTTGTAGAAGTTCAACACTTCCAGACCCTGATAGTCGCCAGTCAGCTCCAGGTATTGGCTGATGAAACGACGGGCCAGGGATTTCAGGCCACGGTCTTCCAGGTCCATCGCCAGGAAGCCAGTGTCGGCCCAGACGTCAGTGAAGCGGAACGGTTCGTTGAACTCGATGCAGTCGAAGATCACCACTTTGCCGTCGATGACGGTGGCGTTGCCCAAGTGGATGTCACCGTGGCATTCGCGGGTGAAGCCCTCGGCCTTGCGCTGGGCGAACAGTGGCTTGAGGCGTTCGAAGCTGCTTTCGGCCCAGGCTTTCAGCGCTTCGAGTTGCAGCAGATCGTTCTTGTCGCTGAGGAACGGCAGGATCTGTTCGAAGTTCTGCGAGACCGGCGCCATGACAGCATCCGGGGTACCGGCTTCATGCTCGGCCGGAACCTTTGGCGCATTGAGGTGGAAACGAGCGATCTGCTCGGCCATTTCGTCGATGTGTGTGGTGGTCAGTTCGCCATTGGCTTGCAGGGTGCTCAAAAGACCGGTTTGCGGGAACTGGCGCATTTTCAGCACGTATTCGATGGCCGGGCCTTCGCCGCCCAGTTGTGGTGCTTCGGCGCTGCCGGTCACTGGCAACACTTCCAGATACAAATCGTCGGTCAGGCGCTGATTCAGTCGCAGCTCCTCGCCACAGAAATGCTCGCGTGATTCGAGGCTGGTGAAATCGAGAAAACCGAAATTCACCGGTTTCTTCACTTTATAAGCGTAAGGACCGGTGAGCAGAACCCACGAAATATGGGTTTCGATGACCTGAAACCCTTCGACAGGGTGCGGGTATAGGGCCGGGTTTTGCAGGGCAGCGATCAGGGACTGGCTCACGGGCGATCCTTCAGAGACTGGGGAAATTCGAGGTCGCCATTATGGCCGCTCGCCCGCCCGACGCAAACCTCGGAGCGCTCCTGTTGAGTATGAATAAAGTGCGTATAATCCGCCGCCATGACTCGTACTCGATCCCCCCGTACCCCTAAAAAACCACCTTCCCGGGGCCTGCGCCCATGGTTGGGCTGGGCCCTTAAACTCAGTCTGGTCGGCCTTGTGGTGCTGGCCGGCTTCGCCGTTTACCTCGATGCCGTGGTGCAGGAGAAGTTTTCCGGCAAGCGCTGGACCATCCCGGCCAAGGTGTACGCGCGCCCGCTCGAGCTGTTCGTCGGACAGAAGTTGAGCAAGGACGATTTCCTCACCGAACTCGATGCCCTGGGCTATCGCCGCGAAGCCGTGAGCAATGGCCCCGGCGCTGCGGCGGTCAACGGCAACACCGTCGATTTGAATACCCGTGGCTTCCAGTTCTACGAAGGCCTCGAGAAACCGCAACCGGTGCGCGTGCGTTTCTCCGGTGATTACGTGGCCGAACTGTCGGCGACGAACGGATCGAAGCTGTCGGTGGTGCGTCTGGAGCCGCTGCTGATCGGCGGGATCTACCCGAAAAACCTTGAAGACCGGATTCTGATCAAGCTCGATCAGGTGCCGCCGTACCTGCTGGAAACCCTGGTCGCCGTGGAAGACCGGGATTACTACAGTCACTGGGGCGTCTCGCCGAAGTCGATTGCCCGGGCGATCTGGGTCAACACATCCGGCGGCAAGATGACCCAGGGCGGCAGTACGCTGACTCAGCAACTGGTCAAGAACTTCTACCTCACCAACGAACGCAGCCTGACCCGCAAGCTCACCGAAGCGATGATGGCGATGCTGCTTGAGCTGCATTACGACAAGAAGGAAATTCTTGAGGCGTACCTCAATGAAGTCTTCGTCGGTCAGGACGGACAGCGTGCAGTGCACGGTTTCGGTCTGGCCAGTCAGTTCTTCTTCGGCCAGCCATTGTCCGAGCTGAAACTGCATCAGGTCGCGCTGTTGGTCGGCATGGTCAAGGGCCCGTCCTATTACAACCCGCGGCGCAACCCGGAGCGGGCGCTGGAGCGGCGTAACCTGGTGCTCGACGTGCTTGAGCAGCAGGGTGTTGCGTCTGCCGAACAGGTGGAGGCAGCAAAGAAAATGCCGCTGGGCGTGACCTCGCGCGGCAAGCTGGCCGACAGCTCGTTCCCGGGCTTCATCGATCTGGTCAAACGCCAGTTGCGTGAAGACTACCGTGACGAGGACTTGACCGAAGAAGGCCTGCGGATCTTCACCAGTTTCGACCCGATCCTGCAGATGAAGGCTGAAGCCTCGGTCAATGACACGTTCAAACGTCTTTCCGGCCGCAAGGGGCCCGATGACGTGGAAGCGGCGATGGTCGTGACCAACCCGGAAACCGGCGAAGTCCAGGCGATGATCGGCAGCCGCCAGGCCAGTTACGCCGGGTTCAACCGAGCCCTGGATGCAGTGCGCCCGATTGGCTCTCTGGTCAAACCTGCGGTTTATCTGACGGCGTTGGAAAAGCCGAGTCAGTACACGCTCACCAGTTGGCTGTCGGACGACCCGCTTTCCATCAAGGGTGCTGATGGCCAGGTCTGGAAACCGCAGAACTATGATCGTCGCTCACACGGTACGGTGTTCCTCTATCAAGGGCTGGCGCATTCCTACAACCTGTCGACTTCGCGTCTAGGGCTGGCGGTGGGTGTTCCGAATGTCCTCAAGACCATCGGGCGCCTGGGTGTGACCCGCGAGTTCCCGGCGTTCCCGTCGATGCTGCTGGGTGCCGGGGGCATGACGCCGATCGAAGTGGCGACCATGTACCAGACCCTCGCCAACGGTGGCTTCAATACGCCGATGCGCGGAATCCGCAGTGTGCTGACCGCCGAGGGCGAGCCGCTCAAGCGTTATCCGTTCCAGATCGAACAGCGTTTCGATCCGGCGTCGATCTACCTGATTCAGAACGCCATGCAGCGTGTGATGCGCGAAGGTACCGGCAGCTCGGTCTACAACGTGTTGCCCAAGACGCTGACGCTGGCCGGCAAGACCGGTACCAGTAACGATTCGCGCGACAGCTGGTTTGCCGGTTTCAGTCAGGATCTGCTGGCCGTGGTCTGGCTCGGACGTGACGATAACGGCAAGACGCCGTTCACCGGTGCTACCGGTGCCCTGCAGGTCTGGACCAGCTTCATGCGCAAGGCCGATCCGCTGCCGCTGGACATGCCACAGCCGGACAACGTGGTACAGGCGTGGGTCGATTCGCGTACCGGTCAGGGCTCTGATGCCAACTGTCCGGGCGCCGTGCAGATGCCGTATATTCGCGGCAGCGAACCGCCACCCGGCGCTTCCTGTGCGGGCGAAAGCCCTGCGTCGGGCGAGTCGGTGATGGATTGGGTCAAGGGCTGGATGAATTAAGCGAAGAGGGTTTCAAGTGAACAAGTGGTTGATTCCAGCGGTGACCGCCGTGGCTTTGCTCAGCGGCTGCTCCACCGTACAGCGTGGTTCGATCCCGGTGGTGGATGCGGGGACGACCGTCTCCAACAGTGAGCGTCTGTCGGCCAATGGCGGTTTCCGCAAGACGACGGTCAAGCGCCCGGTACAAGGTCAGGCGCAATCCCAGGCCATTCCGCAAGGCGATACCGGCGTGGTGGTGATGGTGCCGGGCGGCGGCGCCACGACATCGGCGCCGATCAGCACGTCGCCGATCGTTCCGGGCCCTGCCTCCGGAGGTATCACGCCGGGGCCATACAATCCTTCGCCGGTCGAGTCTGCCCCGATCAGCTCCGGCAGCTACAGCATGCCTTCGACGCCGAGTGGTGTTCCTTCAGCCGGCAGCAGCGGCGGTCTGTCTGCCGATGAGCAACTGGACGGCCCGGTACTCGCTTTGCTGACCACTGCGCAGCAACAGCAGGCCGGCGGCGACTTGAATGGCGCATCCTCCAGCCTCGAGCGCGCTCAACGCGTTGCGCCGCGTGAGCCGCAAGTGCTCTACCGCCTGGCGCAAGTGCGTATGGCCCAAGGCGACGCTCCGCAAGCCGAGCAGACCGCCCGCCGCGCGCTGACCATGGCCAACGGCCGTCCGGACTTGCAGGCCAGCCTGTGGGAGCTTATTGCTCAAGCTCGCGAAAAACAGGGTGATTCCGCCGGCGCCGCTCTGGCCCGTCAGAAGGCCAGGGTTTCGCTGTGATGGACGCGCGTTTCTCGAAAGTCGCCGATCAACTGTTGTTGATCGAGCGTGAATTGCGCGCCCAGGGCTGGTGGGATGACGTCCAGCCTTCGGTCGAAGCCTTGAGCAGCGTCGAGCCATTCTCGGTCGACACGCTCGATTTCGAGCAGTGGCTGCAATGGATCTTCCTGCCCCGGATGAAGATCATCCTCGAGCAGAACCTGCCATTGCCCAATGCCTCGGGCATTCAGGAAATGGCCGAAATGGTCTTCGCCCAGCGTAATCTGCAGGGCAAGGATCGGCAGTTGCAGGTCTTGCTCAAAGAGTTCGATCTGCTGATCACTGCTTCACGCTGAGCAGCCGGCTGCCAGTGATCACTGGCAGTTTTCGGCAATCTTTTTCTGCGTCTCTGCGATTCGCTCCTGACGTTGCGTATCGCTCAGTCGACGCAACTCTCCCTCGGTTTCCTCCCTCAGGCGCGGATTGTTCTGCAACTGCGCCAGGTTCGTACGCGCCTGTTCGCAAAAGACCTTGAGCTGGTCCTGTTGCTCGGCGACCTGTTTTTTGACCTTGTCATCGATGGCTTTCTGATCCCCCAGCGGGCCGCTGCCTGGCATGGCTGCCGGACGCGGGGAAGACGAGGGCGGCGTTTGTACTGTCGTTGCAGACTGACCTTGTGGTGGTTGCGCATCGAAGTGCGTGACACCTTGGGCATCGACCCACTTGTAGATCTGACCGGCCATGCACCAGGGGCTGAGGCCGATCAGCAGAGTGACGAGGAGCGTTCGCATGCTGATTCCTTGGCAAAATTGCGCAATTGACGCTAACAGAGTAGCGCTTTTCAGGTTTTTTCTTGCGTTCTCATGTGCTTACCCACAATTAGGCCTAAAGACGGCTTGACTTGGAGAGGGCGAAACAGAAGAATCCAAAGTCCGCTGTACAGGGACTGCCAGAAGCAGACCCTCTCGGCAGATCATGAGGCGCATATCCGCGTCGACCTGTTACACCCGCAACGCGTTACCTCGCGCTGGGTGGGAAAGGCCCGCAACACTTGGGACGATCCCAATACTTGCTCAGTCAGTGCTGACGTAGTCGGCGACCACCGTCGCTCATGCTCTGCCGAGAAGTAAACCTATTAAGACCCGTTCGCTTTTCTGTGGACGGTATTCTGGCGTTTTAGAGGTGAACAACGTGGAGCTTTTATCTGGCGGTGAGATGCTCGTCCGCTTCTTGCGTGACGAAGGCGTCAAATATATCTACGGGTACCCGGGTGGTGCTCTCCTTCATGTTTACGATGCCCTGTTCAAAGAACCGGAAGTGACCCACATCCTGGTTCGTCACGAACAAGCGGCTACCCATATGGCTGACGGCTACGCCCGTGCCACCGGTAAGGCCGGCGTGGTATTGGTGACTTCCGGTCCAGGCGCCACAAACGCCATCACCGGTATTGCCACGGCCTACATGGACTCGATTCCGATGGTGATCATTTCCGGTCAGGTGCCAAGCACCATGGTCGGCACCGACGCGTTCCAGGAAACCGACATGATCGGTATCTCCCGGCCGATCGTGAAGCACAGCTTCATGATCAAGCACGCGTCCGAAATCCCGGAAGTCATGAAGAAAGCCTTCTACCTGGCGCAATCCGGTCGTCCGGGTCCGGTCGTGGTCGATATCCCGAAAGACATGACCAACCCGGCCGAGAAGTTCGAATACATCTTCCCGAAGAAAGCCAAACTGCGTTCCTACAGCCCGGCCGTTCGCGGTCACTCCGGGCAAATCCGCAAGGCGGCAGAAATGCTCCTGGCGGCCAAGCGTCCTGTGCTGTACTCCGGCGGTGGCGTGATTCTCGGCAACGGCTCCGCGCCGCTGACCGAGCTGGCGCAAATGCTCAACTTGCCAGTGACCAATACCTTGATGGGCCTGGGTGGCTACCCTGGCACTGACCGTCAGTTCATCGGCATGCTCGGCATGCACGGCAGCTACACCGCCAACCTGGCGATGCACCATGCCGACGTGATCCTGGCTGTCGGTGCGCGTTTCGACGATCGCGTGATCAACGGCGCGCCGAAGTTCTGCCCGAACGCCAAGATCATTCACATCGACATCGACCCGGCTTCGATTTCCAAGACCATCAAGGCTGACGTGCCAATCGTTGGCCCGGTGGAGAGCGTCCTGACCGAAATGGTCGCGATCCTCAAGGAAATCGGCGAAACCCCGAACAAGGAAGCGATCACCAGCTGGTGGAAGCAGGTTGATGAGTGGCGCGGTGATCGCGGCCTGTTCCCTTACGACAAGGGCGACGGCAGCAAGATCAAGCCACAGACCGTGATCGAAACCCTGTGCGAAGTGACCAAGGGCGACGCCTTTGTGACCTCCGACGTGGGCCAGCACCAGATGTTTGCTGCGCAGTACTACAAGTTCAACAAGCCGAACCGCTGGATCAACTCCGGTGGTCTGGGCACGATGGGCTTTGGTCTGCCGGCCGCGATGGGTATCGCGCTGAGCTTCCCTGACACCGATGTTGCGTGCGTCACCGGTGAAGGCAGTATCCAGATGAACATCCAGGAGTTGTCGACCTGCCTGCAATATGGTTTGCCGGTGAAGATCGTCATCCTGAACAACGGTGTCCTGGGCATGGTGCGTCAGTGGCAGGACATGAGCTACGGCAGCCGTCACTCGCATTCGTACATGGAATCGCTGCCTGATTTCGTCAAGCTGGCCGAGGCCTATGGCCACGTCGGCGTGCGCATCACCGAATCGAAAGATTTGAAGTCGAAGATGGAAGAAGCGTTCGCCCTGAAGGATCGCCTGGTCGTGATCGATATTTCGGTCGATACCAGCGAGCACGTCTACCCGATGCAGATCAAAGACGGCTCGATGCGCGATATGTGGCTGAGCAAGACGGAGCGTACCTAATCATGCGGCACATTATTTCCTTGCTTCTGGAAAACGAACCTGGTGCTTTGTCTCGTGTAGTCGGCCTGTTTTCGCAGCGCAACTACAACATTGAAAGCCTGACCGTGGCGCCCACCGAAGACCCGACCCTGTCGCGTCTGACGCTGACCACTGTCGGCCACGATGAAATCATCGAGCAGATCACCAAGAACCTGAACAAGCTGATCGAAGTGGTCAAGCTGGTGGACCTGTCGGAAAGCGCTCATATCGAGCGTGAACTGATGCTGGTCAAGGTCAAGGCCACTGGCGCCCAGCGCGCCGAGATCAAACGCACCACCGATATCTACCGTGGACAGATCGTCGACGTCAGCGCCAGCGTGTATACCGTTCAACTGACCGGTACCAGCGACAAGCTCGACAGCTTCATTCAGTCCATCGGCACCGCATCGATTCTGGAAACCGTCCGTAGTGGCGTCACCGGTATTGCCCGCGGCGACAAAGTACTCAGCATCTAAACCAAATTAGCGAATGGCCTGAACGGCCTGGATATAAAGGGGAAATTCATGAAAGTTTTCTACGATAAAGACTGCGACCTGTCGATCATCCAGGGCAAGAAAGTTGCCATCATCGGTTACGGCTCCCAGGGCCACGCTCAAGCATGCAACCTGAAAGACTCCGGTGTCGACGTTACGGTCGGTCTGCGTAAAGGTTCGGCCACCGTTGCCAAGGCAGAAGCCCACGGCCTGAAAGTGACCGACGTGGCTGCCGCTGTTGCCGGCGCCGACCTGGTCATGATCCTGACCCCGGACGAGTTCCAGTCCCAGCTGTACAAGAACGAAATCGAGCCGAACATCAAGAAAGGCGCCACCCTGGCCTTCTCCCACGGCTTCGCGATCCACTACAACCAGGTTGTTCCGCGTGCCGACCTCGACGTGATCATGATCGCGCCGAAAGCTCCGGGCCACACCGTACGTTCCGAGTTCGTGAAAGGCGGCGGCATCCCTGACCTGATCGCGATCTACCAGGACGCCTCGGGCAACGCCAAGAACGTTGCACTGTCCTACGCTGCAGGCGTTGGCGGTGGCCGCACCGGCATCATCGAAACCACTTTCAAGGACGAGACCGAAACCGACCTGTTCGGCGAACAAGCCGTTCTGTGCGGCGGTACCGTTGAACTGGTTAAAGCCGGTTTCGAAACCCTGGTAGAAGCTGGCTACGCGCCGGAAATGGCTTACTTCGAGTGCCTGCACGAACTGAAACTGATCGTTGACCTCATGTACGAAGGCGGTATCGCCAACATGAACTACTCGATCTCCAACAACGCTGAGTACGGCGAGTACGTGACCGGTCCGGAAGTGATCAACGCCGAGTCCCGTCAGGCCATGCGCAACGCCCTGAAACGTATTCAGGACGGCGAATACGCCAAAATGTTCATCAGCGAAGGCGCAACCGGCTACCCTTCGATGACCGCCAAGCGTCGTAACAACGCCGCTCACGGTATCGAAATCATCGGCGAGCAACTGCGCTCCATGATGCCGTGGATCGGTGCCAACAAGATCGTCGACAAAGCCAAAAACTAAGTCGTCGACCCTTGTGTGAAAAAAAAACGCGGCTTCGGCCGCGTTTTTTCGTATGGGCGGACGGTTCTGGTATAAAGCTGCATCGTTTGTGGCCGAACCGTCGTCCCAGACACCTGTCGAAAATGTCCAATCCGTTGCAAGGTAATGTCCATGAGCGAACGCCCCGAAGAGCCGAACCAGGCTTCAGACGCCGAAAGCCTGCTGCCCATCGATGAACATGTCGAAGAAGGGCATGACGCAGAAGGTCGTAAAGTCCGGCATCGTGGTATCTATCTTCTGCCGAATCTGTTCACCACTGCGAACCTGTTCGCAGGGTTTTATTCCATTATCAACTCGATGAGTGCCCAGGCGGCCTTGAGCGCCGGGGACGCGGCGAATGCGAGCAAGTACTTCGCGTTCGCAGCCATCGCGATTTTTGTCGCCATGGTGCTCGACGGTCTCGACGGCCGTGTGGCGCGCATGACCAATACACAAAGTGCATTCGGTGCCGAGTACGACTCGCTGTCGGATATGGTTGCCTTTGGTGTCGCGCCGGCATTGCTGGCATTCGGCTGGGCGCTGGGTGACATGGGCAAGGTCGGCTGGATGGTAGCCTTTATCTATGTGGCGGGTGCGGCGCTGCGTCTGGCACGTTTCAACACTCAGGTCGGCACTGCTGACAAACGCTACTTCATCGGACTGGCCAGCCCGGCTGCTGCCGGTGTGGTGGCGGGGATTGTCTGGGCATTCAGCGACTACGGAATACAGGGATCGAAGATGTCGTTCCTGGTTGCGTTGATGGTCGCGGCTGCCGGCATGCTGATGGTCAGCAACATCAAGTACAACAGCTTCAAGGAGCTGGACCTGAAGGGACGCGTGCCATTCGTTGCGATCCTGGCGGTGGTGCTGGTGTTCGCCGTGGTGTTCAGCGATCCGCCGCGCATTCTGCTGCTGGTGTTCCTTGCCTATGCGGCTTCGGGGCCTGTGCAGTACCTGTTGCATCTTCGTCGCCACAAAAACGTCGAGTGATGTAATTTCCCTCATACTCCGCAGTCTATGGGTGCATCTGTCCTCCAAAACTGCGGAGTTGTCATGCTGATCAAAATCCCCAAAGCGTCCGACTGCCATGAGTCGGACGTCACGCCTGAATCCATTTATCTCTCTCGGCGGCAATTGCTCGGTGCTACAGCGGCCGGCCTGGCTGTGGGCAGCCTGCCGCGTTGGGCCAGTGCCGAAGAGGCCGTCCGTTATGCCGATGTCGAGCCCGGAAAGATGCCTGTCTGGTTTTCCGAAAAGCTGCCTTCTATTAAATGGGGCGCCGTGAACGTCAAGGATGAGGCCATCACGCCCTTCAAGGACGCCACCCATTACAACAACTTCTATGAGTTCGGTACCGACAAGGGTGATCCGGCAGCTAATGCCGGATTGCTGAAAACCGAACCCTGGAGTGTGGTGGTGGACGGGGAGGTGGGGAAGCCGGGGCGCTATGCGCTGGAGGACTTCATGAAGCCTTATCAGTTGGAGGAGCGTATCTATCGCCTGCGCTGTGTCGAGGCCTGGTCGATGGTCATCCCCTGGATCGGCTTTCCCATATCGGCGCTGCTCAAGCAGGTGGAGCCAACGTCCAATGCCAAATACATTCGTTTTGAAACCTTGCAGGATCCCAAGAGTATGCCCGGACAGCGTTCAGGATTTGCTCTGATCGACTGGCCCTATGTAGAAGGTTTGCGCCTGGATGAGGCGATGAATCCGTTGGCGATCCTGGCTGTGGGCATGTATGGCCGTGAACTGCCGAATCAGAACGGCGCGCCCTTGCGTCTGGTAGTGCCGTGGAAGTATGGCTTCAAAAGTGTCAAATCCATCGTACGGATCAGTCTGGTGAGTGAGCAGCCCAAGACGACCTGGCAAAGCATTGCGGCAAATGAGTACGGGTTCTATGCGAATGTGAACCCGACGGTGGATCATCCTCGCTGGACTCAGGCTCGGGAGCGACGTCTTCCTAATAGCCTGTTCAAGCCGAATGTGCGTGATACACAAATGTTCAACGGCTACTCGGATGAAGTCGCTTCTTTATATACAGGGCTCGATCTGCGGAAGAATTACTGATGCGATATCCGTTCTGGCGTGTGGGCGTTTTTATTGCAACGGCCATCTGGCCGTTGTGGTGGTTCTATCAGGCCTTTGAGGATCTGCTCGGGCCGGATCCGGGAAAGGTTCTGGTCGATCGGCTTGGGCTTGGGACCTTGGTATTGTTGCTGATCACGTTGAGCATGACGCCTTTGCAGAAGCTCACCGGGTGGGCGGGGTGGATTGCTGTGCGCCGACAGCTGGGGTTGTGGTGTTTCGCGTATGTGGTTTTGCATTTATGCAGCTATATGGCGTTCATCCTTGGATTCGACTGGTCGCAATTGGGTGTGGAGTTGCGCAAGCGCCCTTACATTATCGTGGGTACGCTCGGGTTTCTGGGATTGCTGGCATTGGCGGTGACGTCCAATCGTTATAGCCAGCGTCGTTTGGGTGTTCGCTGGAAGAAGTTGCATCGATTGGCTTATTTGATTCTGGGGCTTGGGTTGCTGCATATGCTGTGGATTGTGCGTGCTGATCTTAAGGAGTGGGCGGTCTATGCCTTTATAGGTGGACTGCTTCTCATGTTGCGCCTCCCGCCGGTAGGCCGTCGAATCCCGCGTTTGCTGGGTAAACGACAGGTTCTGCAAGAAAAACGAAATTAAGTGTTGACGGCAGATTCTGGAGGTCTATAATTCGCCCCACTTCCGGCGCAGTCGAAACGAAAACTCCTTGAGATTCAATGAGTTGCACGGTTTTCGATAGCGGTTTACTTCAGATCATCGAGGCCTGGAAGGAGTTGGAAATGCCGGTTCTTCTGGCGCTTTCAGCGGTTCGATCTTCTCGGTCGAAAGCGGAGAAAAAGAGGTGTTGACAGCAGCGTGTAACGCTGTAGAATTCGCCTCCCGCTGACGAGAGATCGGAAGCGCAAGTGGTTGAAGTTGTTGAAGAAATCTTCGAAAACTTCTGAAAATAATCACTTGACAGCAAATGAGGCTGCTGTAGAATGCGCGCCTCGGTTGAGATGAAAGCTCTTAACCAACCGCTCTTTAACAACTGAATCAAGCAATTCGTGTGGGTGCTTGTGGAGTCAGACTGATAGTCAACAAGATTATCAGCATCACAAGTTACTCCGCGAGAAATCAAAGATGTAACCAACGATTGCTGAGCCAAGTTTAGGGTTTCTTAAAAACCCAAAGATGTTTGAACTGAAGAGTTTGATCATGGCTCAGATTGAACGCTGGCGGCAGGCCTAACACATGCAAGTCGAGCGGATGAAGGGAGCTTGCTCCCGGATTCAGCGGCGGACGGGTGAGTAATGCCTAGGAATCTGCCTGGTAGTGGGGACAACGTTTCGAAAGGAACGCTAATACCGCATACGTCCTACGGGAGAAAGCAGGGGACCTTCGGGCCTTGCGCTATCAGATGAGCCTAGGTCGGATTAGCTAGTTGGTGAGGTAATGGCTCACCAAGGCGACGATCCGTAACTGGTCTGAGAGGATGATCAGTCACACTGGAACTGAGACACGGTCCAGACTCCTACGGGAGGCAGCAGTGGGGAATATTGGACAATGGGCGAAAGCCTGATCCAGCCATGCCGCGTGTGTGAAGAAGGTCTTCGGATTGTAAAGCACTTTAAGTTGGGAGGAAGGGTTGTAGATTAATACTCTGCAATTTTGACGTTACCGACAGAATAAGCACCGGCTAACTCTGTGCCAGCAGCCGCGGTAATACAGAGGGTGCAAGCGTTAATCGGAATTACTGGGCGTAAAGCGCGCGTAGGTGGTTCGTTAAGTTGGATGTGAAATCCCCGGGCTCAACCTGGGAACTGCATCCAAAACTGGCGAGCTAGAGTATGGTAGAGGGTGGTGGAATTTCCTGTGTAGCGGTGAAATGCGTAGATATAGGAAGGAACACCAGTGGCGAAGGCGACCACCTGGACTGATACTGACACTGAGGTGCGAAAGCGTGGGGAGCAAACAGGATTAGATACCCTGGTAGTCCACGCCGTAAACGATGTCAACTAGCCGTTGGGAGCCTTGAGCTCTTAGTGGCGCAGCTAACGCATTAAGTTGACCGCCTGGGGAGTACGGCCGCAAGGTTAAAACTCAAATGAATTGACGGGGCCCGCACAAGCGGTGGAGCATGTGGTTTAATTCGAAGCAACGCGAAGAACCTTACCAGGCCTTGACATCCAATGAACTTTCCAGAGATGGATTGGTGCCTTCGGGAACATTGAGACAGGTGCTGCATGGCTGTCGTCAGCTCGTGTCGTGAGATGTTGGGTTAAGTCCCGTAACGAGCGCAACCCTTGTCCTTAGTTACCAGCACGTAATGGTGGGCACTCTAAGGAGACTGCCGGTGACAAACCGGAGGAAGGTGGGGATGACGTCAAGTCATCATGGCCCTTACGGCCTGGGCTACACACGTGCTACAATGGTCGGTACAAAGGGTTGCCAAGCCGCGAGGTGGAGCTAATCCCATAAAACCGATCGTAGTCCGGATCGCAGTCTGCAACTCGACTGCGTGAAGTCGGAATCGCTAGTAATCGCGAATCAGAATGTCGCGGTGAATACGTTCCCGGCCTTGTACACACCGCCCGTCACACCATGGGAGTGGGTTGCACCAGAAGTAGCTAGTCTAACCTTCGGGAGGACGGTTACCACGGTGTGATTCATGACTGGGGTGAAGTCGTAACAAGGTAGCCGTAGGGGAACCTGCGGCTGGATCACCTCCTTAATCGACGACATCAGCTGCTCCATAAGTTCCCACACGAATTGCTTGATTCATTGAAGAAGACGATAGAAGCAGCCCGAAATTGGGTCTGTAGCTCAGTTGGTTAGAGCGCACCCCTGATAAGGGTGAGGTCGGCAGTTCGAATCTGCCCAGACCCACCAATTTTGTGTGGGAAACGCCTGTAGAAATACGGGGCCATAGCTCAGCTGGGAGAGCGCCTGCCTTGCACGCAGGAGGTCAGCGGTTCGATCCCGCTTGGCTCCACCACTACTGCTTCTGAAGTTTGAAAGCTTAGAAATGAGCATTCCATCAGTGTGATGATGAATGTTGATTTCTAGTCTTTGACTGGATCGTTCTTTAAAAATTTGGGTATGTGATAGAAAGATAGACTGAACGTTACTTTCACTGGTAACGGATCAGGCTAAGGTAAAATTTGTGAGTTCTCTTAATTGAGAAATTCGAATTTTCGGCGAATGTCGTCTTCACAGTATAACCAGATTGCTTGGGGTTATATGGTCAAGTGAAGAAGCGCATACGGTGGATGCCTTGGCAGTCAGAGGCGATGAAAGACGTGGTAGCCTGCGAAAAGCTTCGGGAGTCGGCAAACAGACTTTGATCCGGAGATGTCTGAATGGGGGAACCCAGCCATCACAAGATGGTTATCTTGTACTGAATACATAGGTGCAAGAGGCGAACCAGGGGAACTGAAACATCTAAGTACCCTGAGGAAAAGAAATCAACCGAGATTCCCTTAGTAGTGGCGAGCGAACGGGGACTAGCCCTTAAGTGGCTTTGAGATTAGCGGAACGCTCTGGAAAGTGCGGCCATAGTGGGTGATAGCCCTGTACGCGAAAATCTCTTGGTCATGAAATCGAGTAGGACGGAGCACGAGAAACTTTGTCTGAATATGGGGGGACCATCCTCCAAGGCTAAATACTACTGACTGACCGATAGTGAACTAGTACCGTGAGGGAAAGGCGAAAAGAACCCCGGAGAGGGGAGTGAAATAGATCCTGAAACCGTATGCGTACAAGCAGTGGGAGCAGACTTTGTTCTGTGACTGCGTACCTTTTGTATAATGGGTCAGCGACTTATTTTCAGTGGCGAGCTTAACCGAATAGGGAGGCGTAGCGAAAGCGAGTCTTAATAGGGCGTCTAGTCGCTGGGAATAGACCCGAAACCGGGCGATCTATCCATGGGCAGGTTGAAGGTTAGGTAACACTGACTGGAGGACCGAACCGACTACCGTTGAAAAGTTAGCGGATGACCTGTGGATCGGAGTGAAAGGCTAATCAAGCTCGGAGATAGCTGGTTCTCCTCGAAAGCTATTTAGGTAGCGCCTCATGTATCACTGTAGGGGTAGAGCACTGTTTCGGCTAGGGGTCATCCCGACTTACCAAACCGATGCAAACTCCGAATACCTACAAGTGCCGAGCATGGGAGACACACGGCGGGTGCTAACGTCCGTCGTGAAAAGGGAAACAACCCAGACCGTCAGCTAAGGTCCCAAAGTTATGGTTAAGTGGGAAACGATGTGGGAAGGCTTAGACAGCTAGGAGGTTGGCTTAGAAGCAGCCACCCTTTAAAGAAAGCGTAATAGCTCACTAGTCGAGTCGGCCTGCGCGGAAGATGTAACGGGGCTCAAACCATACACCGAAGCTACGGGTATCACGTAAGTGATGCGGTAGAGGAGCGTTCTGTAAGCCTGTGAAGGTGAGTTGAGAAGCTTGCTGGAGGTATCAGAAGTGCGAATGCTGACATGAGTAACGACAATGGGTGTGAAAAACACCCACGCCGAAAGACCAAGGTTTCCTGCGCAACGTTAATCGACGCAGGGTTAGTCGGTCCCTAAGGCGAGGCTGAAAAGCGTAGTCGATGGAAAACAGGTTAATATTCCTGTACTTCTGGTTATTGCGATGGAGGGACGGAGAAGGCTAGGCCAGCTTGGCGTTGGTTGTCCAAGTTTAAGGTGGTAGGCTGAGATCTTAGGTAAATCCGGGATCTTAAGGCCGAGAGCTGATGACGAGTGTTCTTTTAGAACACGAAGTGGTTGATGCCATGCTTCCAAGAAAAGCTTCTAAGCTTCAGATAACCAGGAACCGTACCCCAAACCGACACAGGTGGTTGGGTAGAGAATACCAAGGCGCTTGAGAGAACTCGGGTGAAGGAACTAGGCAAAATGGCACCGTAACTTCGGGAGAAGGTGCGCCGGTGAGGGTGAAGGACTTGCTCCGTAAGCTCATGCCGGTCGAAGATACCAGGCCGCTGCGACTGTTTATTAAAAACACAGCACTCTGCAAACACGAAAGTGGACGTATAGGGTGTGACGCCTGCCCGGTGCCGGAAGGTTAATTGATGGGGTTAGCTAACGCGAAGCTCTTGATCGAAGCCCCGGTAAACGGCGGCCGTAACTATAACGGTCCTAAGGTAGCGAAATTCCTTGTCGGGTAAGTTCCGACCTGCACGAATGGCGTAACGATGGCGGCGCTGTCTCCACCCGAGACTCAGTGAAATTGAAATCGCTGTGAAGATGCAGTGTATCCGCGGCTAGACGGAAAGACCCCGTGAACCTTTACTATAGCTTTGCACTGGACTTTGAATTTGCTTGTGTAGGATAGGTGGGAGGCTTTGAAGCGTGGACGCCAGTTCGCGTGGAGCCATCCTTGAAATACCACCCTGGCAACTTTGAGGTTCTAACTCAGGTCCGTTATCCGGATCGAGGACAGTGTATGGTGGGTAGTTTGACTGGGGCGGTCTCCTCCTAAAGAGTAACGGAGGAGTACGAAGGTGCGCTCAGACCGGTCGGAAATCGGTCGTAGAGTATAAAGGCAAAAGCGCGCTTGACTGCGAGACAGACACGTCGAGCAGGTACGAAAGTAGGTCTTAGTGATCCGGTGGTTCTGTATGGAAGGGCCATCGCTCAACGGATAAAAGGTACTCCGGGATAACAGGCTGATACCGCCCAAGAGTTCATATCGACGGCGGTGTTTGGCACCTCGATGTCGGCTCATCACATCCTGGGGCTGAAGCCGGTCCCAAGGGTATGGCTGTTCGCCATTTAAAGTGGTACGCGAGCTGGGTTTAGAACGTCGTGAGACAGTTCGGTCCCTATCTGCCGTGGACGTTTGAGATTTGAGAGGGCTGCTCCTAGTACGAGAGGACCGGAGTGGACGAACCTCTGGTGTTCCGGTTGTCACGCCAGTGGCATTGCCGGGTAGCTATGTTCGGAAAAGATAACCGCTGAAAGCATCTAAGCGGGAAACTTGCCTCAAGATGAGATCTCACTGGAACCTTGAGTTCCCTGAAGGGCCGTCGAAGACTACGACGTTGATAGGTTGGGTGTGTAAGCGCTGTGAGGCGTTGAGCTAACCAATACTAATTGCCCGTGAGGCTTGACCATATAACACCCAAGCAATTTGCGTCGGCTCTCTAAACCAGAGCAACCAGATTGCGGTGTGTGAAGACGCAATGAACCGAAAGTTCGACGCTCACAAAGCACCGAAAACTATCCCATACCCAATTTGCTGAAGCGAGGCCGTCAGGTCACGAGTCAGTACCCGAATTTCTTGACGACCATAGAGCGTTGGAACCACCTGATCCCATCCCGAACTCAGAAGTGAAACGATGCATCGCCGATGGTAGTGTGGGTTTCCCCATGTGAGAGTAGGTCATCGTCAAGATTAAATTCCGAAACCCCAATTGCGAAAGCAGTTGGGGTTTTGTTTTGCCCGCAGGAAAGTTTTTGCTCGCGTCAGAGAACAAATTTGCACAGTTATTTTCGAA
Organism: Pseudomonas fluorescens; assembly: GCF_012974785.1. Taxonomy (GTDB): domain Bacteria; phylum Pseudomonadota; class Gammaproteobacteria; order Pseudomonadales; family Pseudomonadaceae; genus Aquipseudomonas; species Aquipseudomonas fluorescens_BT. The sequence continues at coordinate 5,315,905 of NZ_CP027561.1, read as the reverse complement.
TCAGGACACTAGAATAGATCCCAACTTTTTCGGAGCCAGAGCCCTTATGTCGGATTCGGTTGACGCCCCAGGGCTGTCAGATTTACCGCTGGATGACTTGGTGGCCTGCCATGAGTGCGATCTGCTGATGCGCAAGCCCAAGCTTGCTCACGGCGAAAAAGCCCTCTGCCCACGTTGCGGTTACGAACTGTACGCTCACCGTCATAATGTGGTGCAGCGCAGTCTCGCCCTGGTCATTGCCGCGCTGTTGCTCTATGTGCCGGCGAACTTTTTACCCATCATGCAGCTCAATGTTCTCGGGCAATCGTCGCAGGACACTGTCTGGAGCGGCGTTGTCGGTCTGTTCAATACCGATATGCGTGGTGTTTCAGTTGTCGTATTCCTTTGCAGCATGGCGATTCCGCTGCTGAAACTGCTGTGTCAGTTGATCGTGTTGCTGACCATCCGTTTTAACTTCGGTCGTAGCTACGGCCTGTTGCTCTACCGCATTTATCACCACCTCAAAGACTGGGGCATGCTTGAGGTCTACCTCATGGGCGTCCTGGTGGCGATCGTCAAACTGGCGGACATGGCCGCCATCACCGTCGGTCTCGGTCTGGCATGTTTCATCGGCTTGTTGTTGGTTCAGGTCTGGCTCGAAGTGGTGATGTCACCGCACCAGATCTGGCAGGCGTTATCAGGAGAGGATGCCCATGCGGGCGATTGATGCGGGCATTCTGATCTGTACCGAATGCCACGAACTGAACAAGCAGGATGCCGACAGCGATCAGCAGACCTGCACCCGATGCGGTGCATTGGTTCACGCCCGGCGGCCCAATAGTCTGGCGAGAACCTGGGCGCTGCTGATCACGGCCGCGATCGTCTACATTCCGGCCAATGTCCTGCCGATCATGACGGTCAGCTCGCTGGGCCAGGGTGATCCGAGCACCATCATGTCCGGCGTCATCCAGTTGGTGCAGCACGGCATGATTCCGATCGCTGCTGTGGTGTTTGTCGCCAGCATTCTGGTGCCGACCTTCAAACTGGTAGGCATTGCGCTTCTGCTGTTTTCGGTTCAACGCCGTCAGCCACTCTCCGCGCGCCAGCGGATCTGGATGTACCGCTTCATCGAGTTCATCGGCCGCTGGTCCATGCTCGATATTTTTGTGATTGCCATTCTGGTGGCAGTCGTCAACTTCGGCCGGCTAGCCAGCGTCGAAGCCAATCTTGGCGCCATCGCCTTCGCCAGTGTGGTGATTCTGACGATGCTTGCCGCTGTCACTTTCGATCCCCGACTGATTTGGGATAACACGGAGTCGGACGCCGACCATGACTGATTTGCCTGTAGCGAAAACCCGACCGGCTTCGAACTGGTCTGCCATCTGGGTACTGCCCCTCATCGCCCTGATTATCGGCGGATGGCTCGGTTGGCGTGCCTATACCGAAACCGGCATCGAGATTCAGGTGCGTTTTGAAAGCGGTGAAGGCATTCAGGCCAACAAGACCGAAGTGGTCTACAAAGGCATGCCGGTCGGCAAGGTGAAAGCCCTCAAACTCGATGATGAAGGCAACTCCAAAGGTGTCATCGCGACCATCGAGATGAACAAGGATGTCGATCAGTACCTGAAGACCAGCACTCGTTTCTGGCTGGTCAAACCGAGCGTGACCCTGGCCGGGATCACCGGGCTGGAAACCCTGGTATCGGGTAACTACGTCGCCATCAGTCCCGGCGAAGGCGAGCCGACCCGCAAGTTCAAGGCCTTGGCCGAAGAGCCGCCGCTGTCGGACTCCAAACCCGGCCTGCACCTGACGATCAAGGCTGATCGCCTCGGTTCGTTGAACCGTGGCAGCCCGGTGTTCTACAAGCAGATCAAAGTCGGCCAGATCAAAAGCTATGTGCTGTCGGAAGACCAGAGCACCGTCGAGCTCAAGGTGTTCATCGAGCCGACTTACGCCAAACTGGTGCGCAAACACACGCGTTTCTGGAACGCCAGCGGCATCAGCATCGACGCCAACCTGTCCGGGGTGAAAGTGCGCAGCGAGTCCCTGGCCAGCATCGTCGCCGGCGGTATCGCGTTCGCTACGCCGGAGAACCGCAAGGACAGTCCGCCCACCGATCCAAGCCTGCCGTTTCGTCTGTACGAAGACTTCGATGCGGCCGCCGCCGGTATCCGCGTGAAGGTCAAACTCAGCGATTTCGAAGGTCTGCAGGCCGGGCGTACCCCGGTGATGTACAAAGGCATTCAGGTCGGTAACCTGAAAGCACTGAAGATTGATCCGGATCTGTCCAGCGCCACGGCTGAATTGACCCTCGATCCTCTGGCTGAGGAATACCTGGTCACCGGCACTCAGTTCTGGGTGGTCAAACCGTCGATTTCTCTGGCCGGCATCACCGGTCTGGAAGCGCTGGTAAAAGGTAACTACATCGCCGTACGCCCGGGCGACAAGGGCGGCGCTCCGCAACGTGAATTCGAAGCCCGGCCAAAAGCGCCGCCGCTGGATCTGCGCGCACCCGGCCTGCACCTGGTGCTGTTTACCGACACCCTCGGCTCGATCGATGTCGGCAGCCCGATCCTCTACAAGCAGGTCAAGGTCGGTTCCGTGCAGAGCTATCAGTTCTCCAAGACCCGCAAACAACTGGTGATCGGCGTCCACATCGAGAAGGAATACGAAAACCTGGTCAACGCTTCGACCCGTTTCTGGAACGTCAGCGGCGTCACGCTGACCGGCGGTTTGACCGGCGGTATTCAGGTCAAGAGTGAATCCTTGCAGACCCTGATGGCCGGCGGCATCGCCTTCGAGACGCCGCAAGCCAAGGCGCCGTTGCAGAAACGGATTCCACGCTTCCGCCTGTTCGCCAACCATGACGAGGCCAATCAGAAGGGCGAGGTGGTGACCATCAAAGTGGACCGCGCCGACGGTCTGCGCAGCGGCACCCCGGTTCGCTTCAAGGGGCTGGATGTCGGCAAGATCGAAAGTGTCGATCTGACCGATGACCTGCAATCGGTGATCCTCACCGCACGTATTACTGAAGTGCCGGAGAAGATTGCCCGGGTCGGCAGTCAGTTCTGGGTGGTCAAGCCGGAACTGGGGCTGATCAAGACCTCGAATCTGGAAACTCTGGTAACGGGTCAGTACATCGAAGTCCAACCCGCTGCGAAAAACCTCGGCCCGCAGAAAAACTTTGTGGCCTTGGCCAATCCGCCGGAAGTGAGCAAGCAAGAGGCCGGCCTCAGCCTGGTATTGAGTGCTGCCCGCCGTGGTTCTTTGAAGCCAGGCGTGCCGGTAACCTACCGCGAAATCACGGTGGGGAAAGTCACTGGTTACGAACTGGGTCAGACCGCCGACCGCGTTCTGGTGCACATCCTGATCGAGCCGAAGTATGCGCCGCTGGTTCGCAGTGGCAGTCGCTTCTGGAACACCAGTGGTGTCGGTTTCGACATTGGCTTGTTCAATGGTCTGACCGTACGGACCGAGTCTCTCGAAACGGCGATTCAGGGCGGTATCGCCTTCGCCACACCGGACGGCGAGAAGATGGGGAATCCGGCACGCGCCGAACAGACCTTCCCGCTGTTCGACAAGTTCGAAGACGAATGGCTGACCTGGGCGCCGAAAATCCCCCTCGGCAAGTAGTCTGGGAAACAGGTGGCGTCGGTGAGGACGCCTTCGCGGGCTTGCCCGCGAAGAGGCCTTGTCATTGAGCACAAAATCCAAGCCATAAAAAAGGCCGCGATCCAGACAGATCGCGGCCTTTTTATTGCCCGTCAGTTAACGCCGGTCAAACCGCATCCAGCTCCGGCTCGTCCGTCTCGACGTTGACGGTGGCCTTCACCACATCGTGGCGACGGATGTACTTCCAGTCCGCCTCGTCGATGTAGATGCCGGCCGGGCCGCTGCCGCCTTCCAGGTCGATGGCGACACTGGCGCAGACCTGCGGCTTCACGCTCGCCAGAATCGGCACGAAGCCCAGTTGCAGGCTGGTTTCCAGCAGTGCGGCCTGGTTCCTTTCGTCGATGTCCGCCGCCTCGTCGAGGTAGTACGGCAGGCGTACGCGACCGGCCAGATCGCGATCCATCAGGTGCAGCAACAAGTACATGTTGGTCAGCGCCTTGATGGTCATGGTGGTGCCGTTGGACGCCGCGCCATCGATGTCGGTGTGGATAACCGGCTGACCGTTGACCTTGGTGATCTCGAACGCCAGTTCGAACAAGTCCTTGAGGCCGAGCTGGTTGTGGTTCGCCGCCACCAGCCGCGCCAGGTATTCCTTGGCTTCTTCGTTCTTGTTGTCCTGCTCGGCGCTCTGGCTCAGGTCGAACACCGACAGGGTTTCGCCTTCTTCGTACTGACCGGCGCTGTGGATGATCTGGTCAATGTGCTTGAGTGCTTCCTTGTTCGGCGCGAGCACGATACGGAAGCTTTGCAGGTTGGACACCTGACGCTTGTTGATCTCGCGGTTGAACAGCGCCAGTTGGTGTTCGAGGCTGTCGTAGTCGCTGCGGATGTTGCGCAGGGTCCGCGCGATATCGGTCACGGCTGCACGACGGGCCTTGCCCAGAGTCAGGGCTTCGTCGGTACGGTGTGCATACGCGTTGATCAACAGCGACAGACGGCGCTCCATATCGTCTTCGCTGTCGAACTTGGCCACGCCCTTGAGGCGTACCTGCGCGTACAGCGCTTCGATCTGGCCATCGGCACGCAACAGGCCTTGCCAGCTGTCCTGATAGTCGTTGAGCAGCGGCAGCAGGTTGTCCATCGAGTCGTCGACCGGATCCATGAACGGCGTGCCGAACGGCAAATCCGCCGGCAGCAACTGGCGGCGACGCAGGGCATCGTCGAGAGTGCGTTGCTTGGCTTCCATGTCAGCAATTTGCCGGCCGACCAGTTGCAGCTTGGCCGACAGTTGCTGGACGCGCTCGGTGAACGCATCGCTGGAGCGCTTGAGTTCGTCCTGCGCGGCTTCCATCTGCGCCAGTTGCTCCAGCTTGTCGCCTTCTTCGGCGCTCAGGGTCTGGGTGCGGCGGAAGTCTTCCAGAGCCTTCTGCGCATCCAGTACCTGCTGGTACAGCGCTTCGGTCTGGGTCTTGCTCGCGGCGCGGTCGGCGGCCACGGCTTGTTGAGTCTTGAGTTGCTTGAGCTCTTTTTCCAGACGCTCTTTCTGATCGCGCAGCGCGGCACGGTCGGCCAGCGCTTGCAGAGCCGGAGGCTCGATGTGCGAGATGTCGATCGACAGGCCCGGCACTTCGAAACGCTCGCCCTTGAAGCCGTCGAGAATCAGCTCCACGGACTTCACCCACTCGCCGTTTTCGTCGAGCGTGATGCCATGTTCGCCCAGCGGCAGGCTGAACAACGCGCTGTTGAACAGACGCATCAGGCGTTCGACGTCCTGTTGCGAGAACTCTTCGCGCAGGCGGGCGTAGCTGTTGTTGTCGGCGTGATCGAGTTGCTGCTTCACCGACTTCAGGCGTTTTTCCAGATCGCGAAGACGTTCTTCGAGATCCTCGGCACTGAACTGACGGGACTGCGCCAGCGCACCGGCCAATTCGTCGTGAGCGTCCTTGGCCGCCAGCAGTTGCTGCTCCAGCACTTTGACGTCATCGACCAGTGCAAAGCGGTTTTTCAGAACCGACAACTCACCGAGCCAGCGCTGGATGCCGGAGATTTCCCGCTCCAGACGCATCAGTTCCTGAGTGCCACCGCGCTGATCGTTTTGCAGATCGTCCTGCTCGCGACGGTAGTGTTCGGCCTGGATCGTCAGTTCTTCCTTGCGCGCCGTGGCGTAGTCCGACCAGGTGCCGAGCAACGAGTCGAGCAGCGGCGACAGGCGATGCAGTTTGCCGCGCAGCACATCGCGTTGTTTCACGCCGTTGGCCAAGGCTTCAACCAACGGGCCGGCAGCCACCAGCGAGTTGTAGTCCTGTTCCATGCGACGTACATCGCGGAAGGCTTCTTCGCACGCCGCAATGTAATCGACGCTGCCGGAACGCAGGCTGTGTTCGAAGGCATCGAGGAACAGCTGCTTGAGCTTGGCTGCGGTGATTTCGCGCATGTGCAGCAGGTTGATGAACAGCGCACGGAAGGTCTTCAGGCTCTGTTCGCTGGTGGAGCGCAGCGGGATCAGCGTCAGGTCCAGCGGGATCGACGTGTGACCGCCAACCAGCAAGCGGCGCAGCTCATCCGGCTTGAGTTCGTAGGCTTTCAGGCCTTCTTTCTCAAGGTTGCTGAACAGCTCTTTCTGACGCAGGCAGGTGTCGTTTTTCTGGTAGTGGGCCAGATCGAGCTTGCCGGCATAGGCAAAGAACTGGTGACCGAAACCGCCGCCCGGGCCGCGACCGACCACGCCGATCACGTGCGGGCCGTGGGGCAGGTTCACTTCGACCAGGATGTAGCTGGTGTCCGAAGCAAAGTAGAAGCGCCGGGATTGTTCCAGGCTGTACTTGCCGAAACTCATGTCCGACATACGCGCCAGAATCGGGAACTGCAAGGCGTTGATCGAGGCTGATTTACCGAGGTTGTTCGCGCCGTAGACCGACAACGGTTCTTCCAGCGGGAACAGACCGAGGCTGTAACCGGCGGTGTTCAAAAGGGCAAAGCGGCGGATGCCGTAGCGTTCCTGGCTCATGCGTCGGACTCCTGTTCTTCGGCAATGGCTCGGGCCAGTGCGTCTTCTTCGCTCTCTTCTTCAAAGTCGGAAAGATCGAGTGGATCGTCGGTCTCGAGGAGTTTGGCCTCGGCCTCTTCGTCGATCAGCACCGGTGCCGGCAGTGGCAGAACGCTGTGCACGCTGGCCGCCAGATCGCGGTCCTGCTGAACCGACAGGCAGACGTCGAGGAAACGGTGCATCGGCGGCAGGAAGCGGTACACGCCGTTTTCTTCCCCGGCGAAACCGAGCTGGGTCATGCGGCGCATGATTTTCTCTTCCAGCTCATCAACGGTCTGCACTTCGGCCTGGATGAACAGGTCGCGGTATTTCTCCAGCAGCGAAGGCAGCTCGTCGCGGCCGAGGCTGCCGCCATCGAGCACGGCGATCGGGTCGCGACCCTGATCGGCCAGATGCTCGACGAGGATGAAGGTGAACAACGCCAGGCGCTGAGCGGTCTTGTTCACCGCCGCTGCGGCCATGTCCGGCACGAAGTAGTAAAAACCACGGGTATCGCAGACGAGTTCGAAGCCCAGTGCCTTGAACAGTGTGCGGTACTGGTCCTGGAAGTTCGACAGCTGCGCGTACAGCTCCGGATCGCGGCGGCTGACGTGGTAGCCCTTGAACAGTTCGCGGAAGATCGGCGCCAGTTGAGACAGTTCGGAGAGATCAAGATGCATGTGGGGTGCTCGCAGAATCCTCGGCGGCGGGGTCGCGGGCCGAGAGCAGGGCGAAGGAGCGCAGGCTGACCTGGTGCTCGTGAGTGTGGTATTCGCGGCGTTCCAGACGCTCGCGCTTGAAGCGTTTTTCCCGCGACAGACGCGAGAACCAGTAAAGCAATTCGTCGGTCGCGCCGTCCGGCTCCTGCTCCAGCAGCCAGGTCATCAGATCCGGCATCGGCAGGGACTCTTCGCAGCGGTCGACCATCTCGCGCACGGTGCGCGGTGCGCGCGGGGCATCGCCGGTCTTCTGCGATTTGTGCGCCTTGGGAAAACGCGCCGGTTTCGGCTCGAAACGGGCCAGGGCGTAGACGTAGGCTTCAACCTGACTGGCACTGCCGAGGAAGGTGCTTTGCGGTCGGGTGAACAGCGGCATCGCGGCTTGCGGTACGGCGTCGATGCCTTTGCGGCGGATCGCGGCCAGCGCCAGTGCGGCGCCCCGGGTCACGGCGTTGTGCCGACGCGCTTCTTCACGCAATGGCAGCAGCAATTCCCGGGCGTGACGCAGGGTCAGCTGGGCGCTGGTCTGCATTTCGAGGATGCGCGCGTGGGTGCGCAGCAACATGTCGTCATCGACCAGATGGCCGAGGCGCTGCTGTTCGCTGAGCATCTTCAGCAGCACGGTTTCGACCTTGCGCACGCCTTGCTCGAAAGCGCCGTCGGCGTTCACCAGATCGATCATCGGCTCGACGTATTCGTCCCAGGTCGCCAGCACCTCGGCGTAGCGCTGACGCAGGGGGATCTGCCGGTCGCTGGTCTTGGCCCGTTCAGCCACGGCCACCAGCGCCTGTTCGTCGTTGTCGAGTTTCTTCAGAACATCGCGCACGCGCATGTCGAGCAGGCGCAGCTGACGGGCCAGGTCATTGCCGTCGCGGATGTCGAACGCATCCTGGATATAACCGGCCAGACGCTCGAGGTGACGCAGGTAGGCTTCGATCTCCAGGCACAGGCCCAGGCGGTGCTCCCGGCGCAGGTAGGCAAGGAAGTCGTGGATCTGTGCGTTGAGCTCGAAGCGGTTCGGGCTTTTCGCCACGGGCACCAGAATGTCGAGGCGAATCCACACATCGAGCAGGCTGGTGATGTCCTGCGGCGTGCTTTCCAGTTGTTGGGCGGCCAGTTGCGTGCGCAGTTCGTTGAGGCTCAGGGTGCCCTGGTCGAAGTGCTCGCACAGTGGCTCCAGAAGTGCCCAGTGTTCAGCGAGGGCGCGCAAGACGCGCTTGGGTTCGATCATCGGAATGGCCGGCTGGTTGGCGATTAAAAGCCGCGATTGTACTGCATCACGGACGATGCGATTCACTCTCGGGACGGGCTGTCGCTTTTTCTGAGGTGAAGAGTAGCGTTCAAGACTATCGATCAACCGCAAGCGATCTTGAGCGAAGGGCGGTAGAATCAGCGCACTTCAGTTATCCACAAGTGGCCGACCCTTGCTAATCGAGTCCCGCCGCCGCGCCTATTTGAACGCCATGCAGGTGGTCAACTGGCTGCCGCGCACCGAATTGCCCTTCGCCGCACCGTCGCGGCCCAAGCTGCTTGAGCCTCTGGCGCCAGAGCCCGAGGCTCTGCTGCCCGTAGCGCCGGCCCCCGAGGCCGGCGCGCCTGCGCAGCCGGCCGCACGCGTGGTCGAACGGCCGAAGATCGAGGTCCCGCGACCGACGCCCGCCAGCGGCCGCCCTGCCGCCAAACCGGTGGAAGAAGTCGAAGAAGCGCCAGTGGTTGCGCGGCCCGCGCCGGTGCCGCCACCGCGTTTCGCCCTGCAATTGCTGCGCGCCGGTCGTTGCCTGTTGCTGGTGGAGTTACCCACAGGCGAATCGTTCCAGAGCCGGGATCCTGCCTATCTGCTGCTCAAGGACATGCTGCGTGCCGCCGGTTTGCCGGATGCGCCGCAGATCGTCGGCGATCCGGTGCGTTGGCCACTCCTGGTGCGCGGCACCATGGATCAGGGCCCGGATGCGGCCCGGGATTTCGTCCAGGGTTTCCTTTCGGTGCAAATGGAGACATCGCCGTGCGCCTGCCTGTGGCTGATCGGTCTGCCAGCGGTGCGCTTCGCCGGTGAGAAGGACGCCGAAGCGTTCAACAGTGAATTGCAGATCGAAGGTCTTGGCCTGGCCTGGGCCGTGCCGGGACTGGAATTGTTGATGGAAGAGCCACAGCGCAAAGCCGCCGTGTGGCAAGCCATGCGTCGGCTGATGGCGCGCTGGAAAGAATCGAATGAGTGATGCTGTAACTTTCCGTCCGATGGTCGAAGCCGATCTGGACGCTGTGCTGAAAATTGAATTCGCGGCTTACAGCCACCCCTGGACCCGCGGGATATTTCTCGACGGGCTGGGCAAATATCAGATCTGGCTGATGTTCGAAGGCGAGCAGCAGGTCGGTCACGGCGTGGTGCAGATCATTCTGGATGAAGCTCACCTGCTCAACATCACGATAAAACCGGAGAATCAGGGCCGCGGTCTGGGGCTGACACTGCTCGAATACCTGATGTCCCGTGCCTATGCGGCAGATGCCCGGGAATGTTTCCTGGAGGTGCGCGACAGCAACACCGCGGCTTTCCGCCTGTATGAGCGCTACGGTTTCAATGAAATCGGCCGTCGTCGCGATTACTACCCGGCGGTGGGTGGGCGTGAGGACGCCGTGGTCATGGCCTGTACTTTGGTTGACTGATCGCCAGTCGAAGCTGCCTCAACCTGAGGCAGCTTCTAACGAGCACTTCAGCGTTTGCCATCCATCGGATCGCGTCGCGCCAATTCCGCTTCATCCAGACCGTTGCCACCACCAATGTCGTCCTCATCGACAATGCTCAAGTCCCAATCCGCCTGTTTGCCTGAACCCAGTTCATCGGCATCACGGGCGCCGTCCTCATGGATCAGGGTTTCCGGGCTCAGGTCATCGTCGGTCGGCTCGTGGTCTGGCATTGAAGCACCGGTCATGCCGGCTTCACGCCCCCGTTCCCGGGGCATCCGTTGTTCGCGCTCACGATCCTGCAGTTCATCGCCGATCTTCGCGCCGGGGTGTTCGTCGTCAAAATTCAGCTCATGCACCGATCCCATGCGGTCTTCGTTATCATCGATGGGCTCTGGTTGCACCGCGTCGAAGGAGCGTCGTGTATCAGTCATGGCAAATCCTCATACTGTGGGCCTTACTGAGGTGGACTCATCGGGCACGCGAGAAATTCCAACGAAATCACTTGCGATCCTTTCGTGACCCCGACAGGCGGTCGTCTGTCAAAGCAGCGCATCTTTCTTGAGGCCTTACAGCATGCATGACTTACAAGACCTGATTGATAACAACGAGCGTTGGGCTGACGCGATCACCAAGGAAGACCCGGATTTCTTCGCCAAACTGGCTCGCCAGCAGACGCCTGAATACCTGTGGATCGGCTGCTCCGATGCGCGGGTTCCGGCCAACGAAATCGTCGGCATGTTGCCGGGGGATCTGTTCGTTCACCGCAACGTCGCCAACGTGGTACTGCACACCGACCTCAACTGCCTGTCGGTGATTCAGTATGCAGTGGACGTGCTCAAGGTCAAACACATCCTGGTCACCGGCCACTACGGGTGCGGCGGTGTGCGGGCGTCGATGCAGGACCGCCAGTTCGGCCTGATCGATGGCTGGCTGCGGTCGATTCGCGATCTGTATTACGAAAAGCGCGAAGAACTGGCCAAACTGCCGACCGAAGAAGAACAGGTCGATCGCCTGTGCGAGCTCAACGTGATCCAGCAAGTGGCCAACGTCGCCCACACCAGCATCATCCAGAACGCCTGGCATCGCGGTCAGAGCCTGTCGATCCACGGTTGCATCTACGGCATCAAGGATGGGCGCTGGAAAAGTCTGAACACCACCATCAGCGGTTTCGAGCAACTGCCACCGCAATATCGCCTGCGGCCGGTTGGCGCACCGTAACCTGCAAGTCAGCGTATGCCTTGTCGCAGCCAGTTCTTTAAGTAGCGCTGGCCTTCAAGGCTGGGTGGTTCGTCGTAACCGGTGATCCAGCCGCGACAATGTGCAGATCTGCAACCGCAGGCGAACTGCTTGAGCAGTTTGTCTTCGGTGGCAGTGAGATCCATGGTCAGTCGCTCGCCCGGCTGAATGTCACGCAGGGCCCACAACCATAATTCGCTCATGTCGATGAACACGTTCGGGTCGCAGGAGTGTTCGATCAGTCCGCAGAACAGTCGATCGTAGATGTGAATACCGGTCTGCAATTGCCGGGTCTGACGGCAGCGGTAGGGCAGCAACTGGCCCGACACCCTGCACATGCGGGTGATGCGCAGGAATTCCCGGCGCGCGACGATTGCGCAAGGCCTTGCCTGGGCGTCGTGAAGCACTTCGAAGTCGGCCCGGGAAGGGAATCCGAGGCGCACGGGAAGCCCGATGAAAGGGTAGATCCCCTCGGTATTGCGGGATGAGTGCTGGTGAAGTACGTGCGTATTCATAACGTTCCCTGTCAGACAGGTGCTGCTACTTCAACGGGCCAGACTCCTTCCAACCCTGCAACACATGGGATCCAATATTCGCGCATATGGGATAGCAGATCTACTGTCATATCTGACAGGCGTGATAGACGTTTCCCCGTGTCAGCCAAGGCTGACACGGGGAAATAGCGTTCCGCGTCAAATGTGCGGAGCAGGCACCGCGGTCTCAGGCATCGGGCTCTGGAGTTGTTTCAACTGAGCCTTGATCGGCGTGGTGGCGCACTTGGCAGCGGCTTGTTCTGCGGTCAGGTTGCGGATCGAGGTGTAGAACAACTCGCAAGTCTTGACCTTCTGCGTTACTTGCCACGTCTGGGTGCAACTGTTCAGCAGGGTTTTCGGGTCGGTGCCCGGCTTGCTGCCCATGCCGGCCTGCCAGCAGGCGGCGCTCAAGTCCTGTCCCATCACTTTCAGCCCCGCCGCGTCAGCCTTGGCCTCGGCGTCGTCGCCGGTGTAGCTCTTGGGGTCGGCGGCGTACCAGATGTAGCTCGGGTGGTTGGAACCCAGTACCGGCACGTTCACCCCGGTGCTCGGAGTGATGGTTGCCAGGCCCAGCACGTTCACGGTCGGTCCATATTGCTGTTTGATCCAGTTACGCACCGGTGCACCGAAGGCCACCATCGGCAGGGCAGCACCGCTGGCGCTGACGCTGACCTGTTTGACCATGGTGGTCTGGTAATCCTTGAAGTAGTCATAGACGCCTTCAAGGTCCTTGCCGGCGCTGGCAGGTGCGGCGATCGGCGCGATGTCGACGATGGTCTGGTAGCCGGGCGTCTGGTCGGCCGGGATACCGTTGTCGGTCAGCAGCGCAGCCCAGCGGTCTGTGGTGTTGGAGCGCAGGTAGTCCTGGGCCTGGGTCAGCGAGTAATCCGGCGGGAAGTGCAGCAGCTCGACGCTTTTACGGTTTTCCAGGGCCATGCCCAATGGCAGGAACAGGTACCAGCTGTAAGCCCACTTGCCATCGGCGTTGAGCTTGCTGGCGCCGGTGTAGGCCAGGTCGCCGGCATCCAGCAGCGCGGTCAACGGCTTGTCGTAGCCTTTGGGCACGCCGCTGATCTCGGCATAGATCTGTCCGTTGTCATTCTTCACCAGCACCTTGGCACCGGTATAGCCATCGCGTTGCACGCTTTGGCTCAGGTAGTGAGCGACAGTCTGCTCAAGCGTCCAGTTGCGAAAGCAGATCACGCTGCAATTGTTGGGATAGGCGAAGAGGCGGGTGACGCGCTCGGTGCTGCCCAGTTTCAGGTCTACATCGGCGTGGGCGGCTGCGCTCAGTGTGAGCGCAGCGAGGGTGAGTCCTGCGAGTTTGAACATGCTCAGATCCTTTTCAGCGTGGGTTCCCCGTTGCTCGGGTGCGCCACATATTGGATCAGCCGAGTGATGGCGAGAAGCCGTCAGTGACAGTTTTTTGAGCTGTGCCGCAGGAGCTGTCCTCAGGCCTTGAAATGCAGGGTATTGGTCAAGTCGCCCATGGGTTTCTGGCCACGGCCGGTCATCGCATCGTCGCGCTGTTTGATACCCGCCAGCGTCTCCAGCTGGAAGACACGGGTGATCAGGCGCAGGATCGACCCGGTGTCATAGACCGTGTGATCCACCGTACCCTTGCGGGCGAATGGTGACACCACCAGCGTCGGCACCCGTGACCCCGGCCCCCAGCGATCGCCCTTGGGCGGCGCGACGTGGTCCCACCAGCCGCCGTTCTCATCGACGGTCACGATCACCACCATGTTTTTCCACTGCGGACTTTCCCGCAGCACTTTCAACGCGCGGACGATGTGTCGATCACCGGAGGCCACATCGGCGTAGCCGGCGTGCATGTTCAGGTTGCCCTGAGGCTTGTAGAAACTCACGGCCGGTAACTTGCCCGCCTCGGCATCGGCGAAGAATTTGTTGGTGCTCGACTCATCGCCCAGACCGGCGTCGCGCAGGCGCTTGCTGCGTTCTTCGGGATGCTCCGGGCCTTGCTGCTGGAAGTAGTTGAACGGCTGGTGGTGATACTGGAAGTTGGGGATTTTCGGGATGCCGCCGGAATCCTTGTATTGATCCAGCGTCGCCTGCCAGGCGCCGGCGTACCACGCCCAGTCGATGTTCTTCTTCGACAGCTTGTCGCCAATGTGCTCGTGGGTCTGCGGCACCATGACGTTCGGCAGATCGGCCTTGGAATACGCCGGGCGCTCAGGGTCGCGAATCCAGGTCGGCCAATACGGCGGGGCGAGGGTATTGACCCCGTAACCGTCCGGGGTCAGCGCGCTCGGGCCGAACTGTGGTGGGCCGGTCATGGCGCTGGCCGGGGATTGCTCCAGGGGCTTGAGTCGCGGGTCGGCCGGGTCATCGCTTTGCAGCGCGGCGATCTGGCTTTTGGCGACCGAACTGGCGACATTCGGGTAGAACGGCGCGGTGGCGCTGATCAGGTATTGGTGGTTGAGGAACGAGCCGCCGAAGGCGCCCTGGAAGAAGTTGTCGCACAGCACGAACTCCTGAGCCACATCCCACAGGCGCAGGGAATAGCGACTCTGGGCATAGTGGCCCATGGTGAGGCCGCCGGAGTCGGCCCAGGCAACGAAGCCGTCATTCTTGCCGCCGTTGATCTGCATCTGGTTCTGATAGAACACGTGCCACAGATCCCGAGTCACCAGACCCAGGGGCAGGTCTTCGGCATTCGGGCCTTTCAGAGCGAAAGGTGCATTGGGCAGGTTTTCCTGAAACTGCACGGCGTTGGGATAGGTCACGCCATCGAGGGTTTGCGGGCCGATCTGCAATACACCGCCCCAGACCGGCGGCAGGGTCTGCAGCAGGCTGCCATCGCGGTCGCGCTGCTGGTATTGCTCGGGCTTGAGTGAAGACAGCGGCTTCTCGACACCGGGGAAGTCACCGAACAGGTTATTGAAGCTGCGGTTCTCGGCGTAGATCACCACGACGGTTTTCACCTGATCGCTCAGGGCCTTGTCCAGTTCGGCGGGCGTCAGCGGACGCTCATCGGGCTTGCCCGGCTGATCATCGGCTTTCCCGCACCCGGCCAGCGTGGCGCCCACACCCAGCACGGCGACACCGCCGAGAAAACGACGGCGGCTGGTATCGGTGGGATTGTCGGATTCTGGCGAGGAGAGATCTTTGCCGTCGGTGTCGTCGTTCATGTAGAAGTCCGTTTATGCCTAATTGTTTCAGTATGTTTCGGGCGGACGCTAGCAAGGGAATGTGACGGTTGGGTGACATTTCCAAGGCGCAGAAACAAATGAGGGAGCCAATACGCTAGCTCCCTCATAAGAATTACGCCTGAAGATGATTCCGCGTCATGGCATCACCGGCGGCGTATACGCCAGCGTCGTCCCCAGCGCCCACAGCAACAGCAGCACCAGCGGCGTGTGCACCAGCAGTTGCACGAAGGAGAAGCCGATCAGATCCCGCGCCTTCAATCCCAGTACGCCCAGCAGCGGCAGCATGTAGAACGGGTTGATCAGGTTGGGCAGGGCTTCGGCGGCGTTGTAAATCTGCACGGCCCAGCCCAGGTGGTATTTCAGGTCGGTGGCCACCTGCATCACGTACGGCGCCTCGATGATCCACTTGCCGCCCCCGGACGGAATGAAGAAGCCGAGAATCGCCGAGTACACACCCATCAACAACGCATAGGTGTCGTGGGACGCGATGCTGACGAAGAAAGTCGAGATGTGGTGGGCCAGAGTCTGGGCATCGGTGCCTTTGACGGTGGTCATCAGCGCGGCAATCGAGCCGTACAGCGGGAACTGGATCAGCACGCCGGTGGTGGTCGGCACCGCCCGCGCCACCGCATCAAGGAAGCTGCGCGGGCGCCAGTGCAGCAATGCGCCGAGCATGATGAACAGAAAGTTATAGGTGTTGAGCCCGGAAATCGCGGTGATCGCAGGTTTGGTCGAGAACTCGTGGAACAGCCATCCGGCTGCCAGCAGCACCAGCACAATGATCAGCAACGGACTGTGCTCCAGCCATTCGCCGGGGCGGGTGCGCGGTTGCAGCGGCGGCAGGTTGAAGGCCGGGTCGATCCCGCAGGCCCTGGCATCGCGCGCCGAGTTCGGGCCGGGCGCGGTGGCGTAGGCGATGATGATCGAGATCACCACGAGCGCCAGCAGCATCACTCCCGACTGCCAGAGGAAAATCGTCTGAGTGAATGGAATCACCCCGGTAATCGACAGGATCGACGGTGGCAGGCTGGCGGGGTTGGCCTGCAACTGCGCGGCAGATGACGACAGGCCCAAAGCCCACACGGCGCCGAGGCCAAGGTAGGCGGCGGCGCCGGCGGCGCGGTAGTCCATTTTCAGGTCGGTGCGGCGGGCGAGGGCGCGTACCAGCAGACCGCCGAACACCAGCGACAGACCCCAGTTCAGTAGGGACGCGATCATCGAGATCAGCGCAACCCAGGCCACGGCCGAGCGTCCGTTTTTCGGGATCCGCGCCAGACGATCGATCAGCTTTACGGCGGGTGGCGAGCTGGCCACCACATAACCGCCGATCACCACGAAGGCCATCTGCATGGTGAACGGGATCAGGCTCCAGAAACCGTCGCCGAACGCCATGGCGGCGTCGGTGGGTTTGGCGCCCATGGCCAGGGTCGCCAGCGCGACGATGATCACCGCCAGCGCGGCGAAGACCCAGGAGTCGGGAAACCAGCGTTCGGCAAAACTTGAACAGCGCAAGGCAAAGCGCGCAGAGCGGCTATCTTCGATATCAACGGCCACGGGAGTACCTCGGATTTTTATGTTTATTGTGGTCTTCGGGGCTTGGCCGGCCCGTCTGGACAGGTGCCAACAGTAAATCAACCGGCGGATTTTTGTGACCGTGTTTCACTGAATCAGACTATGGTCTAACGGGTTGTCCGGCGGCCCGTTTGCGTAGACCATGGGCGCCTTGGTTTTTTGCCTGCCAGAGTTCTTTGCCATGACTGCCCAACCCACAGCCCGACCGGCGCCGTTCAGCCGTTCCGACTACAAGACCCTCGGCCTTGCGGCCCTGGGCGGGGCGCTGGAGATCTACGATTTCATCATTTTCGTGTTCTTCGCCCTGACCCTCAGCCAGCTGTTCTTCCCGCCGGAAATGCCCGAGTGGCTGCGCCTGCTGCAAAGTTTCGGAATCTTCGTCACCGGCTATCTGGCGCGCCCGCTGGGCGGAATACTGATGGCGCATTTCGCCGACCGGCTGGGGCGCAAGAAAGTCTTCAGCCTGAGCATCCTGATGATGGCGCTGCCGTGCCTGCTGATCGGGATCATGCCGACCTACGCCCAGATCGGCTATTTCGCACCGCTGTTGCTGTTGGCGTTGCGCATCCTGCAAGGCGCGGCGGTGGGCGGTGAGGTGCCGAGCGCCTGGGTGTTCGTGGCCGAGCACGCGCCGGCCGGGCATCGCGGTTATGCATTGGGCTTTCTGCAGGCCGGGCTGACCTTCGGTTATCTGATCGGCGCGCTGACTGCGACCTTCCTGGCACAAGTGTTCACCCCGGCCGAAGTGCTGGATTACGCCTGGCGTTATCCGTTCCTGCTCGGCGGAGTGTTCGGCGTGATCGGCGTGTACCTGCGCCGATGGCTGAGCGAAACCCCGGTGTTCATGGCCATGGAAGCGCAGCGCGAGGCACGGGTCGAACTGCCGCTGCGCACCGTGCTGCGTGAGCATCGTCTGGCCATGCTGCCGGCCATGCTGCTGACCTGCGTGCTGACTTCGGCGGTGGTGGTGTTCGTGGTCATTACTCCGACCATGATGCAGAAAACCTTCGGCATGACCGCCGGCCATACTTTTGCGTTGAGCGCGCTGGGCATTGTGTTTCTGAACATCGGCTGCGTGATTGCCGGTCGGCTGGTCGATCGCATCGGCGCCTGGCGCACGGTCATGCTCTACAGCCTGTTGCTGCCACTGGGGATCGGCCTGCTTTACACCTGCCTGATCAGCGGCGGCGATTGGGTCGGTCTGGCCTACGCCATCGCCGGGTTGTGCTGTGGCGTGGTCGGTGCGGTGCCGTCGGTGATGGTCAGCCTGTTCCCGGCGCGGATCCGCGTCTCCGGGATCTCCTTTACCTACAACATTGCCTACGCCGCCTGGGCCAGTGTCACGCCTCTGCTGCTGATCGGCCTGATGCCCTGGAGCCCGTGGATCTGCGTGATGTTCTGCGCGGTGATGGGCGCGGTGGGCGTCGTCAGTGCGGCGTATTTCGGTTCGCGGATGCCGCGGGCGGAGCCGTGTCCGGTGGCCGGCACCGCCTGAGTTGTCGAGGCTTAACTATTTTTGTAGGACAAGCCTCGCGCGCTCTTCAGAAAAGATTTCCAAGGCCGATGGCTAGGCTGCATACCCGCTATCCATCCAGTCCATCGGTGCTTTCCCATGTTCAACAAACGCCTGAAGCAAGAGCTGGCGGCTCTTCGTGAAGAACTCTCCAGCCTTCTGCAAGTGAAGGAGAGCCTGGAAAGCGAGATGCTGGTGCTCACCCTTGAGCCCGACGGACGGATTCAGTCGGTCAACCAGAATTTCCTCGACGAAATGCTCTACAAGAGCCACGACCTGATCGGCCGCGCCATCGAAGACATCGTGCCGGCTCATGTGAAGTCAGACGAGTTTCATCACCGCTTCAAGGCTGCACTGACCCGTGGCGAGCATTTCGCCGGCGCTGTACGCCTTTTACGTGGCAATGGCGACGAAGCCTGGTTGCGCTCTATCGTGCAGCCGGTTCGCTCCTCGGATGGCCGGATCAAGCATTTCTCGATTTTCTCCAGCGACCTGACCCGCACCATCGAAGCCTCTCGCGAACACGAAAATCTGATCGGCGCGTTGGTGCGTTCGACTGCCGTGATCGAGTTCGACCTCAACGGTAACGTGTTGAGCGCCAACGACCGGTTTCTTCAGGGCATGGGTTATAGCCTGGCGCAGATCAAGGGCAAACATCACCGCATGTTCTGTGACTCGGGCGAGTCCAACAGTGCCGAGTACCAGAATTTCTGGCGTCGGCTGAACAACGGCGAGTTCGTGGCCGGACGCTTCAAGCGGATCGACAGTCATGGTCGCGAGGTCTGGCTGGAGGCGTCCTACAACCCGGTGCTCGACGCCAACGAAAAACTCTACAAAGTGGTGAAGTTCGCCACGGTGATCACCGATCAAGTCAATCAGGAACGGGCCGTCGCCGAGGCTGCCAACATCGCCTACAGCACCTCCTTGCAGACTGACAGCACCGCCCAGCGTGGCACCCGTGTGGTCACCGAGGCGGTCAACGTGATGCGCGATCTGTCCAGTCACATGCAAACCGCCGGCGAAGGCATCGAGGCGCTGAACGAGCAATCCCAGGTAATCGGCACCATCGTCAAGACCATCAGCGGCATTGCCGAACAGACCAACCTGCTGGCGCTCAACGCCGCCATCGAAGCCGCTCGCGCGGGTGAGCAGGGCCGGGGCTTTGCCGTGGTAGCCGACGAAGTGCGGCAACTGGCTTCGCGCACCAGCCAGGCGACCGAGGAAATCGTCGGCGTGGTGCGCCAGAACCAGGACATGGCACGCAACGCCGTGGCCCTGATGACCGACGGCAAGCAGCAGGCCGAACAAGGGCTGGCGCTGGCGGCAGAGGCCGGTACGGTGATCGTCGAGATTCAGGACGGCGCGCAAAAAGTAGTGAACGCGGTCGGTCAGTTCGCCAACCAGCTATCCAGTTGATGCCGCACGGGCGAAGGGGTGGTCTACGGCCATCCCTTCGTTGTTTTTATCCCGTTACAATCGGCTCTTTTTCCCGGAGCAGATCCCATGAGCGAGTTCTTTCGTCGCCCGGTTCCCCTGAACAAAGCCTACCGTTTGCTCAATCACGGGCCGACCGTGCTGGTCAGTGCCGCCCATGACGGGCGGCGCAACATCATGGCCGCTGCCTGGGCCATGCCGCTGGATTTCGAACCGCCGAAAGTGGCGGTGGTCCTCGACAAATCTACCTGGACCCGACAACTGCTCGAGGCCTCGGGCACCTTCGTTCTTAACGTGCCGTGCGTGAATCAGGCCGACATCGTGCAGACCGTCGGTTCGACTTCGGGCCTGGAAATCAATCGCGATCAAGGCCAGGACAAATTCCAGGCTTACGGCTTGCAGACCTTCGCAGCTGAACAGATTGATGCACCAATGCTTGACGGTTGTGTCGCCTGGCTCGAATGCCGGTTGCTGCCGGAGCCGCGCAATCATGAACAGTACGATCTGTTTCTGGGCGAGGTGATCGCGGCGCAGGCTGACTCGCGAGTGTTCAGCGATGGACGCTGGCACTTCGATGGGCATGACGGCCTGCGCACGTTGCACCATGTGGCCGGCGGGCATTTTTTGAAGATTGGCGATCCGGTGGATGGCAAGACGCTCGAGGTTTGAACGCCGCTTGGTGACAAGTCATGGCCGGATGTTGCAATACAAAAAAGGCTTACCTCTCGGTAAGCCTTTTTCAGTTGGCAGCGTTAATTCAATCCCCCAACGCTACTCCTTCGCGCCGAGGATCTGCCCCACCTGACAGCGTTGCCTTCCCCGCAGCATCCTTGACCCGCACGATAGCCTGGGTGCCGCTGGTCATGTCGATTTCGTTGACGGTGTGGCCCTTGTCCTTGAGTGCCTGGATCAGCGTCGGGCTGAACTGGCCCTGCTCCAGTTCTGTCGGGCCGTTGCGGCTACCGAAGTTGGGCAGGCTGATGGCGGTTTGCGGGTCGAGGTTCCAGTCGAGCAGGCCGACGGTGGTTTTGGCCACGTATTCGATGATCTGCGAGCCGCCGGGAGAGCCAACGGTGGCGACGAATTCGCCGCTGTTACGATCGAAGATCAGGGTTGGTGCCATCGATGAGCGCGGGCGTTTGCCGGGCTCCACGCGGTTGGCGACTTTCTGTCCGTTCTCTTCGGGGATGAACGAGAAGTCGGTCATCTGGTTGTTGAGGAGGAAGCCCTGAACCATCAGATGCGAGCCGAATGCCGCTTCGATGGTGGTGGTCATCGACACGGCGCCACCGAAGTCGTCCACGGCCACCACTTGGGAGGTGGAAATGCGCAGCGGCGAGCGATCCGGCGCATAGGCAACCTGTATGCCCGGCGGTGTACCGGGTTTGGCGCTGCCCATGCTGCGTTCGCTGATCAGGCTGGCGCGGCTGGCCAGGTAACCCGGATCGACCAGGCCTTTGACCGGTACCGGCACGAAGTCGGTATCGGCTACGTATTGCGCGCGGTCGGCGTAGGCCAGTCGTTCGGCTTCGGCGATCAGGTGCACGGCTTGCGGCGTCGGTTCGAGGCCGGCCGGTTTGTCGGTTTTCACAGGTTTCAGAGGTGTCAGGGACAGACGCGGATCTCGGGTTTCCAGTGCCTGCAAGGTGCCGAGGATTTGCGCGACTGCAATCCCGCCGGATGACGGTGGCGGCATCCCGCAAACCTGCCAGCGTTTGTAATCGGTGCACAGTGGCGCACGCTCCTTGGCCTGATAGTGCTGAAGGTCGTTCAGCGACAGGCTGCCGGGGTTGGCGTGGCCCTGAACCTTGGCCACGATTTCTTCGGCGATCGGGCCTTTGTACAGCGCGTCCGCACCTTCGGTGGCGATGCGTTTGAGCACGGCGGCCAGCGCCGGATTCTGCAAGCGAGTGCCGACGGCTTTGACGCTGCCATCGCTGTTCAGAAAGTACCTGGCCATGTCCGGCGAGCGGCGAATCACCGGGTCGGATTCCAGCAGCGAATGCAGGCGCGGGGAGATCGCAAAACCCTGCTCGGCCAGTTTGATTGCCGGCTCGAACAACGTCGCCCACGGCAAGCGGCCGTGCTTTTTGTGCGCCAGTTCCAATGCACGCATCACGCCCGGCGTGCCGACAGAGCGTCCACCGATCTGCGCCTGCGGGAACGGCATCGGTTTGCCGTCGGCCTGCAGAAACAGCTTCTCGGTCGCGCGGGCCGGTGCGGTTTCGCGACCGTCGTAGGTGCGCACCTGTTTGCCGTCCCACAGCACGATCATCGCGCCGCCGCCGATTCCTGAGGATTGCGGTTCGACCAAGGTCAACACGGCTTGCATCGCAATGGCTGCATCGATGGCCGACCCACCTTTACGCAACATCTCGCGACCGGCTTCGGCGGCCAGCGGATTGGCAGCGGCGGCCATGTGTTTTTCGGCGTGGCTGGCTTGCAGGCCGGTGCGGTAACCGGAGGCGGCTTCCGGAGCCAGCGGCAAGGTCGAGGAGGGCGGTGCGTTGCAGGCGGCGAGGGTGATGGCGCTGACGATCAGGGTCAGGGCGTGCAGGCGAAAGCGGTTCAGGGGCAGGGCTGGAAACACGCGGGGCTCTCCGTCCGTGGGATAAAAGTCTGACGGACTGTATCGGCCGACCGTGCAGGACGCAAACCATCGGTGTGTTTGTCCTTCATGCCTTGGCGAATTTTCTGTAGGGTCAGAGCCAATAGTGAAGCCAGAACAATCAACAAGAGGCCGCCATGTACAACGCATTTCCGACACAGCCCAGCTACCGCGAACAGCGCGAGCGATTTCTTGCCGCCGCGAAGGTGGCCGGTGCCATGCGCTATTCGTACGCGCATCCGCTCAACGGGCCGTTTGGCGAGTCTTTGAGTACCGACGTCGCGGTGCTGGGGGATGCATTGGCCAAACGGCGTCTGGTGGCGCTCAGCGGCACCCATGGGGTTGAGGGCTATTACGGTTCGGAGTGCCAGATCGACTGGCTGAAGCATTTCACGGCGGACTCGCTGCCCAAGGATGTCGCGGTCGTGATGATTCACCTGATCAATCCGTGGGGCACGGCATGGCTGCGGCGGGTCAACGAAGACAACATCGACCTCAACCGCAATCACCTGGATTTCAGCCGACCGCTCCCGGACAACCGCGTTTACGCGGCGCTGCATGAGATCTACGTCTGTACCGATTTGAATGGCCCCGAGCGGCAAAAGGCTGATGCCTTGCTGGATGCGCAAATTGCCGAGCACGGCTGGCCGGCCGTCATGTCGATTGTCGAGGGCGGCCAGCACAGTCATCCCGACGGCCTGTTCTTTGGCGGACTCGCGCCGAGCTGGTCGAATCGCACGCTACATTCAATCATCGAGAATCATTTGGCCGGTGCTGAAACCGTGATGTGCTTCGACCTGCACACCGGCGCCGGCGAGTATGGCCATCCGATGTTGCTGACGATTACCCAGGCACCGTATCCGGCGTTGTCCCGGGCGCAATCGATTTACGGCCCGTGGCTCTACACGCTGCATACCGGTGCCGAAACCCTGAGCGAAACCGGTGTTGCAGCGACCGCTACCGGTTACACCTCGCAGGCACTGCTCGATGCGTTGCCGAATGTGCAGTTGATGCCATTCGTGATCGAGTGCGGGACTTATCCGGGGCCGGACGTGCATCGTTACCTGCGCGACGATCACTGGCTGCATCTGCATGGCGATCCGCTGGATGCGACGGGGCGCGAAATCAAACTGAATCTGCTGGAGCAGTTTTATCCAGCAGATCCGGACTGGCGGGCGATGGTCGGTTTGCGCACGCGGCAGATCTGGGCGAAAGGGCTGGCGGCACTGGCCGAGTAAAAGAATGTGCGGGCTGGTGATGGCCGGCACTTTTCTCGAGGCATAAAAAAACGGCCTACCTTTCGGTAAGCCGTTTTTAGTACTTGGTGGCTACACAGGGACTTGAACCCCGGACCCCAGCATTATGAATGCTATGCTCTAACCAACTGAGCTATGTAGCCAAGTGGCGCGCATTATTCCCCTGAAATGGAAAAGCGTCAAGCGTAAATTCAAAATATTTCTTCTTATTTTCAACCGCTTATCCTCCCGCGCCGAAAATCGAGGCGGGAGGGGCTTTCAACGCAGCTGAAATCTTCCGGTGTTGGCACTCAAGGCATGGCTGCCCTGACTCAACGTGTCCGCTGCAAGGTTCACCGCCCGAGCACCTTCAAGCAGGCGAACCGCCGCCTGATCCACCTGCTGGATATTGCCGCTGACCTCATCAGCGGTGCTCGCCTGTTCTTCGACCGCCGTGGCGATCTGGGCGAGGGTGTCGGTGACGCTCTGCACGGCGCTGGCGATTTCCCCCAGGCGTTCGCCCAGCCCGGTGACGGCTTCGGCATCCGACTGCGCCTGGCCGCACGCTGCTTCCATCAGGCTCACCGCTTCGTTGACCGTATTGCGCAGACTGTCGACCGTGTCGGCAATCTGTGCGGTAGACGATTGCGTGCGTTGTGACAGGCTGCGTACCTCGTCGGCCACCACGGCAAAACCGCGACCCTGTTCACCAGCGCGAGCGGCCTCGATGGCGGCGTTGAGCGCCAGCAGGTTGGTCTGTTCGGCGACGCCACGAATGGTGTCGACCACCAACTGAATCTGCTGCCCTTGCTCGCTGACCCGACCGAGCGCTGCTGCAGTCTCGTTCAAGCGCTGATTGAGTTGTTGAATGCTCGCCGTGGTGCGCTGGCTGTCACGGCTGCTGTCGGCAGCGATGCGCCGGGTGTGCTGGGCGCTGCCGGAAGCCTGTTCGCAACTCTGCGCCACACCTTGAGACGTCGCCGCCAGTTGCGTGGCCGCTGCGGCGATCTGGCTGATCTGCAATTGCTGTGCTTCCACTTCGCTGAGGGCGCCACTGGAGTGCTCGTTAAGGCTGCGTACCGCATTGCTCAGTTGCGAAGTCTCGTGATCGACACCCAACAGGCTGGTGCGCAACTGCACGACGGCCACGTTGAGCGCGGTGCTGATCGACGCCAGTTCATCACGGCCCACGACCGGCACTTGCAGGCTCAGATTACCGTCGCGCAAGGCTTCGGCGAGCAGCGTGATACCGCTGGCGCTGCGACGGATCGAGGCTTGCAGGCAAACGAACAAGTACAGTGCCGCCAGCAACAGGCAACCGAAAATCGCCGCGACAAGAATGAACTGACGAATAGCCGATCCATGGTAGTCGTCCAGCCGCTGATCCAGTGACACCAGCGATTGCTGGCGCAGCGTGGCGAGGTTGCCGAGCAGGGCATCGAGAGTGCGCTCGAATTCGTCAGGCTTGAGATTGATGCTGCCGCCGAACACGCCGTCATCCAGCACTTTCAATCCGGTATCCAGTTGCTTGAGGCTGTCGTGATACTGCCCGGCCCAGCCTTGCAGGGCTGGCGGCAGGCGCGCTTCGAGCAGGCCCGCAGTTTTCACCAACTGCTCGCGGGCATCGCCGATGCGGCTGCGCAGGTCACGCAGTTGCAAGCGACTTTGCAGAGTGAACTGACCGGACACCACAGATGCTTGGCCGACGGCTGCCAGTCGGCCGACCCGTTCGATCAGGTCTGGTGCGTGCTGGGTGGAAATCTGTGTCAGCAGATAGGTTTCCAGCCACGGCGCGAGGATCAGGCGATTGTCCATCGCGATTTGTTCGCGCAATGCTTGCAGGGCGCTGAGGGCGTTGGTGAAGCGATCGTAACCGTCCGGCCACCAGCCGACGCCGGCCAGGCTCTTGGAGTCCAGAGTGCCGAGCGCGGTTTGCAGGGCTTGATAGCGGGCCAGGGTTTCGCCTTCCGCACCTTCGGCTTTCAACGCGTTACCCAGATCCAGAGTGGCCTGAGCGACCGCAGGTTGCACGGAATCGAATGCAGCCATGGCGGCGAGGGTGGCGGGCGTCGGCTGACGGTTGGTTTCCGTGGCGCGCCAGCGGGCAGCGCGATCACGCTGGGCGGCAAGAAGATTGTCGAGTGCATCGAGGGCGAGCAACTGCCGCACGCCGGCACGTTCGCCAGCGATCAGATTGAGTTTTTCGCGGTAGTCCTGGCCGATCATCAACAAGCTGCCGGCCAATGGCAGGATAAACAGCAGAAACAACAACTGGAATTTACGCGCGAAGCCAAACCGCCCCAGCAGCCCGATCCCCGGTGATAAAAAAGCCTGCATGCCTCATGACTCCTCTGGACACCACGCACCATCGGCGTGCATCGCGGTCGTTGCGACCGGGATTGGTGCCCTGCTAAAAGGCCTCGAAAGTTCACCCTTGCCCGCTCTGTAGGCAGGCTCTGTAGCGAAACTTCCCATTCTCGATGCCCTTTGTAAGGGCGCCGCGTTCAAGCGGATAAGCAAGGCAAGATTCAGACCATGGCTTTGCGCTATCACTTGCGCCGCGATGGAAGAATAGTTCGTTAGCTGGCTAAGGGGATGGCGCTGGCGCACCGAAAAATGGCACATTGACGCACCTGCCTGCGTGCACCCATCTGCTGTACGGAAACTCCCATGGCTATCAGCAACGTTCAGACCGCCGCTGCGTCGGCGTCCGCTCCGCCCCAAAGCAGTCCTCTGGTGATGCGCATCATCGGCGCGGTGGCGCTGGCGCATTTGATCAACGACCTGATCCAGTCAGTGCTGCCGTCGATCTATCCGATGCTCAAGGCCAACTATGGCCTGAGTTTCACCCAGGTCGGCCTGATTACCCTGACCTTTCAATTGACCGCTTCGCTGTTGCAGCCGTGGGTCGGTTACCACACCGACCGACACCCGAAACCGTGGCTGCTGCCGGCAGGTTCCGTGTGCACACTGATCGGCATTGTGATGATGTCGATGGTGGGCAGTTTCCCTCTTATCTTGCTGGCGGCGGCGCTGATCGGCATTGGCTCTTCGACCTTCCACCCCGAAGCTTCTCGTATCGCACGGCTGGCCTCCGGTGGACGTTTTGGTCTGGCGCAATCGACGTTTCAGGTCGGTGGTAACGCCGGTTCGGCATTCGGGCCGTTACTGGCGGCGGCGATCATCATTCCTTTCGGGCAGGGCAATGTGGCGTGGTTCGGACTGTTCGCGGTGTTTGCGCTGTTCGTGCTGTATCGCATCAGCCGCTGGTACGCCCATCACCTGAACCTGTTCAAGCTCAAGGCTGGCCAGGCCGCCATTCATGGACTGTCGAAGGGCAGGGTGATCAGCGCGCTGGTGGTGCTCGGGCTGCTGGTGTTCTCCAAGTATTTCTACATGGCCAGCCTGACCAGTTACTTCACCTTCTACCTGATCGAGAAGTTCGACCTTTCGGTGGCAAGTTCCCAGCTGCATCTGTTCCTGTTCCTCGGCGCGGTGGCGGCGGGCACATTCTTTGGCGGGCCGATTGGCGACAAGATCGGGCGCAAGGCAGTGATCTGGTTCTCGATCCTTGGTGTGGCGCCGTTTACCTTGCTGATGCCGCATGTCGACCTGTTCTGGACCAGCGTCCTCAGCGTGGTGATCGGCTTCATCCTGGCTTCGGCGTTTTCGGCGATCGTGGTATACGCGCAGGAACTGGTGCCAGGCAATGTCGGAATGATTGCCGGCGTGTTCTTCGGGCTGATGTTCGGTTTTGGCGGGATTGGTGCAGCGTTGCTCGGGCATCTGGCGGACATTCACGGCATCGAGTACGTGTACTTCCTGTGCTCGTTCCTGCCGCTGTTCGGGGTGCTGGCGATCTTCCTGCCGAGAACCCAAAAGGCCTGACAGGCTGAATGTCGGGCACAAAAAAGCCGCGTATCAAACGCGGCTTTTTCATGGGTGCAGCTTTTACACGTTGAAGCGGAAGTGCATCACGTCGCCGTCCTTGACGATGTAATCCTTGCCTTCCAGACGCCATTTCCCGGCTTCCTTCGTACCGGCTTCGCCCTTGTACTGGATGAAGTCGTTGTAGGCGATCACTTCGGCGCGGATGAAGCCTTTTTCGAAGTCGGTGTGGATCACGCCAGCGGCTTGCGGTGCGGTGGCACCGACGCGGACGGTCCAGGCGCGGACTTCTTCGACACCGGCGGTGAAGTAGGTCTGCAGGTGCAGCATTTCGTAGCCGGCGCGGATCACGCGGTTCAGGCCAGGCTCTTCCAGGCCCAGGGCCTCCAGGAACATGTCTTTCTCTTCGCCGTCGTCCAGCTCGGCGATTTCCGCTTCGATCTTGTTGCAGACCGGAACGACCATCGCGCCTTCTTCTTCGGCGATGGCCTTGACCACGTCCAGGTGCGGGTTGTTCTCGAAACCGTCTTCAGCGACGTTGGCGATGTACATGACCGGCTTGGTGGTCAGCAGATGGAAGCCCTTGATGATCGCTTTCTCGTCAGCGCTCATGTTCTTCATCAGGCTGCGCGCAGGCTTGCCTTCGGTGAAGTGCGGGATCAACTGCTCCAGCAGGGCCTTCTGGGCCACCGCGTCCTTGTCACCGCCCTTGGCGTTGCGCGCGACTTTCTGCAGTTGCTTCTCGCAGCTGTCGAGGTCGGCGAAGATCAGTTCCAGGTCGATGATTTCGATGTCGCGCTTCGGGTCGACGCTGTTGGAAACGTGGATCACGTTCTCGTCTTCGAAGCAGCGCACCACGTGAGCGATCGCGTCGGTTTCACGGATATTGGCCAGGAACTTGTTGCCCAGGCCTTCACCTTTCGACGCGCCGGCCACCAGGCCTGCGATGTCGACGAACTCCATGGTGGTCGGCAGGATGCGCTTCGGATTGACGATTTCCGCCAGAGCGTTCAAGCGTGGATCCGGCATCGGCACGATACCGCTGTTCGGCTCGATGGTGCAGAAGGGGAAGTTCTCGGCCGCGATCCCGGATTTGGTCAGGGCGTTGAACAGGGTGGACTTGCCGACGTTAGGCAGGCCGACGATGCCGCAATTGAATCCCATGGTGTTTCCCCTCGGATTAGAGTCAGGCCTTCTGGCTGTGCAGGTTTTTCATCGCGCGGTTCCATTCACCGGCGAGGATATCCGGCAGCACGCCGAGGGCAAAGTCGATGCTGGCATCGAGTTTTTCCTGTTCGGCGCGTGGCGCACGACCCAGGACAAAATTTGAAACCATACTGGCGACGCCCGGGTGGCCGATGCCAAGCCGCAGGCGGTGGAACGTATTCTGATTGCCCAATTGCGCAATGATGTCGCGCAACCCGTTGTGACCGCCATGGCCGCCGCCGACTTTGAGCTTGGCGACGCCCGGAGGCAGATCGAGTTCGTCGTGCGCCACCAGGATTTCTTCGGGCTTGATGCGGAAGAAACCGGCGAGTGCCGCCACGGCCTGGCCGCTGCGGTTCATGTAGGTGGTGGGAATCAGCAGACGAACATCCTGACCCTGATGCGAAAAACGCCCGGTCAGGCCGAAATACTTGCGATCGGCCACGAGATTCACGTTCTGTGCGTGGGCGATGCGCTCAACAAAAAGGGCCCCTGCGTTATGCCGGGTCTGCTCGTATTCAGCGCCTGGATTTCCCAGGCCAACGATCAGTTTGATGGCAGTCACGATAGGGGCCCTTCCTTTGAGTGGTGGATAACATCGCCGCGATCAGGGAAGGCGGCGAAAGTGGACGAAAAATGCTCATTTACCATGGATGTAAACTCCGCGTTCCCGCCCGCTTTCTCGCTACGTTCCAGTCCGCGATGTTACCTGCTCACTCAGGCATGACAGAGTGAATTACTCTGCTGCGCCTTCTTCGGTAGCTTCTGGAGCAACACGTGGAGCGTGGACGTTGGCAACAGCCTTGTCATCGCCGTGTGCCAGAGCAACGAATTCAACACCTTTAGGAGCTTTGAGGTCCGACAGGTGAACGATGGTGCCGATTTCAGCGTTAGCCAGGTCGACTTCGATGAACTCAGGCAGGTCTTTCGCTTCGCAGGAAACTTCGATTTCAGCAACAACGTGCGAGATCTCGCCGCCTTTCTTCACTGGAGCAGCTTCGTTGATGAAGTGCACAGGAACGATTGCGGTCAGTTTCTTGCCGGCAACAACGCGGACGAAGTCAGCGTGCATCACGTGGCCTTTGGCCGGGTGACGTTGCAGAGCCTTGATGATCACGTTTTGCTTGGTGCCACCAACGTTCAGTTCGATAACGTGGCTGTAGGCAGCTTCGTTTTCGAGCAGTTTGGCAACTTCTTTGGCCAGCATGCTGATGGATTCAGGGGCTTTGTCGCCACCGTAAACAACAGCTGGAACCAGGGAGGCGAGACGACGCAGGCGGCGGCTCGCACCTTTCCCCAGGTCGGAACGCAGTTCAGCATTCAAAGTAAAATCGTTCATTTTGTATCTCCAAAATAGCCATGACCGAGTGGCGTTTGCGACCAGCGCCGAACACGGTATGGGCAAAAAAGCCCCGCCCCGGCAGAGATGCCGGGGCGGGGCGCTTTTCGTCAACGAGACATTTCGAGAAGGGCAGGGCCCTTAACGGAACATCGCGCTGATCGATTCTTCATTGCTGATGCGGCGAACCGCTTCGGCAACAACCGGTGCGATATCCAGTTGACGGATACGTGCACAGGCTTGTGCTGCAGCGGACAGCGGGATGGTGTTAGTGACCACCAGCTCGTCCAGCACGGAATTTTCGATATTCTCGATGGCCCGACCCGACAGCACAGGGTGTGTGCAGTAGGCAAAGACCTTGGCTGCGCCATGCTCTTTCAGGGCCTTGGCCGCGTGGCACAGAGTGCCGGCGGTATCGACCATGTCATCGACCAGGATGCAGGTACGCCCTTCGACATCACCGATGATATGCATCACTTCAGAGTGATTGGCTTTCTCACGGCGTTTGTCGATGATCCCGAGATCCACGCCCAGGGATTTGGCAACGGCACGTGCACGCACGACGCCACCAATGTCCGGGGACACAATCATCAGGTTCTCGAAGCGCTGATCTTCGATGTCATCCACCAGAACCGGGGAGCCGTAGATGTTATCTACCGGAATATCGAAGAAGCCCTGAATCTGGTCAGCATGCAGATCAACCGTGAGAACACGGTCGATGCCGACTACGGTGAGCATGTCAGCAACGACTTTCGCGCTGATGGCCACACGTGCGGAACGCGGACGGCGATCCTGACGGGCATAACCAAAATAAGGAATAACAGCAGTGATACGAGTAGCCGAGGAGCGGCGGAAGGCGTCAGCCATCACTACCAGTTCCATCAGGTTATCGTTGGTCGGAGCGCAAGTCGGCTGAATAATGAAGACGTCTTTACCGCGAACGTTTTCATTGATCTCGGCTGTAATTTCGCCGTCGGAAAATTTACCGACAGAGATGTCACCGAGAGGGATATGCAGCTGACGTACGACACGCCGAGCCAGATCGGGGTTAGCGTTCCCCGTAAAGACCATCATCTTGGACACGCGCAGTACCTAGAGGCTGAGGGTAACCTGGATGAGTATAGAAAATGGCAGGGGCGGCTGGATTCGAACCAACGCATGGCAGGATCAAAACCTGCTGCCTTACCGCTTGGCGACGCCCCTGTATCTGTTGCTTTCAAGTGCCGGGCACTTGATTCCTTTAGAGCAGACTTTGCAGCTTGCGATGCAACATCGAAACGTTGCTTCCTTTCGCTACAAACCCTGTAAGGGTCTCTGTCAGAAGGGCCGAGACTTTATCAGCTTCAGCTTTGCTTGGGAAGCCCCCAAACACACAACCTCCAGTTCCGGTGAGTTTTGCTTCGGTAAAATTACCTAACAAATTCAATGCGTTACGTACTTCTGGATAACGCCTCGATACCACCGGCAAGCAGTCATTTCGACTGTTTCCCTCGGGAACGGGGCGCACTTTAATGGGCGGCGTGTTACGTGTCAACAATGGATCTGAAAAAATTTCTGCCGTACTAACAGAGACTTGCGGAACGAGCACGACATACCACGGTTCGGCCGGCTCGACCGGGGTCAGTTTCTCGCCGACACCCTCGGCGAATGCCGCGTGCCCACGCACGAAGACCGGGACGTCCGCACCCAGGCTCAGGCCCAGTGCGGCCAGTCGATCGTCGTCCCAGCCCAGTTGCCACAAATGATTGAGACCAAGCAGGGTGGTCGCCGCATTCGAGCTGCCGCCGCCGATGCCGCCGCCCATCGGCAGGATCTTGTCGATCCAGATGTCGATGCCGAGCGAGCAGCCGGATTGTTCCTGAAGTTTTTTCGCTGCGCGCACGATCAGATTGCTGTCGTGAGGCACGCCGTCGAATTCGGTGTGCAGGCGAATCACGCCATCGTCACGCACGGCGAAGGTGATTTCGTCGCCGTAATCGAGGAACTGAAAGATTGTCTGCAATTCGTGATAACCGTCTTCACGGCGACCGAGAATGTGCAGCATCAGATTGAGTTTGGCCGGAGAAGGCAGCGTCAGGCGTGGAGCGGTCATGCTTATTGCCCCAATTTGCGCGGTTGCCAGGTCTTGATGACCAGCGTCACGTCCAGGTCGGTGCCGTGCAGCTTGATCCGCTCGGGCAGCCAGTAACCGTTCTGTTCGGCATAACCGAGGTACTCGACCTGCCAGCCATCCTGTTCCAGATTGGCCAGGCGACTGTCGGCATCGAGTGTGAGGCGGCTTTTGCTGGCCGGAGCCGGCAGGCCCCGGACCCACCAGGCCAGGTTCGATACCGGCAACTTCCAGCCGAGCTGTTCTTCCAGCAGGACTTCCGGGGACTGCGCGTCGTAGCGGCCCTGGTTGGCGACTTCCAGCGAGACCTTGCCCGGGCGACCGGTCAGTCGTGCTGCGCCACGACCCAGTGGGCCGGACAGGCGGATGTCGTAGTAATCCTGGCGTTGCAGCCAGAACAGCGTGCCGCTGCCGGAGTCTTTCGGGGCGCGGATACCGATCTTGCCGTCGATCTGCCAGCCGTCGAGACCGGTCAGCTGCTGTTTGTTCGCGGCCCATTGTGCCGGGCTGCCATGGCCTTCGACGGATTCGCGGGCGCCGAAGCCCGCGCAACCGGCGAGCAGGGCGATGAAGCTGAAAACGATGACGTGGCGCAAAAACATGAGTTAAAGAGTCTCGGATCCGGTCAGGCGCTTGATGGTGCTGCGCAGGATAGTGCTGTCAGGCTGGTCCTTGAGGAACTTGCCCCAGATTTGTTTCGCTTCGCGCTGCTTGCCCTTGGCCCACAGCACTTCGCCCAGATGCGCGGCGACTTCGTGATCAGGGAAGCGCTCCAGCGCCTGACGCAGATATTTCTCCGCGTCATCCAGGTTGCCCATGCGGAAATTCACCCAGCCGAGGCTGTCGAGTACCGCCGGGTCTTCCGGGTTGATCTGGTGAGCCTGCTCGATCAGTGTCTTGGCTTCGGCGTAGCGAGTCGTGCGGTCGGACAGGGTGTAGCCAAGGGCATTGAGTGCCATGGCGTTGTCCGGGTCGCGTTTGATGATCAGGCGCAGGTCTTTTTCCATCTGCCCCAGGTCATTGCGTTTTTCCGCCTGCATGGCCCGGGTGTAGAGCAGATTCAGATCGTCCGGGTATTGCAGCAACGCCTGTTGCAGGGTTTTCCAGGCCTTGTCGCCCTGATTGTTGGCGGACAGGGTCTCGGCTTCGATCAGGTACAGCTGGATCGCGTAATCCGGCTGCGCATCACGTTCGGCGGCCAGTTTGCTCTGGGCTTCGGCGGTCTTGCCGTTGTTCATCAGAATATCGGCCTGACGCAGTTGCGCCGGCAGATAGTCGTTACCCGGGCCGACCTGGGCGTACTCGATCAGCGCGCCTTGCGGGTCGTTGCGTTCTTCGGCGATGCGACCCAGGTTCAGGTGGGCCGAGTCGACGTGGCTTTCCCTGGCGATCAGGTCTTCCAGATAACCCTTGGCCTCGTCCCAGGCCTTGGCTTCCAGGCAGACCAGCGCCAGGGAGTAACGCAGTTCGTCGTCTTCCGGGTATTGCTGGACCAGCGTGGAGAACTCGACCTTGGCGTCGTCCATCCGGTCCTGTTCCACCAGCATCCGCGCATAAGTCAGGCGCAGGCGTTTGTCTTCCGGATATTTCTTGATGTTCTTCTGCAGCAACGGCAGGGCTTCGTCGCCACGGTTCAGCCCTTGCAGCAGACGGGCACGCAGCAGGATCGGGGCGATTTCGCCGTCGTCCGGTGGATTGTCTTCAAGCAGGGTCAGCGCACCTTTGGTATCGCCGTCCTGCTGCATCAGCAGGGCCTTGCCGAAAATCAGCTGATTGTTGTGCGGGTGACGCTGCAGCAGACGGTCGAAACTCTTCATCAGACCGTTGCGGGTTTCCTGATCGGTGTCGGCGGCCGACAGCGCGAGGAAGTCGAAATGGGTGTCGCCCTTGCCCTGCAGGACTTTCTCCATGTAGACCATCGAGTCGTCATAACGCCCGGCGCGTGCCAGTTGCACGGCGGCGGCGCGTTGCGCTTCGAGGTCGTCGGGAGCATTTTTCGCCCAGATCAGCGCCGTATCCAGTGCCGGTTGATCCGCGCCCAGGTACTCGGCAATACGGAACGCCCGCTCGGAAACGCCCGGATCCTGAGTGTTGATCGCCTGGGTCACGTAGTTGTCCAGGGCAATATCGAAACGATTGCGCTGGCCGGCGAGTTCGGCGCTCAGCAGGCTGAAAACCGTTTCCTCGCTGAACGAGCTGTACACCTTGGGCTTTTCAGGGGCTGGCGTGGTGTCTTCGACCGGCGGGGCGCCATCGTGCGAAACGGGGGCCAAGGCCTGGCAGCCGCTGAGGAAGACAAAAGCAAGGAGCAACGCGGAAGATCTATTCATATGGGAAGAGGACGACTAACCTGCGGTCGGATCATCATGACACAAGCCTTCGGCCAAACATAACCGAGTCTCGATTGTGGCCATTATAGGGGCCGGCAATTGGGACAATAGTCAGCGGTAGTTGTTCTGAATCTGACGAAGTAGGACAATTGCCGGCTTCACGTCACCATCAGCGACCTTGAATGGCCTTCCTTGCACTCGGTATCAACCACAAGACTGCTTCAGTAGACGTCCGCGAGCGCGTGGCCTTTACTCCTGAGCAGCTGGTGGAGGCCTTGCAGCAGCTCTGCCGAATCACCGACAGCCGCGAAGCTGCGATCCTTTCCACCTGCAATCGCAGTGAACTGTATATAGAACAGGATCAGCTTTCGGCCGATATCGTGCTGCGCTGGCTGGCCGACTATCACCATTTAAGCCTCGACGAGCTGCGCGCGAGTGCTTATGTGCATGAAGATGATGCGGCAGTTCGTCACATGATGCGCGTCGCCTCCGGGCTCGACTCGCTGGTGCTGGGCGAACCGCAGATCCTCGGCCAGATGAAGTCGGCCTACGCCGTGGCCCGCGAGGCCGGCACCATCGGGCCGCTGCTCGGGCGCTTGTTTCAGGCGACCTTCAATGCCGCCAAACAAGTGCGCACCGACACTGCCATCGGTGAAAACCCGGTGTCCGTGGCGTTTGCTGCCGTCAGCCTGGCCAAACAGATTTTCAGCGACCTGCAACGCAGCCAGGCCCTGCTGATCGGAGCCGGCGAGACCATCACCCTGGTCGCCCGTCATCTGCACGAACTGGGAGTCAAGCGTATCGTGGTGGCCAACCGGACGCTGGAGCGTGCGAGTCTGCTGGCCGAACAGTTCGGCGCCCACGCGGTATTGCTGTCGGACATCCCGGCCGAACTGGTGCGCAGCGACATCGTTATCAGTTCCACCGCCAGTCAGTTGCCGATCCTCGGCAAGGGCGCCGTGGAGAGCGCGCTGAAGCTGCGCAAGCACAAGCCGATCTTCATGGTCGACATCGCCGTTCCCCGGGACATCGAACCGGAAGTCGGCGAACTCGACGACGTTTACCTCTATAGCGTCGACGATCTGCACGAAGTGGTCGCCGAAAACCTCAAGAGCCGTCAGGGCGCAGCGCAGGCTGCCGAAGAGATGGTCTCGGTCGGCGCCGACGATTTCATGGTGCGCCTGCGCGAGCTGGCGGCGGTCGATGTGCTCAAGGCCTATCGTCAACAGAGCGAACGCCTGCGCGACGAGGAACTGCAAAAGGCCCTGCGCTTGCTGGCCAACGGCGGCAACGCCGAAGACGTGCTGGGTCAGTTGGCCCGTGGCCTGACCAATAAACTCCTGCACGCCCCGAGCGTGCAGTTGAAAAAGCTTTCTGCCGAAGGCCGCCTCGATGCGCTGGCCATGGCCCAGGAACTCTTTGCCCTCGAGGGCTCACCGGATAGCTTTTCGGATAAAAAACCGCAATGAAAGCGTCACTGCTCAATAAGCTGGATATCCTCCAGGACCGTTTCGAGGAACTGACGGCGCTGCTCGGCGACGCCGAAGTCATTTCCGACCAGACCAAATTTCGCGCCTATTCCAAGGAATACGCCGAAGTCGAGCCGGTCGTCGAAGCCTATAAACAGCTGCTCAAGGCCCAGGCCGATCTGGAAGGCGCCCAGGCGCTGCTCAAGGACGGCGACCCGGACATGCGCGAAATGGCCGTGGAAGAAGTTCGCGAAACCAAAGAGCAACTCATCGAACTGGAAGCCACCTTGCAGCGCATGCTGCTGCCCAAGGACCCCAACGACGGGCGCAACGTGTTCCTCGAGATCCGCGCCGGTACCGGTGGCGACGAGGCGGCGATCTTCTCCGGCGACCTTTTCCGCATGTACTCGCGCTACGCCGAGAAACGCGGCTGGCGGGTGGAAATCCTTTCCGAGAACGAAGGCGAACATGGCGGCTATAAAGAAGTCATCGCCCGGGTCGAAGGCGACAATGTCTACGGCAAGCTGAAATTCGAGTCCGGCGCCCACCGCGTGCAGCGCGTGCCGGCCACCGAATCCCAGGGCCGGATCCACACCTCGGCCTGCACCGTGGCCGTGTTGCCGGAGCCGGACGAACAGGAAGCGATCGAGATCAACCCGGCGGACTTGCGTGTCGACACCTACCGTTCCTCCGGGGCCGGTGGTCAGCACGTCAACAAGACCGACTCGGCGATCCGCATCACTCACTTGCCGACCGGCATCGTGGTCGAATGCCAGGAAGAACGTTCCCAGCACAAGAACCGTGCACGGGCGATGGCCTGGCTGTCGGCCAAGCTCAATGACCAGCAGACCACGGCGGCGGCCAACGCCATCGCCAGCGAGCGTAAATTGCTGGTGGGTTCCGGTGACCGCTCCGAGCGTATCCGTACCTACAACTTTGCCCAGGGCCGGGTCACCGACCACCGCGTCAACCTGACCTTGTATTCCCTGGACGAAATCCTCGCCGGTGGCGTCGAAGCGGTGATCGAGCCGTTGCTGGCCGAATACCAGGCTGACCAGCTCGCAGCGATAGGTGAGTAAATGACCATCATCGCCAGTCTGTTGCGCGCCGCCGAACTGCCAGACTCGCCCACCGCACGCCTGGATGCCGAATTGCTTCTGGCCGCCGCGCTGGGCAAGTCCCGCAGTTTTCTCCACACCTGGCCTGAGCGCATCGTGCCCAGCGAAGCCGCACTGGTGTTCGCCGAGTACCTGCAGCGTCGTCGCAGCGGCGAGCCGGTGGCCTACATTCTGGGTCAGCAAGGGTTCTGGAAGCTCGATCTGGAAGTCGCACCGCACACGCTGATCCCGCGTCCGGACACCGAACTGCTAGTGGAAGCGGCACTGGAATTATTGTCGGCGGCCCCGGCCAGGGTTCTCGACCTCGGCACCGGCAGCGGGGCGATTGCCCTGGCCCTGGCCAGCGAGCGCCCGGCGTGGAGCGTCACTGCCGTGGATCGTGTGCTGGAAGCCGTGGCCCTGGCTGAGCGCAACCGTCAGCGTCTGCACCTGAACAACGTCACGGTACTGAGCAGTCACTGGTTCAGCGCCCTCGAAGGCAAGCGTTTCGAACTGATCATCAGCAATCCGCCGTACATCCGCGCCGCTGATCCGCACCTGGTCGAAGGCGATGTGCGTTTCGAACCGGAAAGCGCCCTGGTGGCGGGCATCGACGGGCTCGACGATATTCGTCTGATCGTCGCTCAGGCGCCGGAGCATCTGGAGGCCGGAGGCTGGCTGATGCTCGAACACGGCTATGATCAAGCTGAAGCCGTGCGCGATCTGCTGCTCACTCAAGGTTTCGAAGAAGTCCACAGCCGCACCGATCTGGGCGGCCATCAACGGATCAGCCTGGGGCGCCTGCCGTGCTGAATGATCAGGAATTGTTGCGCTACAGTCGGCAGATCCTCCTGCAACACATCGATATTGATGGCCAGTTGAAGCTCAAGGACAGCCGGGTGCTGATCGTCGGCCTCGGTGGTCTCGGTGCGCCGGTGGCCTTGTATCTGGCGGCGGCGGGTGTCGGTGAATTGCATCTGGCGGACTTCGACACGGTCGACCTGACCAACCTGCAACGCCAGATCATCCACGACACCGACAGTGTCGGCATGACCAAGGTCGACTCGGCGCTCAAGCGCCTGAGCGCAATCAACCCTGAAATCAAACTGGTGCCTCATCGTCAGGCACTGGACGAGGATTCTCTCGCCGCCGCCGTGGCTGCAGTGGGTCTGGTGCTCGACTGCTCGGACAATTTCTCCACCCGCGAAGCGGTCAACGCCGCGTGTGTGGCGGCGCGCAAACCGCTGGTCAGCGGCGCGGCGATCCGCCTTGAAGGACAACTGTCGGTGTTTGACCCGCGTCGCGCCGAGAGCCCGTGCTACCACTGCCTGTACGGTCACGGCAGCGAAGCCGAACTGACTTGCAGCGAAGCCGGCGTGGTCGGGCCGCTGGTCGGTCTGGTCGGCAGCCTGCAAGCGCTGGAAGCCCTGAAGTTGTTGGCGGGTTTCGGCGAACCACTGGTGGGGCGTCTGCTGTTGATCGATGCACTGGGCTCGCGATTTCGTGAGCTGCGGGTCAAGCGGGATCCGGGATGCAGCGTCTGTGGTTCGCACCATGCGTGAGGCGCCGATCGCTGTATTCGATTCTGGCGTCGGCGGGCTGTCGGTGCTGGCGGAAATCCAGCATCTGCTGCCCAATGAATCGCTGCTGTACTTCGGCGATTGCGGCCACATTCCGTATGGCGAGAAAACCCCGGAATTCATTCGCCAGCGTTGCAGCGTGATGGCCGGTTTTTTCCGCGAGCAGGGCGCCAAGGCATTGGTGATCGCTTGCAACACCGCGACCGTGGCGGGCGTCGCGGATCTGCGGCGGGATTTCCCCGACTGGCCGATTGTCGGCATGGAGCCGGCGGTCAAGCCGGCGGCTGCTGCCACCCGCAGCGGCGTAGTGGGCGTACTCGCCACCACGGGCACCTTGCAGAGTGCGAAGTTTGCGGCGCTGCTCGATCGTTTTGCCACCGATGTGCGGGTCATCACTCAACCGTGCCCCGGATTGGTCGAGCGGATTGAAAGCGGCGATCTGCACAGCGCCGAGTTGCGAGCATTGCTCAGGCACTACGTCGATCCGCTATTGGCCAGCGGTTGCGACACGATCATTCTGGGCTGCACTCACTACCCGTTTCTCAAGCCGATGCTCAAGTCGATGATCCCCGAGAGCATCAGCCTGATCGATACGGGCGCGGCGGTCGCACGGCAATTGCAGCGGCTGCTGGCCGCGCGTGATCTGCTCGCCGAAGGGCCAAACCGGCCGGTCAGATTCTGGACCAGTGCCGATCCCGAGTCTTTGCGCAGTACCCTGGTCCTGTTGGGCCAAGTCGCCGGCGATGTCGAAAAATTCACCTTGTAAAAAAAATGTGAAATATCTAAAAAGTCAGCTGAACTTCTGACCAAGCGCAGATTTCTATAGCGCAGAGTGACCTAAAAAACCAAACGATCGTTCCGGAAAAGGAAGTTTCAACGTGAAGCGACTATTCTGCTTGGCCGCGATTGCGGCTGCACTGATGGGGCAAAGTTTTACCGCACAAGCTGCTGGCGTCGAGTTTGCAGTGGGTGCCACCAGCGATTCGACCATGACTTATCGCCTGGGCATGAATTTCGATTGGGACAAGAGTTGGCTGCAAAGTGACGTGGGGCGTCTGACCGGTTACTGGAGCGGTGCTTACACTTACTGGGAAGGTGACAAGACCTCTGGCAACAACAGCCTGTCGTTCTCGCCGGTGTTTGTTTACGAGTTTGCCGGTCAGTCGGTCAAGCCGTATGTCGAGGCAGGGATCGGCGTGGCGTTGTTCTCCAACACCGAATACGAAGACAACAAGCTCGGCGGCGCCTTCCAGTTCGAAGACCGCTTCGGTTTCGGCCTGCGCTTCAATGGCGGGCATGAAGTCGGGATCCGTGCGACGCACTATTCCAACGCCGGCCTGAGCAGCGACAACGACGGGGTCGAAAGCTACTCGCTGCATTACACGATGCCGCTGTAAGCACCCGGACAGTCCGTTCAAGAAAAAAGGAGCGCCAGGCGCTCCTTTTTTTGTGCTCAGCGATACGCCGTGGCAATTCCCTGGCGTTCCTCGATGCATTCCGGTGCGCCCATTTCGAACTCGCGGCAGATCAGCGGGCGCTTCTCGTAGATGGTGCACATCATCGAGTCGCGATCCAGCGCGGCGCACCAGCCGTCGTCCAGACGCAACATCACTTCACCCCCCCAATCATCGGTATCGATGAAGCGTTCGGGCACACCTGTGTCGGTGATCAGCATGACTTCGAGCTGACAGCAGCAGGCTGCGCAGGTCGAACAGGTCACTGCGGGTTCGTCGATTGGCTGGAGAGGAATGGTCTTCATGGCCGCAGTGTACGGCAGCGAACCGCGTGCGTGTGAAAGCCCTGACGGACGATTACTGCACCAGGCGTCGGGACATGTAGTGCAGCAAGGGGAACAGCAGCGCCCACAACAGGCCGATACCGATCAGGGTTGGCAGTTCGCCGTAGGGAAACTGCACCCCGGCCAGTCGTCCTCCGGCGCAGTAAGACAATGCGCCTCCGACGGCCCCGAGCAGAGTCGCCAGCCACCATGGCCGCGCGCTCCATTGCAGGCAGTGGCGCAGCGTCGTGGCAAGGAGTGCCCACAGCAGCATCAGCCACAGCGGAATGAGGGGCGACAGGTCCTTGAACTCGAAGACGCCGAGACCGCGCAGGCCGCTGTCCACGGCGGTGCCGATAATCACCACGCTGAGAATCAGGCGACCTTCCGCCGCCCAACTGCTGACCCAGCGCAGATGAATCACCAAGACTGCCAGCGCCACCAGCAACCACAGGCTGTTGCCACCGAGCACGCAGGCCAGCCAGCCGATCTGGAACAGTACGGCATTGGCGATCCGTTCAGGCATCGAAACGCCCAAGCAGTGGCGCAGGCATGGCCCCTGGTTTGGCCAACAGCAATTGTGCGGTGCCGATGGTGCGTTCGAGGAATCCGCCCTCGCAGTAACACAGGTAAAACTCCCACAGCCGCAGGAAATAATCGTCGTAGCCCAATTCGCTCAGGCGACCGTGGGCGTGGCGAAAGTTCTCGTGCCACAGGCGCAGGGTCCGGGCGTAGTGCAGGCCGAAGTCTTCCATGTGCAGCAGGTTCATGTCGGTATCGCGGCTGACGATTTCGAGCATTTTCTGCACACAGGGCAGGGCGCCGCCGGGGAAGATATAGCGCTGAATGAAATCCACGCCGCGCTTTGCCTGCTCGTAGCGCTGATCCCGGATGGTGATCGCTTGCAGCAGCATCAGGCCGTTGCTCTTGAGCAGGTGCGCGCATTGCTTGAAATAGGTCGGCAAAAAGCGATGGCCGACCGCCTCGATCATTTCGATCGACACCAGTTTGTCGTACTGGCCGGTGAGGTCGCGGTAGTCCTTGAGCAACAGCGTCACCCGGTCCTGCAGGCCGAGGCTTTCGATGCGCCGGGCGGTGAATGCGTATTGCTCTCTGGACAGCGTGGTCGTAGTGACTTTGCAGCCATAATGCTGCGCGGCATACAGCGCCATGCTGCCCCATCCGGTGCCGATTTCCAGCAGATGATCACCGGGTTCGAGTGCGAGTTTCTGGCAGATCCGTTCCAGTTTGTTCAATTGCGCCTGTTCCAGGCTGTCGTCCGGGCTGAGGAACTGCGCCGCCGAATACATCATGGTCGGGTCGAGGAATTGTTCGAACAGATCGTTGCCGAGGTCGTAGTGCGCGGCGATGTTTTTCTGCGAGCCCTTGCGCGTGTTGCGGTTGAGCCAGTGCAGGCCGCGCACCAGCGGCCGGCCGATTTTTGCCAGTCCGCCCTCCAGGCCGTCGAGCACTTCAAGGTTGCTGACGAAGACGCGTACCACGGCGGTCAGGTCCGGAGAACTCCAGTAGCCGTGAATGAACGCTTCCCCGGCGCCGATCGAGCCATTGCTCGCGACCATGCCCCAGGCCGCCACGTCGAGGACATGAATTTCGCCCACCAACGCACTGCCCGGTGTGCCGAAGACCTGACGCTCGCCGTCCTCGATCACCACCAGTTGCCCGTGCTTGAGCTGTGCGAGCTGGCGCAGGACTCCGCGACGCAGCAGCGAACCGGTGATCCCGTGAGTGCTGAACGGAATGGCTCTGGCCGAAACGCTAGAGGACTTCATGGCGGTGCTCCTCGGGAGATGCAGTGGCGGTGCGAAAACTGTCATCGGCCGCGTAATGGGTGAACAGCGGGGTGCGCTTGAGCAGCAAACGCAGGGCCTGCCAATAGATCGCAAGGGCGGTCTTGGCGGTCATCCATGGAAAGCGCCACAAATGCCGGTGCAGGTGAGATCGATCAAGAGGTTCGCGCTTCAGATTGAGCGTGGCGTCGAACAGTTTGCGTTCGTCCTGCCAGTCGGCCATGTGCACGCCAAGGGTTTTCGCGACAGGACTGAAGCTCATGCGGTATTCCAGGTCCGGCGGCAGGAACGGTGATACATGGAACGCCTTGGCCACGGCGAAGTGCTGGTGGAAGTCACGCACGCTGGTCGGCGCCCGCGCCGGCAGTACGTAGTGATAGCGCTCGCGCCACGGCGTGTTGCTGACTTCACAGAGAATCGCCGCCAGTTGCCCGTCGGCCTCGTGGCAATAAAAGAAACTCACCGGGTTGAATGCCAGGCCCCAACTGCGCGGCTGGGTCAGCAGGCAGATCGAGCCTTGCGGCTCGTGACCGAGCGCCGCGCCGACCTGCAGGCGCACGGCATCGATCAGCCGCATGCCGCGACCGGTGAACGTCTTGAGGTAGTCGGTCTCGCGAAACGAGAACGGTGCAAACCGGCTCGTGCCTGCCAGGGGCGACAGGTTCAGCACGGCATCCTGTTCGGTCAGATCGAGATAGATCAGCCCGATCCGGTAACGGAATTCATGTCGACGCGGAGCGAAGCGCCGGTGGGCGATCCAGCCGCTGTAGAGCGCGCTGTTCACAGGCTTTCTCCAAACGCTGCGGCGACGCGTAAAGCGCTGACCACGCCGTCTTCATGAAAACCGTTGGCCCAGTAGGCACCGCAATAATGTGTGTGTTGCGCGCCGTCGAGTTCGCCCCAGCGCTGTTGTGCCGCCACCGCCGCGAGGCTGAATTGCGGATGGGCGTAGGTGAAACGGGCAAGCACTTTGGACGGGCTGATCCCGGCACTCTGGTTGAGGCTGACACAGAACGTGGTGTCGCTCTGGATGCCCTGCAGGATATTCATGTCATAGGTCACGGCTGCCTGGGTATGCCCCGCACCGCCGAGGCGATAATTCCAGCTGGCCCAGGCCCGTTTGCGTGTCGGCAGCAGGCGGGTGTCGGTGTGCAACACCACTTCATTGTCGGCGTAAGGCAGTGCACCGAGGATCTCCCGTTCGGCACGACCGGGACTGCCCAGCAGGCGTAGCG
This sequence comes from Pseudomonas fluorescens, assembly GCF_012974785.1. Classification (GTDB taxonomy): domain Bacteria; phylum Pseudomonadota; class Gammaproteobacteria; order Pseudomonadales; family Pseudomonadaceae; genus Aquipseudomonas; species Aquipseudomonas fluorescens_BT. Next base: position 5,272,745 of record NZ_CP027561.1, on the reverse strand, counting down.
CCTGGTCGCTGTGGCAGGCCAGCACGACTTTGTCGAAATGCTCGATGCCGACAGGGCTGTGGATAACCACACCGTGCTCGTCGCGGTCGATCCGGTTGACCGGGCAGTTCAGGCGGATCCGGTCTTTGAAGCTTGCGGTCAGCGGTGCGATATAGGCACTGGAACCGCCCTCGATCACTCGCCATTGCGGACGGTTGCTGACCGACAGCAAACCGTGGTTCTCGAAGAACCGCACAAAAAACTGCAACGGAAAATTCAGCATCTCGGCCATCGGCATCGACCAGATCGCCGCGCCCATCGGCACGATGTAATGCAGGATGAAGCGTTCGCCGTAGCCACCGGCCTTGAGGTAGTCGTCGAGTGTGGTGTCGCTGGCGATCCGCTGTTCGGTGAGGTCGTGCCGGGCCTCCTTGTTGAACCGCAGGATGTCGCGCAGCATGCCCCAGAAGCCCGGCGAAATCAGGTTGCTGCGTTGAGCGAAGAGGCTGTCGAGGTTGTTGCCGTTGTATTCCAGGCCAGTGTCCGGATCGCTCACCGAAAAGCTCATCTCGGTGGCTTTGCTGCTCACACCCAACTGGCCGAGCAGACGAATAAAGTTCGGGTACGTCCAGTCATTGAACACGATGAATCCGGTGTCCACGGCATATTCGCGCCCATCCACCGTGACTGGCACGGTGTGGGTGTGGCCGCCGACCCAGTCGCCAGCCTCGAAGACGGTGACGGTATGTCGGCGACTGAGCAGGTACGCGCAAGTCAGACCTGCGATCCCGCTGCCGACGATGGCGATATTCATGTCGCATCCCGCAGCGGTGGTGTGCTGCGCACCATGCGCTTACCGATCGCCAGTTGCACGCGCGCGGGCATTTTCGACAGGGGCCAGAGCGCCGCCATGAACAGCGCTGGAAAAGCGATTTCCAGAGGCCGATCCTTGAGTCGACCGAAGATGTGCCGCGCAGCTTTGTCCACAGGCCAGCTCAATGGCATCGGAAAATCGTTTTTCGCCGTCAGCGGTGTATCGACAAAGCCCGGACTGATGACCGTGACTTCGATACCTTCGTCTGCCAGATCGATGCGCAGCGATTCGAACAGATAACGCAGGCCGGCCTTCGACGCGCCGTAGGCTTCGGCCCGGGGCAGCGGCACGTAGGTGACGGAGCTGGCCATGCCCACCAGATGCGGCGCAGTCCCTTTGCGCAGCAACGGCAGGGCGGCCTCGATGCAGTAACTGCTGGCCAGCAGGTTGGTGCGCACCACGTGTTCGATGATCGTCGCGTCGAACTGCTTTGCGTCGACGTACTCGCAGGTGCCGGCGTTGAGGATCACGGTGTCCAGCGAGCCCCACTCCATCGCGATCTTTTCACCGATTTCCCGCACGGTCTGGCTGTTGGTCAAATCCCCGGGCACTACCAGAACCCGTCCTGGATAACGTTGCGACAGCACTTTGAGCGGTGCGACCTGACGGGAACTGCCCGCCAGGTGCGCGCCGGTTTTCAGAATCTCTTCAGCCAGTGCTGCACCGATGCCACTGCTGGCACCGGTCAGCCAATAACGTCTTGGAGGTGTACGGCTCATCCCATTCTCCTTTTCAGCCAGGCGATCACCCGGCCCAATACTGGTAGATGTTCATAAAGCAGTGCTCCGGCATCGAAGTAATCCCGGTGGCGATAAACCTTGTCGCGCCAGAGCAGATGCGAGCAGCCCGTGACGCGAATCAATCGTCCACCCGCCAGGCGCGGGTGGCGGTAGCTCATGACCCAGCGCAGGTAACCTTCGCAGTCGCCGATCTGGTCGAAACCGTGGAAGTCGAACCGCAACTCGGTGACGTTGGCGTACAGCTCGCTGAAGTAACTGCGCAGTTGCGTCAGTCCCTGCACTTCGTGCAGTGGATCGGTGAAATGAATGTCCTCGCTGTAGAGCGCCTCCAGGTTGTGCAGGTTGTCTTTGTTCAACTGCGCAAACTGGCGGGCGAAGCGGCGCAGGAATTCACTCATGGCCTTCTCCGATAGACTCACGAGAGGGCAGGTTCTTGAACGCTGTCAGCGCCCGCTCCCGTGAGGTGCTCAGGTTGACGATCGGCGGCGGATAGTCCGCCACACCGAACAGCCCGCCGGCACTGGCCGGGTTATGCACTTCTTTTTTGTTCAGCCCGGCCAGTTCGGGCAGCCAGTGCTTGATGAACAGGCCTTCGCTGTCGAACTTTTCCGACTGGCTGACCGGGTTGAAAATCCGGAAGTACGGCGCTGCATCGGTGCCGGTCGATGCGCTCCACTGCCAGCCGCCGTTGTTGGCCGCCAGATCGCCATCGATCAGGTGTCGCATGAAAAAGCGTTCGCCTTCGCGCCAGTCGATCAGCAGGTTTTTGGTCAGGAACATCGCTACCACCATCCGCAGGCGGTTGTGCATCCAGCCGGTTTCGAGCAATTGGCGCATGGCCGCGTCGATGATCGGCAGGCCGGTGCGTGCTTCCTGCCAGGCCGCGAGCTCCTGCGGCGCATCACGCCAGGCCAGGGCTTCGGTTTCCGGGCGGAACGCGCGATGTCGGGACACCCGTGGGTAGCCGACCAGAATGTGTTTGTAGAACTCGCGCCACAACAGTTCGTTGATCCAGGTGACCGCGCCGACCTTGCCGCTTTCGAATTCGCCCTGATTGCTTTGCAGTGCGGCATGCAGGCACTGGCGCGGCGAGATCACACCTGCGGCGAGATAGGCCGAGAGCTGACTGGTGCCGGGTTTGGCCGGGAAGTCGCGCTCGCTCTTGTAGTAGTCGATCTGCACGTCGGCGAAGGTGTCGAGGCGTCGCTGGGCCTCGGCTTCGCCGGCGGGCCAAAGGTTGCGCAGGGATTGGCCGGGCGTCGCAAAGCCCTCGATGGACTCGGGCACCGGGTCGCTGTCGATCTTCAGCGGGGCCTGCGAGGAGGGCGTCTTTATCAGTGGCGGCATCGAGCGATGCAGGCGTTCATAGCAGACCTTGCGGAACTGGCTGAACACCTGAAAGTAGGTGCCGGTCTTGGTCAGCACGCTGCCGGGCTTGAACAGCAACTGATCGAGATAGCTGTGAAATGCAATCCCTTCAGCCTGCAATACCCGGGCTACAGCTGCATCGCGTCGGCTCTCGTGGACGCCGTATTCTTCATTGACGTGAACGGCCTCGATCTTCAAGTGCCGGCAGAGCTCAAGCAGCACTGCGGGTGCCTGATCCCAGTGCGGGGCGCTGCGGATCAACAGCGGGATGTTCAATTCGCCCAGGCTCTTGCTCAATACCCGCAGGTTGCGCAGCCAGAAATCGACCTTGCACGGTGCATCGTCATGTTCCTGCCATTGCTCGGGGCTCAACAGGTACACGGCCACGGTCGGGCCGCGCTCGGCGGCGGCCGTCAGGGCGGTGTTGTCATGTTGGCGCAGATCGCTGCGCAGCCAGATCAATTGCATGGTGTTCTCTGCACGAATCATTAAATCAACCCACGCTGAAGGAGTGCCCGATGTGCCGACAAGGGATCTTCGGCCAGGTACAGATCAGCGATCTCGGAAGTTCTTACGGACAACTCGGCGTGGTGGATGCACACCGTTGGTCCGGCAATCATTTTTGGGCAGTTGATGCCGTTCAACAGTTTCGGCAACTGCACAAGATTCATGGCTTTGCTGGAATACAGCAGAACGCCGCGGGCTTGCAGGTGATCAATTGTCAGCGCCAGTTCACCGGCTGGCAGCGGCCAGTCGAACACCTGCACCGGGCAATCGGCGCTGCTGATCAGCCAGGCGCAGAGCCACAGGTGTGGCTCCAGCAACAGATCCGACTGATTGATCAGCAACAACGGTGCGCCGCGCAACTGACGGTTGTTATGGTAGATGCGTGCGCCGAATTTGCTACGTAGCCAGGAATGAAAGAACACCCGCTCCATCTGCGCACCGAACTGGCCTTGCCAGCGCTGTTCGAGTTCCGCCAGCAACGGCATCAGCAATTGCTCGCACAGCGTTCGTGGCGGGTACAGCGCCATGGCCTGGTTGATGCTGTCGTCTAGGCTGCGTTCATTCAGCTGGGTGACCGCCAGCAGCGCGGCCTGACGCAAGGGGTGCCATTCATTTTCCGGTGGTACATCGATGGTTTGCGGGGTGTCGAGCAGCGGTTTGACCTGACTGACCGCCACACCACGGTTGAGCCAGGTGAGGATGGTCTGGATGCGCTGCACGTGTTCGGCCGAATACAGGCGATGACCTTTGGGCGTGCGCTGGGGCACGATCAGCCCGTAGCGACGTTCCCAGGCGCGCAGGGTAATCGCGTTGACGCCGGTCTGGCGCGCGACCTCGCGGATCGGCAGCCAGCCCTCGTCGAGGGCTTTCTTGAAGTCGGCGCCGAGGTCTTCGCGGGCGCTGCTGTCGGGTGTGTCGTTCATTAAATGGCGTTTCGCAGGCTGAGGTTTTCCGGGTGCGGTTGCAGGTAAACCTGTTGCGCGATGTACGGATCGGGGTGTTGGCGAAAGTGATGTTTGAGCAGCGTCAGCGGCACCACAAGCGGCACGATACCGTGGCGGTACTGGCCGATGACGTGCTGCATTTCCTGTTTGTCTTCGGCGCTGATGGCGCGTTTCAAGTAGCCGCTGATGTGCTGCAACACGTTGCTGTGGGTGCGGCGTGTAGCGCAGGTAGTGAGTGCCGCCATCAACTGGCTGAAGTAGCGCGGGCCGAGCTCCACGGGATCGATTCCGCTCATGTTGCCCAGCAGATTGCCCAGTGCCTTGTATTGCACCGGGTTGTGGGCCATCAGCAGGTATTTGTAGCGCGAGTGGAAGTCGGTCAGGACGCGGCGGCTCAGACCCTGCTTGAGCACCTGCTGCCATTCGCGGTAGGCGAGCACGCGGGTGATGAAGTTCTCCCGCAGCACCGGATCGTTAAGGCGCCCGGCTTCTTCCACCGGCAGATCCGGATGCTGTGCACAGAACGCCTCGGCGTAAATGCCGCGCCCGCCACCATTCACCGGTGCACCGTTGGCGTGGTAGACCTTGACGCGCTCCAGACCGCAGGAAGGCGATTGCTGCATGAAGATGTAGCCGCAGATGTCATCGAGCTCTGCAGCCATTTTTGCGCCATAGGCCGCCAGCGGTTGGGTGACATTGATCGATGGATTGACGGTGCCGACCGCTTCAGGCTTGGCCGGGTCGCCAACAAGTCGAATCGGCTCGCGGGGAATTCCCAGGCCGATCGCTACTTCAGGACATACCGGAACGAACTCAAAATGCTCGGCCAGGGTACGGCTGCACAACCGCGATTCCTTGTGCCCGCCGTTGTACCGCACTTCGGCACCCATCAGGCAGGCGCTGATGGCGATTTTCGGTAGGGACGTCGATGAGTCGGACATGCAACAACCTCGAATCTGATCCTGTACAGACGGATAGATCTGTACAACATTCTCTCAGCATAGATTCATGGGTGTACAAGTCAAACTATTTGTATAAGTTTTTTGAGGTTTTCAGCGCCAGCCCATTTTCCAGTGTGAATCATCCTGCAAAGCGCGCCAGTCGCATTGCTCGGTACGCCGGGTGAGCACGGCCTGCAATTCGATTTCCAGCACCGTGCCGTCCTCGTCGCGGAACAGTTCGGTCACCAGGAAATGCTTTTCACGGTTTTTCGGGTGGGCTGCTGTCCATTTCGACAGCAGCAATTTGCGCGGGTTGATGCGGTTCACTGTAAGTGTTCGTGCAAGCGTCTTGCAGCCTCCTGACCACTGAGCCACGCCCCTTCGACCCGCCCCGACAGGCACCAGTCGCCACAGGCATACAGGCCCAGATCGGCGTCGGCCAGGGTGCCCCATTCATGACTGCTGGCCGGGCGGGCATAAAGCCAGCGGTGGGCGAGGCTGAAGGTCGGGGCCGGCATGGCGCTGTGCAACAGTTCGGCGAAGGCGCCGTGCAATTGTTCGATCACCGCTTCCTTGGGCAGGTCGATGTGTTGCCGGCTCCAGGCGCTGGTGGCGTGCAGGACCCAGGTATCGCACGTGGTGTCGCGTCCCGGTTTGCTGCGGTTGCGGGCCAGCCAGTCGAGGGCGCTGTCCTGGACGAAGCAGCCTTCGATGGGCGTATCCAGCGGCGTGTCGAAGGCAAGGGCGACGGCCCAGGTCGGGTCCATTTTTACCCCGGCGGCGGCACCGGCGAGTTTCGGCGCGGCGGCCAGCAGGGCGGTGGCCTGCGGCGCCGGCGTGGCGATCACCACGTGGCTGTACGGCCCGTGAGTGAAGCCCTCGGCATCTTGCAGGTGCCAGTGCTCTTCGCCGCGATAGACCTCGGTGATCCGGCAGGCGAAATGCACTTCCAGGCCATCGAGCAAACCACGGGTGATGGCGCTCATGCGCGGCGAGCCGACCCAGCGGGTCTGCTCGTCCGGTGACAGGTTCAGTTGTCCGCCATGAAAGGTATAGAGCTGCGGCGTCCACTCGGCGACCCAGCCCTGGCTTTGCCAGCGCTGGACTTCGGTGACGAAGCGCCGGTCGCGGGCCGTGAAATATTGGGCACCCATGTCCAGCGAGCCGGCATCGCTGCGCTTGCTCGACATGCGCCCGCCGCTGCCGCGGCTTTTATCGAACAACTGAACGGTGTGCCCGGCCTCGGTGAGGGCCTGGGCGGCGGAGAGCCCGGCGATGCCGGTGCCGATGATTGCGATAGGTACAGTCATAGGGGCCTCGTTTACCTTTCTGTACAGACTACGCCGTGGATGAAACCTGTACAATTTTGTTTTTTGGTATAACTTCCAGCATTCTCGTTCTGACAGCTTGGCCTATTGTTAAACAATAGAGCTTGTCCGATAGAAAAGATCCCTGCCTATAAAAATAGACTAGTGATCGAAGTAAAACGCCACGTGAGGAAGACGTCATGCACATATTGCTGACCGGCGGTACTGGATTGATCGGACGTCAGCTCTGCCGGCACTGGTCGGGTCAGGGCCACCGGTTGACCGTGTGGAGCCGTCGTGCGGAAAAGGTCGCGAAAATCTGCGGCGCTCAAGTGCGTGGCATCGCGCGTCTGGAGGACCTTGGCGACGAAGCCGTGGACGTGATCGTCAACCTCGCCGGCGCGCCGATTGCCGATCGGCCGTGGACACATCGACGCAAGGCATTACTGTGGAGCAGCCGGATCACGCTCACCGAGACGCTGCTGACGTGGCTGGAAAACCGCGGACAGAAACCGTCGCTGCTGATTTCCGGTTCGGCGGTGGGCTGGTACGGTGACGGCGGTGAGCGTGAGTTGACCGAGCAATCGCCACCGGTGATCGATGACTTCGCCAGTCAGTTGTGCATTGCCTGGGAGGAAACCGCGCAGCGCGCCGAAGCGATGGACATTCGTGTGGTACTGGTACGAACCGGGCTGGTGCTGTCGGCCGAGGGCGGTTTTTTGTCGCGCCTGTTGCTGCCGTTCAAACTCGGGCTGGGTGGGCCTTTGGGCAATGGTCGGCAGTGGATGTCGTGGATTCATATCGACGATCAAATCGCCCTGATTGATTTTCTTCTGCACCGCGATCAGGCGAGTGGTCCTTATAATGCGTGCGCGCCGAAACCTGTGCGCAATCGCGAATTTGCCAAGACGCTGGGCCGCGTGCTGCATCGCCCGGCGTTCATGCCGATGCCGGCGCTGGCCCTTAAGGTCGTGCTCGGCGAGATGTCATTGCTGTTGCTGGGTGGTCAGCGGGCCACGCCGGCACGCTTGCTGGAAGCCGGATTCACCTTCCGGTTCACGGATTTACGCGCGGCCCTGGACGATCTCTCCAGCCGCCTCTGAAATAGGACGTTGCATGACCGATCACGCCTTGCTTCTGGTCAACCTGGGTTCGCCGGCCTCCACTTCGGTGGCCGACGTGCGCAGCTACCTCAATCAATTTCTGATGGACCCGTACGTGATCGACCTGCCCTGGCCGGTGCGGCGTCTGCTGGTGTCACTGATCCTGATCAAGCGCCCGGAGCAGTCGGCCCATGCCTACGCTTCGATCTGGTGGGACGAAGGCTCGCCGCTGGTGGTGCTCAGCCGTCGCCTGCAACAGCAGATGAAGGCGCAGTGGACTCACGGCCCGGTTGAGCTGGCCATGCGTTACGGCGAGCCGTCGATTGAAACTAGCCTGTTGAAGCTGGTCGCGGCGGGGCACAAACGCATCACCCTCGCGCCGCTTTATCCACAGTTCGCCGACAGCACCACCACTACGGTGATTGAAGAAGCCAAGCGGGTGCTGCGCGAGAAGAAGCTCGATGTGCAGCTGTCGGTGTTGCAGCCGTTCTACGATCAGCCGGAATACCTCGACGCGCTGGTGGCGAGCGCCAAACCGCATTTGCAACAGGATTACGATCACCTGTTGCTGAGCTTCCACGGTTTGCCGGAGCGGCACCTGACCAAACTCGACCCGACCGGCAATCATTGCTTCAAGAATGAAGATTGCTGCAGGAACGCCTCGGCTGCCGTATTGGCCACCTGTTATCGCGCCCAGTGCCTGCGTACGGCGGCGCTGTTCGCGCAACGCATGGGGTTGCCGGACGGCAAGTGGTCGGTGTCGTTTCAGTCGCGGCTGGGCCGGGCGAAATGGATCGAGCCCTACACTGAAGCGCGGTTGGATGAACTGGCCAAAAGCGGCGTGAAGAAGATTCTGGTGATGTGCCCGGCGTTTGTCGCCGATTGCATCGAGACCCTTGAAGAGATCGGCGATCGCGGCAAGGAACAGTTCCGCGAGGCGGGAGGGGAGGAGTTGGTGCTGGTGCCGTGCCTGAACGATGACCCGCAATGGGCGAAGGCGTTGGCAACGCTGTGTGAACGGGCGCCACTGGCCCTCTAAAAGTCAAAAGCTTCGCGAGCAAGCCCGCTCCCACATTTGATTGCATTTCAATGTGGGAGCGGGCTTGCTCGCGAAGGCTGACTGTCAGGCGATGAAGATCTAAAAGTTTAGATCAGCGGCTCATCCGCCTTCTTGTGTTTCCAGCTGTCGTTGCCCGGCAGGATCAGGTTCAGCGCAATCGCCACCACCGCGCACAGCGCGATGCCTTTGAGGCCGAAGTCATCCGGACCGGTCCCGGTACCGACCAGCACACCGCCGATACCGAACACCAGGGTCACCGAAACGATCACCAGATTGCGTGCTTCGCCCAGATCGATCTTGTGACGGATCAGGGTGTTCATCCCCACCGCCGCGATCGAACCGAACAGCAGGCACAGAATCCCGCCCATCACCGGCACCGGAATGCTTTGCAGCAGGGCGCCGAACTTGCCGATGAACGCCAGGCTGATGGCGAAGATCGCTGCCCAGGTCATGATTTTCGGGTTGTAGTTCTTGGTCAGCATCACCGCGCCAGTCACTTCGGCGTAGGTGGTATTGGGCGGACCGCCAAACAGACCGGCTGCCGTGGTGGCGATGCCGTCACCGAGCAGCGTGCGATGCAGGCCAGGCTTCTTCAGGTAGTCGCGACCGGTCACGCTGCCGACCGCAATCACGCCGCCGATGTGTTCGATCGCCGGGGCCAAAGCTACCGGGACGATGAACAGGATCGCCTGCCAGTTGAACTCCGGCGCGGTGAAATGAGGAAGTGCAAACCATGGGGCCGCCGCAATCTTCGCGGTGTCGACGACACCGAAATAGAAGGACATGGCGAAACCCACCAGCACGCCGGAAATGATCGGCACCAGGCGGAAGATGCCTTTGCCGAACACCGCCACGATCAACGTGGTCAGCAGCGCCGGCATCGAGATCATCATCGCGGTCTGGTAATGGATCAGCTCGGAACCGTCACCGGCCTTGCCCATCGCCATGTTCGCGGCAATCGGCGCCATGGCCAGGCCAATGGAGATGATCACCGGACCGATCACTACCGGTGGCAGCAGACGGTCAATGAAGCCGGTGCCTTTGATCTTCACGGCCAGGCCAAGGAAGGTGTAGACGAAACCGGCCGCCATCACGCCGCCCATGGTCGCGGCGAGGCCGAACTGGCCCTTGGCGAGAATGATCGGGGTGATGAAGGCAAAGCTCGACGCCAGAAACACCGGCACCTGACGCCCGGTGACAATCTGGAACAGAATCGTGCCCAGACCTGCGGTAAACAGTGCCACGTTCGGGTCAAGACCCGTGATCAGCGGCATCAGCACCAGGGCGCCGAAAGCCACGAACAGCATCTGTGCGCCGGACAGTACCGTGCGCCAGAGCGGATCGTTGAACTCTTGCTGCATGGTTACGCGTCCTTCTGCTTGGTGCCGAAGATCTTGTCACCGGCATCGCCAAGCCCAGGAATGATGTAACCGTGCTCGTTGAGTTTCTGATCGATGGACGCGGTGTAGATGATCACGTCCGGGTGAGCTTTCTCGACAGCGGCAATGCCTTCCGGCGCGGCCACCAGCACCATCGCGCGTATGTCCTTGCAGCCGGCCTTCTTCAGCAGGTCGATGGTTGCAACCATGGAGCTGCCGGTGGCGAGCATCGGGTCGATGATCATGGCGAGACGTTCGTCGATTTCCGGAACCAGCTTTTCCAGATAGGTGTGGGCCTGCAGGGTTTCTTCGTTACGGGCAACGCCGACGGCGCTGACCTTGGCGCCCGGTATCAGGCTCAGCACGCCTTCGAGCATGCCGATGCCGGCACGCAGGATCGGCACGACGGTAATTTTCTTGCCGGCGATTTTCTCGACCGACACGGTGCCGCACCAACCCTCGATATCGTAGGTTTCCAGCGGCAGGTCTTTTGTAGCTTCATAGGTCAACAGGGCACCGACTTCCTGAGCGAGCTCACGGAAATTCTTGGTGCTGATGTCTGCACGGCGCATAAGGCCAAGTTTGTGACGGATCAGCGGATGGCGGATCTCTTGGATGGACATGGGGAAAGGCTCCGGCGGCGGGCAAAAAAACCGGCCTAGATTAATCTATCCGAGGGTGATGTCCTATAGGACATACAGAACGTTAGTCCACAAATGCTTGATTCGGCCGTGCGGGATGCGTACCTTTGCCCGCTTTTCCGAAACAGACCCCCCTTGGAGAGCGCCATGTCCGCTGATCTCGAGCATATCCGTCAAATCATGCGAGAGGCTGACTGCCTGTACACCGAAGCTGAAGTCGAGGCTGCCATTGCCCGCGTCGGTGCACAAATCAACGAACAACTGGCCGAGAGCAACCCGGTGGTGTTCTGTGTGATGAACGGCGGGCTGATTTTTTCCGGCAAACTGCTGACCCATCTGCAGTTTCCGCTGGAAGCGTCCTACCTGCACGCCACCCGCTATCGCAACGAAACCAGCGGCGGCGACCTGTTCTGGAAAGCCAAACCTGAAGTCTCGTTCATCGACCGCGACGTGCTGATCATCGACGACATCCTCGACGAAGGTCACACCCTGGGCGCGATCATCGACTTCTGCAAACACGCCGGTGCCCGAGCCGTACACACCGCTGTGCTGATCGACAAGGACCACGACCGCAAGGCCCGTCCTGACCTGAAAGCCGATTTCGTCGGCCTGCCGTGCGTCGACCGCTACATCTTCGGTTACGGCATGGACTACAAAGGCTACTGGCGCAACGCCAACGGGATCTTCGCCGTCAAAGGCATGTAAGCACCCCTGAAAGATCGCAGCCCCAGGCTGCGATCTTTTGCTTTAAAGACTGCTAAAGTGCTTGGCCCCGCCCCCCGGAGCCTGTCATGAGCCTCTTGATCCGCAGCTGCGCCGCCCTGTTGCTGACCCTCAGCCTGCCCCTGGTCGCCGCGCCGATGCACAGTCAGTTCCTGCCACCCGACGACCTGAGCCTGCGCGATGCCGAACCCCAGCAGCAACAACTGTTGCAGGTCCTCGACTATTCGGTGGTGGTCGGTGCCCAGCGTCAGTCCAATCAGCAGCCGATTCCGGTCACCTCGCCATTGATGATCCGCCTCAAGGGCAAGCCTCTGAACAAGGGCGCGACGATCAATCAGGTGCTGGTCAGCTTCGATGGCGAAAGCAAAAGCCTGAAAAAACCGGTATACGACGACCAGCGCAAGACCCTGACCCTGTTCTATCCGCTGGCCCAATACCGGGTAATCATCGATCTGCTGCGCAATGACACCGTGTACGTGCAATTCCTCAGCTACGCCAACGGCCACATCTGGGCCGATCTGCACACCGGCAGCACGCGTGCGCGTTGAGCCCCGTGCCCGGGCAGGGGTAAACTGCCCGCCCCGTGAAATGTCTGCGAGCTGGAGTCGGCAATGCGTAAAGATAAGAAACAAGTGATTGGTGACGAGATCGGCGATGAGCAGATCAAGCTGTTTCTCGATTTTGAGCCCGTCGACGCCACTTCGCCGTCGCTGCACAAACTGGTCAAGGCCTACCGCGGCCTGCGCATCGACGATTTCGAGCGTTTCCTGACGTTCTTCGTTGCAGCCGGTTATGACGTGGACGGCAAGGACGAGCACGGCAAGACTTTCGTCGACCAGATCCGCGATCAACGCAACGCACAGGAATACATCGAGCTGATCGAGAAAGCGCGCGGCTGATACCTGCGCAGTTTTCCGAGGCATAAAAAAACGCCCCGCACTCATCGAGTGCGGGGCGTTTTTCATGGAGCCGAATCAGGCGTAGCTTTCGGTCTCGTTACTGGCTTCGACCAGTTCCAGCGCGACGTTGTTCTGCGTGTTGATCTTGCGATACAGCGCAGCGTCGGTTTCCAGGACTTTTTCACGGGCCGGGAAGATTTCCGCCAGTTTGGCAGCCCACTCACCCTTGGCCTTGGCCGGGAAGCATTTCTCGATCAGTTCCAGCATGATCGAAACGGTCACCGAAGCACCTGGCGAGGCGCCGAGCAGGGCGGCGAGGGAGCCGTCCTTCGCCGCCACCAGTTCGGTACCGAACTGCAGGATGCCGCCTTTCTTCGGGTCTTTCTTGATGATCTGCACCCGTTGGCCGGCCACTTCCAGGCGCCAGTCTTCGGCTTTCGCCAGCGGGTAGAAACGGCGCAGGGATTCCAGACGCTGCTCCATCGACTGCATCACTTCACTGACCAGGTACTTGGTCAGGTCCATGTTGTTCTTGGCCACGGCCAGCATCGGGCCGATGTTGCCGGCGCGAACCGACATCGGCAGGTCCATGAAGGAGCCGTGCTTGAGGAACTTGGTGGTGAAACCGGCGTATGGCCCGAACAGCAGGGATTTCTTGCCGTCGACCACGCGGGTGTCCAGATGCGGCACGGACATCGGTGGCGAACCCACGGCGGCCTGGCTGTAAACCTTGGCCTGGTGATGCTTGACCACTTCCGGGTTGTCGCAACGCAGCCACTGGCCGCTGATCGGGAAGCCGCCGAAGCCTTTGCTTTCTTCGATGCCCGAGGCTTGCAGCAGCGGCAGGGCCGCGCCACCGGCGCCGAGGAATACGAATTTGGCGTCGACTTCACGGCTGCTGCCGCTGTTGACGTCCTTGATACTGACAGTCCAGCCGTTGGCGTTACGCTTGAGGCCGGTCACACGCTTGCAGTACTTGACCTGGGCATCCGGGGCGCTGGTCAGGTGCTTGAGCAACTGATTGGTCAGGGCGCCGAAGTTGACGTCGGTGCCGTTGATCACGCGGGTGGCGGCGAGCACCTGGTCTTTCGGACGGCCCGGCATCATCAGCGGCATCCACTCGGCCATCTTCGCCTTGTCTTCGGTGTATTCCATGTCGGCGAAGGCGTGGTGCTTGTGCAGCACGTTGAAGCGTTCCTTGAGGAACGAAACGCCTTTTTCGCCTTCGACGTAGCTCAGGTGCGGCACCGGGCTGATGAAGGATTTGCACGAGCCGAACGTGCCTTTTTTGGTCAGGTACGACCAGAACTGCTTCGACACCTCGAACTGGGTGTTGATGTGCACGGCTTTCTTGATGTCGACAGTGCCGTCGGCAGCCTGCGGCGTGTAGTTCAGCTCGCAGAGGCCGGCGTGGCCGGTACCGGCGTTGTTCCACGGGTTGGAACTTTCCGCGGCACCGGAATCCATCAGTTCGACGACTTCCAGCTTGATCGCCGGGTCGAGTTCCTTGAGCAGCACTGCAAGGGTGGCACTCATGATGCCGGCCCCAACCAGAACTACGTCGACTGCTTCGTTATGCGCCATTTAACGCGTCTCCAAAATCTGCAGCACCAAATTGTCGGCATGGCTGCCAGGTGTCCGGGGCAGGTCAGTGGCGCCCCAGGTACCCATGGCCAGGTTTGCCATGTCCGAATCTTCGCAATTTTTCGCAACTTCGACGGATGCGTGCGGCCTGGCTTCTAGAGTCACATGAACTCATTTCGGCGCGGGGCTGGCAATTCGACTTATGGTCGAGACATCCGTTTGTGCAACCAAATCCGTAGCGGACAGGCTTCAGGCTCCGGTATTCGAGGCGTACCCGTTCCTGTGTCGTTGGGCTGTTTCAGACGCTAATGGTGCATGTTCAGACGCAAAACTATTCATTTGCTCGCCACACTCTTGTGAAGTTGTGAAAACCCGTTTTTTTCACGCTCTTTTGAAGACGTGAACCTCAAAAAGGGCTGTCCGGGCCTGGCACCGTGCCCGGAGGGTTTGCCGCCACGCGATACATGGCAGGCAAAACGGGCAAACAACTCAGTGACCGAGCGTCATGACAGCTCTGCAGATTCGCGAAAAGCGGGGATTTGCCAGGGAAACAGCAAGCACGCCAGCTTCACTCGATCTGTGTGGGCGGCTCTCTGTGGGCGATTTGGATGCCAATGCAAGCGCATTGACGCTGTTGCGGGGCCCGATCAGGAGACGTCCTTATAATCGGGGGGAGATTGTATCGAAGAAATGCGGGGAGTTGGTCGAGTTTAATGACTTTTATTAGGCATCCGGTCAGATGCTCAACATCGCCTGAGCGCGTGCGCGAGGGCGCTGCTGTTCGACCCGGGCGCTGGCCGGCAGGGGTTGGTGCAACCAGTTGAGACGGATTTCCTCGATTTCGACCCAGCCGTCACCCATTGGCTGCAGGCTGCATTGCTTGAAAGCCTGGCAATGGCCGTTGCGGTCAAGCAGGGCGAAGCTGCGGTGCAGCGGACGTGGTGCGAACAACGAGATCAGATAGCGCATGGCAGTGCTCCTTTTGGGGTCTGTGAGGAAGATTGTCAGAAGGCCGTGACGCGAACGTGTATGGGCGGTGAATAATCTGTGACAGGAACCGCGTGCACCGGGGTTTGTCAGAGATTTCAGTGCTGGTGACCCGCAGTGGCCCACCGCTATACTGCGGGCCTGTCTGTGCCTGATTCTGGAGAGAAGAGCATGTTGCAACGCCTGTTGTTCGGTTTGATCACTGTGACCAGTTTGACCCTGGTTGGCTGCGCCCACAGCCCGCAACAACTGAGCCCGGAACCGAAGCTGACCACTCAGCTGGCACCGGTCGGCCATGGCCAGCCTGTCGTGGTCCGCGTAGTGGACGGTCGTCCGTCGCCAACCCTCGGCACCCGTGGCGGCCTGTACCCGGAAACCAGCGCCATCACCGTGCAGCGCGAGCAGATCCTGCCGAAGTTGCAGGCCCAGGCCGAAGCGGCCGTGCGCCTGCTGGGCTTCACCCCGTCCAATGGCGCGATGAATGCACCGCAACTGACCGTGACCCTGACTGAACTGAAATACCAGTCGCCGAAAGAAGGCATGTACGTGACCGAGGCCACCATCGGCGCGACCTTCCGCTCCGACGTGCAGAACGCCAACCGTCGTTACAGCGGTCGTTACGGTGCCTCGCTGGACCAGCGTTTCGGCATGGCACCGAACCAGGAAACCAACACCAAACTGGTCAGCGATGTGCTGAGCGATGCGCTGACCCGTCTGTTCAAGGATCCGACCGTGGGTCAGATCCTCGCTGAATAAGGCAGTCGCCTGATGTGAAAAAGCCCGGGGCCAGTGATGGTTCCGGGCTTTTTCGTTCAGGCAGCTTGCGAATAGAAGTCGAGGACGCTGACGCCGGTCAGCAGGTCGGTCTCGGGCAAGTCCGCATGCTGGTGCCCGCCGAGGGCGCAGTACACCAGCCAGTGACGGTCCTGAACATTGAAGGCCAGGCTGCCGACGAGGGTCTGTTGTTCGTCGGACGGGGAGATGAGATACAGGCGATCCTGGTTTTCAGCGTGAAGCATGTCGCATTCCGTTTACGTTTCGAGGCGCGCAGGGTGGCCGAAAAAAATGACGATGCCGTGACACAGGACAGCCATCGGTCGATTGATGCGTTATTTGTCGCAAAGGGTAGGGCAGTCGGGGAGGGTTTCGGTAGAATCCGCGCCGCGGTCGTCGGTCTGGCGTTCGCCATACCGGTCTAGATTGAGGTCTGTGATGTCGCTGCACTTGATGACGCTGTTTACCGCCCATCCCGCCAAACTGATCAACCTGCTGGCCCTGCTGCTGGCCTTCCCGGGCAGTTGGCTGCTACACGCGACCCGTCGGCGTGAACAGCGGGCGATGGCCAGCATCGCGGCCCAGCGTCAGAGTCAGCCCGATCAAGAGCCGGTGCTGGACTGGGCAACCCTGCGCATGAACCGGTTTTTCTATCGTTTCGGTTTTGCCTGTCTGGGGCTGGCGTTGCTGATTTCCTGGATCAGCACCCGCTACTGAACGAAGAACGGCGCCCGAAGGCGCCGTTCTTGTATCCGGCCGAAACCGCTTACAGCGGCAAACCAGCCTTGACCCGGTACTGATTGCGCACCGGCGTCGCATATTGCAGCACCAGATACGGGCGGTGCTCCTCTGGGCAGGCGTCCAGACGGCTTTGCCATTCCTTCTGGGCCTTGGCCAGTTCCTCGGCGCCGAACACGTCGGCAGCCTTTGGCACGTTCAATTGCGGATCGGCATCGGCCCACTGCGCGTACGCCAGGTAATGCACCGGGAACAACCGGTAGCCGCCGAGAATCTGCTTGTCCATCTCGACCGCCAATTGCTTGGTGTCCTCGAACAGCTCGGTGATCGGCGCGGCGAAGTTCACGTGCACCCGGCCCTTGTAGCCGGTGATGCCCTTGGCGATGCTCACGTCATCCTCGCCCGGCGCCTTGCTGTAGGTGCCAGTGGTGGCGCGGATGTACAGCTCGCGGGCCTTGGCCTGGTCGCACGGGTCGTATTCGTAGCTGATCGACACCGGCGTCAGGTTCAGCGACTGGATGACCTCGCCGAACGGCTCGTCCTTGCGGCTCATGTGGAACATCTTGAGAATCGCCGATTCGGTACGGTCGTCGCCGTCCTTGGCCCGGCCTTCGGCCTGGGCGATCCAGATCGAGGCGCAATCGTTGCGGATCGAGTGGTTGATGTAGGCCGACAGCAGTTGATAGGCGGCCATTTTCTCGCGGCGCCCGGTGATCGAACGGTGCACGATGAAGCTCTTGTTCAAACGCATCAGGTCGCTGACGAACGGCTTTTGCAGCAGGTTGTCGCCAATCGCAATGCGCGGGGTCGGCAGGCCGGCGTGGTACACGGCGTAGTTGACGAAGGCCGGGTCCATCACGATGTCGCGGTGGTTGGCGATGAACAGATAGGCGCTGCCGGACTTGAATTGCTCGACACCGGTGTAGGTCACGCCATCGGTGGCGCGCTCGATGGTGTGGTCGACGTAGAACTCGACCTTGTCCTGCAAAGTGGCCACGGAGGTCACGTCGGCGAACTCACGACGCAGCCGATGGGCTATAAGTGGTTTGAGCATCCAGCCGAAGGCACCGGCGAAACGCGGGAAGCGGAAGTGGGTGAGGATATCTAGAAACGCCTTGTCGCCGAGCAGTCTTGCCAGTACCGCAGGTACTTCGCTGTCGTCGTAAGGTCGGATGGCATCGAATTCGCCCATCATGCTCTCTTGTTGGAAACGGCTAGGGTAAGTAAAGGTTTGGATCGAAAACCAACGGGGCACGGTCTGAAAAAGTAGCCAGACAAAAATAGCCCTGCAAATAGACCGGCGATTATACGCACAAGTCACCCGGGAGACCGCGATGCTGGAAAGCGCACTGTATGAATGTCCGTACTGTGGGGAGGAAGTCGAGACGACCGTGGATCTGTCGGCGGGCGATCAGACCTATATCGAAGACTGTCAGGTGTGTTGCCGACCCATTACGTTCGTACTGCAGGTCCATGGAGAGGATTGGTTTCTGGAAGTCTTCAGCGAAAACGAGTGAGGTGCGCCCATGCAGCGAATCTACGAGCCGGAAAACCTGATGGAAGGCGAAATGCTCAAGGGCATGCTCGCCAGCGAAGGCATCGAGGCGCATCTGGTGGGGCGTGATCTGCTCGGCGGCACGGGCGAGTTGCCGATCTTCGGCCTGCTGGGGCTTTCGGTCGAGAACGATCAGGCCGAATACGCCCGCGAGCTGATCAGCGCGTACAATGCCGCGCTGCCGCTGCCCGGCGATGAACCGGAGAGCTTCCCCGGTACGCTGGTCTGTTAGGCTGACGTTCGTTTTTTTCTTGAGTCGTGCTGCCCCATGTGTGGACGTTATGCCCTGTTTCGCTGGAACCGCGACTTCGCGGCGCTGCCAGGTTTTCCCGCTGATCAGCAGGCGCAGTGGAACATTTCCCCCAACGATTCGGTGTTGATGCTGCGCGCCGAATCTGATGGCCAGCGCACCCTGGCCCGTGCCCGCTGGGGCCTGACGCCGCCGTGGCTGACTGATCTGTCGCGTACCCCGGCCCATGCCCGTGCTGAAACCGTTGCCGAACAGCCAATGTTCCGCGAAGCCCTGCGCCTGCGCCGTTGCCTGCTGCCGGCCAACGGGTTTTACGAATGGCGCGGAAATGTGCGCAAGCACCCGTACTGGCTGACGCCGGGGGAAGGTTCTTCGCTGTTTTTTGCGGCGATCTGGGAGGCGTATCCGGTGCAGGAACAGGTGTGGCTGAGCACGGCGGTGATCACTCAGTCGGCGGCCAGTCAGCGCCGGCCGTTGATTCTCGATGAGGCGGGTCAGGCGGCATGGCTCGATCCGGAAACGCCGCTGCACGTCCTGCAAGGCCTGCTCGCCAGCGAACCCGCCGCCTTGCGTGAGCGGGTGCTGGCGAACCTGGTCAATGATCCGAAGCTCAACGGGCCGGAGTGTCTGACTCCGGCCTAGCAGCAGATCAAGAGCCCCCCTCACCCTAACCCTCTCCCTGTATGTACCGGAGACATGGTGGACAGGTGTTCGGAGACATGGTGGACACTTTTAAATAGACACATTGCTCATCGCGAAGGAGATGGCCTGTGTCTTGGGAAGAGGTGTCTACCGTGCAGCTACGTACAGAATTCGTGCTTTTGGCTCGGCAAGAAGGGGCCAATGTTCGGCAGCTTTGCCGTCGATTCAACATCAGCCCAAGCACTGCCTACAAATGGCTCAGCAGGTTTGAAAAATCAGGGGCCGAGGGGCTGAACAATCAGTCACGACGACCGAAGACGTCCCCCAAACGTTGTGCTGACGAGGTGGAGAAGCAGATTCTGACCGTGAGTCAGGAGTACGCGGCTTGGGGCGCTCGCAAGCTCAAACGCGTGCTGGAAGACAAAGGTTTAGCGATGCCTTCCGTCAGTACTGTGCATGCAGTTTTACAGCGTCATTCACGCGTTGATCCAAAGGCTGCTGAGATCAAACCGTTTATCCGGTTCGAGCATGAAGCGCCCAACGATCTCTGGCAGATGGACTTCAAGGGCCATTTCAGCCTGAGTCAGGGGCGTTGCCATCCATTGACGATACTGGACGATCATTCGCGGTTTTCGATGTGTATCGCCGCGTGCGCCAATGAGCAGCGCGACACCGTCCAGGAGCATCTAATCCGGGTCTTTCGGCGTTACGGCTTGCCTTTGCGTATAACGATGGACAACGGTTCGCCCTGGGGTGACCAGACTGGGGTTTATACCGCGCTGGAAGTCTGGCTGATGGGTCAGGGCATCAAGGTAGGTCACTCCCGGCCTTATCATCCGCAGACCCAGGGAAAACTGGAGCGTTTCCACCGCAGCCTGAAGAGTGAAGTGCTGCAAGGTCGGCACTTCACGGACCTCAACAGCGCACAACAGGCATTTGATATCTGGCGTGATGTCTACAACCAGAAACGTCCTCATCAAGCGCTGGATATGCAGGTGCCGGCGACTCGCTACGGCAGCAGCCCTCGGGAGTATCAGGAGCAGCAAATGGCGCCGGAATACGCCGACGGAGATGTGGTCAGAAAGGTCCAGGTGAAGGGCGAGATTTACTGGAGGAACCGTGAATACTCAATCGGAAAAGCATTTCACGGGCTGTCGATAGCGATCAGGGAAACAGCGGAGGATGGCATCCACGATGTCTACTGGAGTAGACATCGTATCGCCCGAATCGACTTGAACTTGCAGATTGTTACGGCAGGTAAGAGGATCTAAAAACCGTCCACCATGTCTCCGAACATGTGTTCACCATGTCTCCGGTACATACACTCCCGGAGGGAGAGGGGACTGACCGAGATATATTGCAGAAATACACCGACTTGAAAGTTTTTTGCTGAATCCATAATCGACACTATTTACCAGGTCGATGTATGACGGAAGACAGCTCGGTCGGCTCCCTCTCCCTCCGGGAGAGGGCTGGGGTGAGGGGGTGGCTCTTAAACCTTGAACTGATTGATCAACCGCCGCTGCTGCTCCGCCAGTTTGGTCAGGTCCGCACTGGCCGAACTCGATTCATCCGCACCACCGGCCACCTCGTTCGCCACCTGACCGATATTGATCACGTTGCGGTTGATGTCGTCGGCCACTGCGCTCTGTTCTTCGGCGGCGCTGGCGATCTGGGTGTTCATGTCGTTGATCACCGACACCGCCTGGGTGATGGTCTCCAGCGCTTCGGCGGCCTTGGCCGCGTGCTGCACGCTTTCGTCGGTGCGGTTCTGGCTGTCTTCCATGACCCGCACCACATCCCGGGTGCCCTGCTGCAGTTGCTGGATCATGCTCTGGATTTCTTCGGTGGCTTTCTGGGTCTTCTGCGCCAGGTTGCGCACCTCGTCGGCCACCACGGCAAACCCGCGACCCTGTTCACCGGCACGTGCTGCTTCGATGGCGGCGTTGAGGGCCAGCAGGTTGGTCTGCTCGGCGATCCCGCGAATGGCGATCAGGATCGCGTTGATGTTTTCGCTGTCCTTGGCCAGGGTCTGCACCACGTCCACGGCCTTGCCGATTTCCACGGCCAGCACGCCAATCGAGTTGGAGGTGTCACGCACGATCTGCATGCCCTGACTGGCCGCCTGATCGGCATGGCTGGCGGCTTGTGCCGCCTGGGTCGCGTTGCGCGCGACGTCCTGGGCGGTGGCGGTCATTTCCTGCACGGCGGTGGCCACCTGATCGATCTCGGCCATCTGTTTCTGAATGCCGATATTGGTCCGGATCGCGATGTCCGCGGTGTGCTCCGAGGAATCGCTGACGCTCTGTACCGACGCTACCACCTGCGTGATCATCCCCTGCAATTTGGCGAGGAAGGTGTTGAAGCCTTTGGCGATTGAACCGAGTTCGTCTTTGCGATCACTGGTCAAACGACGGGTCAGGTCACCTTCGCCCTGAGCGATGTCATCGAGCATGGTCACCATTTGCTTCAGCGGACGGGCGATGCCGTGGCCCACCAGCCAGATCACCAGCAGGCCGAGGCCGGCAATGATCAGGCCGACCATGGCCATGCCGAAAGTGTCGGATTTGCGCTGGGCGTCGAGGTCGCCTTGCAGCTTTTGCAGATCGGCCATCACCGCGTTCAGTGGCAGTTGCAGCATCAGTGTCCAGCGCGCGTCGGTCTGACCGATGCCGAACGGCAGGTACAACTCGATCCGGCCTTGCTCTTTATTGATGGTGTAAGTCACTTCGCCGCGCTTGAGATTGGCCATGTTGGCAATCTGTTGGGCGTCGAGAATGTCGCTGACCTTCTCGCCGAATTTGCTCGGGTCCTGGGTGTAGGCGACGATCCGGCCGTTGCTGCCGATCAGGGCCATTTGCCCGGCGCCGCTGTAGAGCTTCTGGTTTGCGCCCAGCAGCATTTCCTGGATGAAGTTCACCGACAGGTCGGCGCCGACGATGCCCTGGAAGGTGCCGTTGAGCATGATCGGTTCAATGAAGGAGGCGAGCATGACGATCTTGTCGCCGACCTTGTAGGGGGCCGGATCGATCACACAGGATTTCCTGGTTTCTTTCGAGCACAGGTAGTACTCGCTGGCGCGCACGCCGGTGGACAGGACTTTCTGGTCGTCAACGTCCACCAGTTTGTCCAGGCCCAAGGTGCCGTCGTCGTTGCGAAACCACCACGGCAGGAAGCGCCCGTTGGCGGGATCGATCCCGACAACCTGAGTGCCGACGTAGGCCGCGTCATTGTGGTCCAGTGCGTTCTTTTCCCAGCCGATGTAGGTGCCGAGAATCTTCGGATTCTTCTCGACGTTTTCCTTGATCAGGCTGATCAGTTGCTCGCGGCTGACGTTCAGGCGTGGCTGGCCGTCGGTGCCCGGTGTGCCGAGCAGGGCGTTGACGCGCACCAGTCCGCCAGCAATCAGCAGCGGCGCTTCCAGTTCGCGCTGGATCTGGCTGACCTGGGTCTGCGCCAGCGAGGTCAGGCGCTGTTCGATGACTTGCTCGAACTGGGCCTGAGTCCGTTGCTGGACCATTTCCTGGGTGCGGGCACCGGAGAACAGCGCATACAGCACCAGCGCAGCGACTACGCTGAGCACGATGGCGCCGGCCAGGGCGGCCACGGAAAACTGGATCGACTTGAACTTCATGGGAGCTCCGCACGCGAGAGGACGTCTGCCGCTGCTGTATCGGCAGCCACTGTTGCGCCATGAGGCAAAACGCATGCAATCAGGGCCGGATGTCGCAAATGGATCAGTGTGCGACGCTGCTGCAGCAGGCTTGCCGAAGAATGTGAATTTTTTCCTGCAGGACTGGCGGGCGTCTTCTGAAAACAGGTGCAACACGTCCGTTGTATCTGGCGTCGATACAATTACCCGCCTAGGATACGCGGCAGGTTTTCAGGGAGCTTTTGAATGAACAAGACATTGGTTGTAAGTGCACTGAGCGCGGCGCTGTTGCTGGCCGGTTGTCAGTCGGTCAACACCACCAGCGGCGGTGCCGTGGGCGTGGAGCGCAAGCAGTACATGTTCAGCATGCTGTCCTCGCAAGAGGTCGACCAGATGTATGCCCAGTCCTATCAGAAGACCGTTGGCGAGGCGTCCAGCAAAGGTGTGCTGGACAAGACCAGCAACGAAGCCAAGCGGGTTCAGGCGATTGCCAACCGCTTGATCGCCCAGGCGCCGAACTTCCGTCCGGATGCGGCGCAATGGCAGTGGGAAGTGAACCTGATCAAGAGTGACGAGCTCAACGCCAACTGCGGTCCTGGCGGCAAGATCATTTTCTACACCGGGCTGATCGATAGCCTGAAACTCACCGACGATGAAATCGCCGCGGTCATGGGCCATGAAATCGCCCACGCCCTGCGCGAGCACGGTCGTGAAGCGATGTCCAAGGCCTATGGCATCGAAATGGCCAAGCAGGGCGCCGGCGCGTTGCTCGGTCTGGGTCAGGACAGCCTGGCGCTGGCCGATACCGTGGCCAACTACGGCATGACACTGCCCAACAGCCGCGCCAATGAGAACGAAGCCGACCTGATCGGTCTGGAATTGGCTGCCCGCGCCGGCTACAACCCGAACGCCGCGATCACCCTGTGGAACAAGATGAGCAAGGCGTCCGAAGGTGCACCGCCGGAGTTCATGAGCACTCACCCGTCCTCCAGCAGCCGCACGGCTGCCTTGCAGGCGGCGATTCCGAAGGTCATGCCGCTCTACGAAAAAGCGCCCAAGTCCTGAAACAAATGACCGCTCCCACACTGAGTATGGGAGCGGTCCGCCGGATCAGACCCAGCCGCTGCTCTGTATCGCCTTGTACACCGCGACGATTGCCAGAATCATGAACGCCGAAGCCGCGAGGCGACGGATCAGGGTCAATGGCAATTTGTCTGCGGCAAAGTTACCCGCCAGAACCACCGGTACGTTGGCAATCAACATGCCGAGCGTGGTGCCGATGATCACCAGCCACAGTTCCGGGTATTGCGCAGCCAGCATCACGGTGGCGATCTGGGTCTTGTCACCGATTTCCGCGAGGAAGAAGGCGATCAGGGTGGTCAGGAACGGCCCGAACTTGCGGGCGGTGCTGGCTTCGTCGTCGTCCATCTTGTCCGGCACCAGCGTCCACAGGGCGGTGGCGGTGAAGCTTGCGGCGAGAATCCAGTGCAGGACAGCATCGGAGAAGAAACTGCCGAACCAGGCGCCTACCGCACCGGCTGCCGCGTGGTTGGCCAGGGTCGCAGCGACGATGCCGGCAATGATCGGCCAGGGTTTGCGAAAGCGAGCGGCGAGAATCAGCGCGAGCAGTTGCGTCTTGTCGCCGATTTCGGCCAGGGCAACAATTGCGGTGGGAACGAGTAACGAGTCCAGCATCAGGATTTCCTAAGGGGCGGGTCGACACGGCTATGACACGTACAGCCTTCCCGCCCCGGGTAAGGTGTGCGTGTCATAGGTCTTGTCAAACCCTGCGATCCGTCTGCTGCGGACGCTTGGGTCGCATACGCCATGATCTGAGGATCAAGTATGTTGACGTATGCCGGACGAGCATGGCGCTCGTGGGAGACTACTCCCCTAGGACGGAGCGGATTCTGCCTAGGCAGAATCCATTCGGCAAGTGCTAATTTTCAGCCGCGCTTGGCCCGGTAAATCCGGAAACCATTGCCTTCGGCCTTGATCGCACACACGCCAAGATGTTCTTCGATCAGCGGTTGATACTTCAGGAAGCTGTTCGCCACCAGCCGCAGTTCGCCGCCGTTTTTCAGATGTTTCGCCGCTTTTCGCAGCAAGTTCTCGGTCGCGAAATAGTCGGTGTGAACGCCGACATGGAACGGCGGGTTGCTCAGAATCGCATTCAGGCCCATCGGCGCGGCATCGATACCGTCACCGGTCAGCACCTCGGCTTCCAGGCCGTTGGCCGCCAGGGTCAACCGGCTGCTGGCGGCAGCGAAGGCATCAACGTCGAGCAACGTGACCTGATTGTGCGGGTAACGACGCTTGACCGCCGCACCGAGCACCCCGGCACCGCAACCGAAATCCAGCAAATGACCGCTCGGCAGTTTGTCCAGGTGTTCCAGCAGCAAGGCACTGCCGCGATCCAGTCGGCCATGGCTGAAGACGCCCGGCAGGCTGATGACTTTCAGCGGTCCCTCGGCCAGTGGCAGCTCATAAGTCTGGGCCAGGCTTTCCAGGGATTTGGCTTCTGGAGCGTTGGCCACCGTCACTTGCCACAGTTGGCAATGGCGTGCGCTGTCGAGTTTGCGCGGCTTGCCGAACGGGTTGAGTTGCTTGGACGCGCCTTCGATGCCGCTGCGCTTTTCCCCGACCAGAAACACCTCACGCCCGGCCAGACGTGAAGCCACGGCATTGAGGACGTAGTCGGTCAAATCCTTGGACTTGGGCAGGAACACCACGGCGCCGTCGAATTCGCGCTCCGGCACATTCACGCCGAAATGGCTGCGACCTTCGAAGCGCGCGTCGAGCGCCGCCTGGTCACCCGCATGCCAGCACCAGCCGAAGGCGTCGGGCAGGCGCCCGAGCAAGTCATCGGCCGGCAGACCGGCCAACAACAGCGAGCCCTGGAATAACTCGACCTGACGAAGCAGTACTTCACTGCGCGGATCCATAACTGCTCCTGTGAAAAAAAGTGCCGCAGTTTATCAACTGACGACCCGCAGCGCCTTACCGCTGTAGAACGCCTGGGTGTTTTCCACCAGTTGGCCGACGATTCGCTGCCGTGCTTCGCGGCTGCCCCAGGCGTTGTGCGGGGTGACGATCAGGCGCGGGATGTCGGCGGCCAGCAGCGGATTGCCCTGGGTTGGCGGTTCGACGCTCAATACATCGGTCGCCGCGCCACCCAGATGACCATTGCGCAGTGCATCGGCCAATGCTTGTTCGTCAATCAGCCCGCCACGGGCGGTGTTGACCACGAAAGCACCCGGTTTCATCGACGCCAGCTCGCGGGCACCGATGAAGTGGCGGGTGTGTTCATTGAGCGGGCAGTGCAGGGTGAGGGCGTCGATCTGTGGCAACAGCTCCTCCAGCGGCAAGCGATCCGTACGGGCCGGACGTCCCGGAATCTGCCCCAGCAACACGCGCATGCCAAAGGCTTCGGCCAGACGCGCCACTGCGCCGCCCAGTTCGCCATGCCCGAGCAGGCCGAGGGTTTTGCCCTCCAGCTCAACGATCGGATAATCCAGCAGACAGAACTGTTTGGCCTCTTGCCAGCGTCCTTCACCGACGGCTTTTTGATAATCGGCCAGCCGCGTGGCGAGGTTGAGCAGCAGCATGATCGTGTGTTGCGCCACCGATGGCGTGCCGTAACCCTGGCAGTTGCACACGGTGATCCCATGGGCGCGGGCGGCGGCCAGATCGACGTTGTTGGTGCCGGTGGCGGTGATCAGGATCAGCTTCAGCTGTGGGTTGGCGGCCATGGCGGCGGCGTCGATCAGGACCTTGTTGCTGATCGCCACGGTCGCCCCTTGCAGGCGTTCGGCAACCTGCGCAGGCAACGTCTGGGCGAACAGTTGCAGATCGCTGAAGCAGTCGCGCAAAGGGCTCAAGTCGAGATCGCCAAGATCCAGCGACGGGTGATCGAGGAATACGGCGCGGTGGGCGTTCGTCATCAACTGTACCTGTTGTGCTTTGAAGGGAAGGCGTAATCTGCCGAGCCTACCAGATGAAACAACTCGTTACGCTTGGCCGAAAGGAGCCCCCATGTACTGGACCGAATTCTTGACCGTTGCCCTGATCCACCTGTTGGCCGTCGCCAGCCCCGGTCCTGATTTCGCCGTGGTGGTGCGCGAAAGCGTGACCCACGGTCGGCGCGCCGGGACCTGGACCGCGCTGGGTGTGGGCACGGCGATTTTCCTGCACGTCGGTTATTCGCTGCTGGGCATCGGCCTGATCGTTTCCCAATCGATCGTGCTGTTCAACGCTTTGAAATGGGCCGCCGCCGCTTACCTGCTGTACATCGGCTACAAGGCCCTGCGCGCGCAACCCGCCAAGACCGTGACTGACGACCTGCACAAAGAGGCCGGCGAACGCACCGCCCGTGGCGCCTTCACTTCAGGCTTCGTGACCAATGGTCTGAACCCGAAAGCCACGCTGTTTTTCCTGTCGCTGTTCACGGTGGTGATCAACCCGCATACGCCACTGGCGGTGCAGGCCGGCTACGGGATTTATCTGGCCGTCGCGACCGCAACCTGGTTCTGCCTGGTGGCAATGCTGTTCAGCCAGCAGCGCGTGCGCGCTGGTTTCGCCCGCATGGGCCACTGGTTCGACCGCACCATGGGCGCCGTGCTGATCGCCATCGGCGTGAAACTCGCGTTCACCGAGATGCATTGATCGAACTGAGCTGATTCAGGGCGTTGAGGTACTCCCGGGGATTGTCCCCGAGCAAACGGCGAAACATTGCGCTGAACGCCCGCGCGCTGCCGTAACCCAGATCCCGCGCCACGCTCTGCACGCTGTCCCCGGCGAGCAGGCGGGGCAGGGCTTCCATCAGGCGCAATTGCTGGCGCCAGGCATTGAAATTCATCTTCAGTTGTTGCTGGAACAGCCGCGCCAGTGTGCGTGAGCTGGCGCCGACCTGCTGCGCCCAGTCTTCCAGGGTGTTGGGATGATCAGGCTCGCGCAGCAGCGCCAGGCAAATGTTTTGCAGGCGCCGGTCGCTGGGCATGGGAATGTGCAGCGGCAGGTTTTCGAGGCCGGCCAGCTCCTCCAGCATCAATTGCTGGATCAGCGGGTTGTCGGCGTGGGGCGGGCCCTGCACCGCGCGCAGAATCAGTTCGCGCAGCAACGGCGTCACGGCCAGCACGCAACAATGTTGCAGGCTGGCGGGCGACAGCTCGGGGGCGATGAACAATGAACGCATCTGCACATCGCCGGACATGAAGATCTCGTGGCCGATCTGCGGTGGGATCCACACCGCGCGGGTCGGTGGAATCACCCAAGCACCTTGTGCCGTGACCACCCGCATGACCCCGCTCACCGCATACAGCAACTGCGCCTCGCGATGCAGGTGCAATGGCTGGTGCGCGCCGTCCAGGTAATCCCGGGGGTAGGCGCTCACCGGGCCGTGTTCGAAATGGCTGATCAACATGTCCGGTTCGCTGACTTGAATGGCAGGAATGCGCTTTTTTGCCAACTTAGCATAGGCGCTCACACCCTTCCTGTTCATAAAAAGAAAAGCGTGCCGCGATGAATCAATCCAGAAATGTCATCCGCTACATCAACGCAGCCCATGTGATCGATCACATGTTCATGCTGATTT
This sequence comes from Pseudomonas fluorescens, assembly GCF_012974785.1. Classification (GTDB taxonomy): domain Bacteria; phylum Pseudomonadota; class Gammaproteobacteria; order Pseudomonadales; family Pseudomonadaceae; genus Aquipseudomonas; species Aquipseudomonas fluorescens_BT. The sequence goes on along the minus strand of NZ_CP027561.1, from coordinate 5,244,505 downwards.
TCCCCGCCGCCGTGCTCGGCATGACCCAGGCCTTCGCCCTCGACTACGCCGCGCTGATCGGCCTGTCGCTGGGCGGTTTCATCGCGTTCGGCGCCTGTTCGCTACCGGCCGGCTGGCTCGGCGATCACTGGAGCCGGCGACGGATGATGCTGGTGTTTTTCTTCGGCATCGGTGGTTCGGCGATCGTTACCGGCTTCAGTAACAGCCCGACGATGCTGGTGATCGGCCTGACCCTGATCGGCATTTTTGCTGCGATCTATCACCCGGTCGGCACGGCGATGCTGGTGGCCTATGCGCAAAATCGTGGCCGCGAAATCGGCATCAACGGCATGTGGGGCAATCTTGGCGTGGCGTTCTCGGCGCTGATCACCGGTCTGCTGGTGGCGCAGTTCGGCTGGCGTTCGGCGTTCCTGATTCCGGGTGCCGTGGCCATCGTGCTGGGGATCGGTTTTGCCTTGCAGGTGCGCGAGGAGCCGATCCCCAAGCGTCCGCACACCGCGCTCAAGGGCGCCGGCGGCCAGCGGATTTCGATGGCCATGGTGTTCGGCGTGCTGGCCTTGGCCACGGCCACCGGCGGGGTGGTGTTCAACGCCACCACCATGACCTATCCAAAACTGTTTCAGGAGCGCTTGCATGACCTGTTCGCCTCGCCGCAGACCCTCGGTGTGGTGGTGAGCCTGGCTTACGCCTTCGGTGCGATTGCGCAGTTGAGCATCGGTCGGGTGTTGCACCGCGTCAGCCTGAAATGGCCGTTTATCGTGCTGACGTTGTGCCAGGCGCCGTTACTGTTCGCGCTGGCTTATGTCGATGGCTGGGCGGTGATCGCCGTTGGGGCGGCATTCATGTTTGTGGTGTTCGGTCAGGTGACGGTGAACGATTCGATGGTCGCCAATTTCGTCGCGCCGCAATGGCAGTCACGGGTATTTGCCCTGCGTTACTGTTTATCGTTCGGTGCCAGTGCGACGGCGATTCCGCTGATTGCCTATGTCGAACCGCGCCATGGGTTTGTGGGGCTTTACCTGATTCTGGCCGGTTTTGGCGCTTTGACTTTCCTCGCGGCGGTGGTTTTCCCACGAACGCCTTCCGAAGCGTCTGTAGGGCAAATGGCCTGAGCGGTGACGAATACCGGCAAATGCTGGCGCAAAGCTAGCATTTGTACGGCTCTGCAAATCATTCCTTTGGCTGATTTGGCTGGCGTATAAGGGTTCTAGAGTACAAAACTCCAACGCCAACACCGTGCAGTCAGAAAAGGGATTCTTATGTTGCAGACTCGCGTTATTCCGCCCGCCGAAGGGGCCTACCAGTATCCACTGCTGATTAAACGGCTGCTGATGTCAGGCGCCCGTTACGAGAAAACCCGCGAGATCATCTACCGTGACCAGCTGCGCTACAGCTATCCGACCCTGATCGAGCGGGTCGCGCGACTGGCCAACGTACTGACGGCGGCCGGGGTCAAGGCCGGTGACACCGTGGCGGTGATGGACTGGGACAGCCATCGCTACCTCGAGTGCATGTTTGCGATTCCGATGATTGGCGCGGTGATTCACACCATCAACGTACGGCTGTCGCCGGAACAGATCCTCTACACCATGAACCACGCCGAGGACCGTTTCGTGCTGGTCAACAGTGAGTTCGTCGGGCTGTACCAGGCCATCGCGCCGCACCTGACCACGGTGGAGAAAACCCTGCTGCTGACCGATCTGCCGGAAAAAACCGCCGATCTGCCGAATCTGGTGGGCGAGTACGAGCAACTGCTGTCGGCCGCCAGTCCCCAGTACGACTTTCAGGATTTCGACGAGAACTCGGTCGCCACCACGTTCTACACCACGGGCACCACCGGCAATCCGAAAGGCGTGTATTTCACCCATCGGCAACTGGTGCTGCACACCATGGGCGTGTCGACCATCATGGGCGCCATCGACAGCGTGCGCCTGCTGGGCACCAACGATGTGTATATGCCGATCACCCCGATGTTCCACGTGCATGCGTGGGGCCTTCCGTATGTAGCGACCATGCTCGGGCTCAAGCAGGTTTATCCGGGGCGTTACGACCCGGAATTCCTGGTCGAGCTGTGGCGCAAGGAGAAGGTCACGTTCTCCCATTGCGTGCCGACCATCCTGCAAATGGTGCTCAACGCCAAGGGCGCGCAAGGCACCGATTTCGGCGGCTGGAAAATCGTCATCGGCGGCAGTGCGCTGAACCGCTCCCTGTATGAAGCGGCCAAGGCCCGGGGCATTCAGCTCACGGCAGCCTATGGCATGTCGGAAACCGGGCCATTGGTGTCGTGCGCACATCTGAACGACGAGTTGATGGCGGGCACCGAAGACGAGCGCACCACCTACCGGATCAAGGCCGGCGTGCCGGGGCCATTGGTCGAAGCGGCGATCGTCGACACCGAGGGCCATTTCCTCCCGGCGGACGGCGAGACCCAGGGCGAACTGGTACTGCGCGCGCCATGGCTGACCGAAGGCTACTTCAACGAACCGCAGAAGGGCGCCGAGCTGTGGGCCGGCGGCTGGCTGCACACCGGCGACGTCGCGACACTCGACAGCATGGGCGTGATCGATATCCGCGACCGGATCAAGGATGTGATCAAGACCGGCGGCGAGTGGATCTCCTCGCTGGACCTCGAAGACCTGATCAGCCGCCATGTGGCGGTACGTGAAGTAGCAGTGGTGGGCATCGCCGATCCGCAGTGGGGTGAGCGTCCGTTTGCCTTGCTGGTGATCCGCGAAGGGCATGCCATCGGGGCTCGTGAGCTCAAGGAACACCTCAAGCCGTTCGTGGAACTGGGGCACCTGAGCAAGTGGGCGATTCCAAGCCAGATCGCCCTTGTTACGGAAATTCCCAAGACCAGTGTCGGCAAGCTCGACAAGAAGCGCATCCGCCTCGACATCACTGAATGGCAGGCCAACAACAGCACCTTCCTCTCGACCCTCTGAGCGTCCGCTGGCGCGCCGAAAACGGCGCGCCAGACCCACCAAGCAAGCGCTTGGCTTGTGAAATCCGAATTTTCAGCCATCCTTGCCGTGCCGACATGTGTCGGACTGGCGAAAGGACTGTTCCAGAGTGGCCGGCAGCTGCAAATCACACTTTAGAGGGATCAAGCAGTACCACCTGCTGGCTATAGTCCGCTCAAGGATTTTTAAGAACGGGGCAATGCAACATTGAAGCGATTTCGGGAGGCCTCTGGCGCCCGGTCCTTCAGGCGTTTTTAAAAGTACTCACTGCCATAACAATAATGCACATGGAGTAGCGTCGATGACCTCAGTAAACCAGTTCTGGCGCCGGGCGAAACTGCCTCTGGCGGTCAGTCTTGCCTCCACGCTCGCCGGGCCCGCATTCGGCGTCAGTTTCAACGTCGGTGAAATCGAAGGCCAGTTCGACTCCTCGCTCTCCCTGGGCATGAGTATTTCGACCCAGCAGCCGAACAAGGACCTTATTGGTGTCAACAACGGCGGCAGGGGCCTGTCCCAGACCTCTGACGACGGTCACTTGAACTTCAAGAGCGGGCAAGCGTTCTCGAAGATCTTCAAGGGCATCCATGACCTCGAATTGAAATATGGCGATACCGGTGTCTTCGTCCGGGGCAAATACTGGTACGACTTCGCGTTGCAGAACCAGGACCTGGAATACAAGGACGTCAGCAACCATAACCGCGACGTGGCTGCACGATCTTCGGGCGGGCAGATCCTTGACGCCTTCATCTACCACAACTACGCCATTGCCGATGAGCCGGGCTCGGTGCGTCTGGGCAAGCAGGTGGTGAACTGGGGTGAAAGTACCTTCATCGGTGGCGGCATCAACTCGATCAACCCGATCGATGTTTCCGCGTTCCGCCGTCCGGGGGCCGAGATCAAGGAAGGCCTGATTCCGGTCAACATGTTCTACGTGTCCCAGAGCATCACCGAAAACCTGTCCGCCGAAGGTTTCTATCAGATCGACTGGCAGAAGACCGTGACCGACAACTGCGGCACGTTCTTCTCCCAGCCTGACATCGTCACCACCGGCTGCGACGACAACCTGCGCGTGCTGAACAAGCGCTCGACCATTCCGGGCGTTGCCCTCGGCCCGCTGGCGGCCGCCAATGTCGACGTCAACGAAGAAGGCGTGCTGGTGCGCCGTTCGCCGAACCGCAACGCTCGGGACAGCGGGCAGTGGGGTGTTTCGGCCAAGTACATGTTCGATCCGCTGGCCACCGAGTTCGGTGCCTATTTCATGAACTACCACAGCCGTGCGCCGATCTTCAGCGCAACCGGCGCGCCACAGTCGATCTATAACGGCGTCAAGGCGCTCCCGGGCCCGTTCCAGGCATTGGGCCCTCTGGTGGTGGCGGGTAACTCCGAGTATTTCATCGAGTATCCAGAGGACATTCGTCTGTACGGTCTGAGTTTCTCCACCACCCTGCCTACCGGTACGGCGTGGAGCGGTGAGATCAGCTACCGACCGAACGCACCGGTGCAACTGAACTCCACGGATATCCTGTTCGCCGGTGTGCGTCCATTGGGCGGTGCACTGACCAACGCGTCGATCCTCAATGGCGTTCCGGGCCAGGACCTGCACGGTTACAACCGCAAGGAAATCACTCAACTGCAGACCACCCTGACGCACTTCTTCGATCAGGTCATGGGCGCCAACCGCCTGACCCTGGTGGGTGAAGTCGGTGTGACCCACGTCGGCGGGCTGGAGAGCAAATCCGAGGCCCGCTACGGCCGCGATCCGGTCTTCGGTCCGGGTGAACTGCCGTCCACTGGCGGTCTGAACACCTGCTCGCAGATCCTCAACACCTCGACCATCAACGGTGCCGGTCCTGGCGCTTCGACCAGCAACCGCTCCAGCAATTGCGACAACAACGGGTTCACCACCGCCACGTCCTGGGGCTATCGCGCTCGTGCCATCTGGGATTACAGCGACGTGTTCGCCGGTGTGAACCTGAAGCCGAACGTGGCCTGGTCTCACGACGTCAAGGGTTACTCCCCGGGCCCTGGCGGCAACTTCGAGGAAGGCCGCAAGGCCATCAGCCTCGGGCTGGATGCCGAATACCAGAACACCTACACCGCAAGCCTGGCCTACACCAACTTCTTTGGTGGCGAATACAGCACGGTGGATGATCGCGACTTCGTTGCCCTCAGTGTTGGCGTGAACTTCTAAGTACAGTTTTTTCAGGACGAACAAACACATGAAAATAACAAAGAGTCTGTTCCACGCCGGTGTTCTGGGGCTTTCGCTGCTGGCCACCAGCGTAATGGCGGCGGTCCCTGCCGCCGAAGCCGACAAACTGGGCAAGAGCCTGACCCCGATGGGCGCCGAGATGGCGGGCAACGCCGACGGTTCGATCCCGGCCTGGAAGCCGCTGGCGAAGAATGCCGGCACGGTCGACAGCAAAGGCTTCCTGTCCGATCCGTACGGCAGTGAGAAACCGCTGTTCACCATCACCGCGCAGAACGTCGACCAGTACAAGGACAAGCTTGCACCGGGCCAGTACGCGATGTTCAAGCGTTACCCGGACACCTTCAAAATGCCGGTCTACCCGTCCCATCGCGGTGCTACCGTGCCGGATGACGTGTTCGCCGCCATCAAGAAAAACGCAACGACCACCACGCTGGTGGCCGGGGGTAACGGTCTGGAAAACTTCCAGACCGCCATCCCGTTCCCGATCCCGAAAGACGGTCTGGAAGTCATCTGGAACCACATCACCCGCTATCGCGGTGGCAGCGTGACCCGTCTGGTGACTCAGGCGACGCCGCAGACCAACGGCTCGTTCAGCCTGGTGTATTTCCAGGACCAGTTCGTGTTCCGCGACAAGATGAAGGACTACGATCCGGCCAACCCGGGCAACGTGCTGTTCTACTTCAAGCAGAAAGTGACCGCACCGGCTCGTCTGGCAGGTACCGTGCTGCTGGTGCACGAGACCCTCGACCAGGTGAAGGAGCCGCGCAAGGCCTGGGTTTATGCGACCGGTCAGCGTCGTGTGCGTCAGGCACCGCAAGTGTCCTATGACGGTCCGGGTACTGCGGCGGACGGCCTGCGTACCTCCGACAACCTCGACATGTACAACGGTGCACCGGATCGTTATGACTGGAAGCTGGAAGGCAAGAAAGAGATGTACATTGCCAACAACAGCTACAAGATCGATTCGCCGACGCTGAAGTACGCCGACATCATCAAGGCCGGCCACATCAACCAGGACCTGGCCCGTTACGAGCTGCGTCGCGTCTGGCATGTGGTGGCAACCCTGAAACCGGGTCAGCGTCACATCTACGCCAAACGTGACTTCTTCATCGATGAAGATACCTGGCAGGCCGCCGTCATCGACCATTACGACGGTCGTGGTCAGCTGTGGCGCGTCGCCGAGGCCCATGCCGAGGACTACTACGACAAGCAAGTGCCGTGGTACGCGCTGGAAACCCTGTACGACCTGCAATCGGGTCGCTATCTGGCACTGGGCATGAAGAACGAAGAGAAACAGGCTTATGACTTCGGGTTCTCTGCCACCAAAAGCGAATTCCAGCCTGGCAACCTGGGCCAGGACGGTATCCGCTAAGCTGTAACCCGAGGCCGCATCCTCGAAAAAACGCCCCGACTGGTTCGGGGCGTTTTTTATCGGCTGCCCCTCAAGTGCCTTGTTCTGACGTAATCTGAAGGTAGACTGTCGCGACTGAAATCTACGGACGGCCACTCGTGCTCAAGCGTTCATTCATCAAGGCCCTGATACTCTCTTCATTTTTTGTCATCGGTAGCAGTCATGCCGGCTCACACGACAAACCTCGCGTACTGATCATCGGCGACTCCATTTCGATCGGCTATACACCCTATGTCACGAAGTCGCTGGCCGCAGAGGCCGAAGTTGTCCACAACATCGGCAACGCTCAGGATTCGACCAATGGCCTCAAGAACCTCGACGCCTGGCTCGAGGGTGGCAAATGGGATGTGATCAGTTTCAACTTTGGTCTGTGGGATCTGTGCTATCGACGTCCTGGCCCCGTCACACAGGAAAACCGTGACAAGATCAACGGCTCGATTGCCGTTCCGCTGGATCAGTATGCAATCAACCTTGCGCAGATCGCGACAAAACTCAAAGCCACAGGGGCGAAGGTGATCTTTCAGAGTGTGACCGTCGTACCTGCGCAGGAACCTGGCCGCAACAGTGACGATGTCGGCCGATATAATCGAGCCGCCGCGGATGTGATGAAGCGGATGGGGATCCCGATAAACGATCTGGAAGCCGTGTCGGCGGCACTTTCGGACAATCTGCGTGAGTCGGATACTGACGTTCACTACACCGAAGCAGGTTATGAGCAGCTTGCCAGATCGGTCACTCGAAGCATCCAGGCACAACTGTGATCTGCATTTTTCGGACTTCGCCACGGCGGGCGGAAGTTGCCGCCCGTATTCGGAGGTGGTGATTACGCCTCCGACATCGGAGCTGGATCCGGGAGATCTGTCACTGAAGTTCGACATGTTTGCTTGTAGTCTTTTTGTAGTCATTTGTTGCAATAACCTTCAATCCCTCTTCGTTTAAGGCTAGTCTGCGGACATCTGCTACGCCGCCAACAGCCATTCGAACAAGAGCCGGCCATGACTGATCTGTCCCCACTTCCGGGTCCCGCAAGCGTTGCCGTCGCGGCACTGGACGGACGTTTTTTCCGTCCTCCGCTGCCGGACGGATACGTCTTGCGACCACGCCTTTGCGAGCGCCTGCGAGCCGGGCTCGGTGGACGTCTGTTGCTGGTCTGCGCCCCGGCCGGGTTTGGCAAGAGTTCGCTGGCCGTGGAGTTCTGTCAAAGCCTGCCGGGTCATTGGCAAAGTCTGTGGCTGGGACTGAGCGCCCGGGACAGTGATCCGGGGCGCTTTCTCGAGCGCCTGCTCGAAGGCCTGCAGGACTACTTCCCGGAACTTGGCAGCCGCGCACTCGGCCTGTTGAAAATGCGCCAGCGTCATCAGCCGTTCGCCTTCGAAGAATGGCTCGACGGTTTGCTCGATGAGCTGGCATTGCACCTGCAACCGACCTCGCCGCTGTTATTGGTGCTGGACGATTACCACCTCGCCCAAGGACCGGTACTTGACCGCTGCCTGCAATTTTTCCTCAATCACCTGCCCGATGGCTTGCTGGTCATGGTTACCAGCCGCCAGCGGCCGGACTGGCATCTGGCTCGTCTGCGCCTGTCGCGACAATTGCTCGAACTGCATGAACAGGATTTGCGACTGACCCACGACGAAGCCCTGGCCCTGCTTGATCGTCACAGCAGCTCGCTGCGCGGCGAAGCCCTTGAAAACCTGATTCAACGTAGCGAAGGCTGGGTGGCCGGGCTGCGTTTCTGGTTGCTGGCCGCTGCCGAGGCAGGCAGTGACATGGCCTTGCCTCAAGCACTGAACGGCGGGGAAGGGCTGATTCGCGATTACCTGCTGGAAGAGGTCATCGACTGCCTGCCCGCCGAGGTTCAGGCCTTTCTCTATGAAACCGCCCCGCAGGAGCGCTTTTGCAGCGAGTTGTGCAACGCGGTGCGCGATGCCCATGACAGTGCTGAAATCCTGCGTTTTCTCTCGGCTCACCAAGTGTTTCTGGTGCCGCTCGACGAGCATGGTCACTGGTATCGTTATCACCATCTGTTTTCCGATCTGTTGCGCAGCCGGCCGGTGGCTCAAGCCGTGGTGCCGACCGCCACGCTGCATCTGCGCGCCTGTCGCTGGTTCAATGCACAGGGCTTGCTCGATGAGGCGGTGGAGCAGGCGTTGCGTGCCGGACATCTCGATGTCGCGGCGAACCTGGTGCAGAACCTGTCCGAGGAACAACTGCTGGCCGAGCAGAACGTCGGCATGCTGCTGCGCTGGAAAATGGACCTGCCCGACAGCCTGCTGATCAGCACGCCGCGTCTGATCGTGCTGTACAGCTGGGCGCTGGGGCTGGCCTGCCAACTGGATGCCGCCGAAGAACTTGCCAGCCACCTGAGCCGTTTTCTGCCGGCGCCTTCGGCCACTGCACAGAAATCGATGCTGGCCCAATGGCTGGCACTCAGCGGCATCATCGCGCGAGGTCGCGGTCATCGCGAATTGACGCTGAAGTATTGCAGCGAAGCGCTGGAAAGCCTGCCGGCCAAACGTTATGGCCAGCGTTTGATGTGTCTTTCGACACTGTCCAACCTGGCGATTGCCGACGGCGATCTGTGGCGTGCACGGGGGTTGAATCGCGAGTCTCTTGAGCTGGCGCAGCGGGTCGGCAATCCGTTGTTCGAAGCGTTGGCGCATTACGACCGCGCTCGAGTATTGCAGTCACGCGGCGAAATCCTGCGCGCGCTGGATGAAGTGCATCAGGGGCTGGAACGCTTGCGCGGTTTGTCTCCACAGCGTCTGTACGCGGTACGCGCACGGCTGACGCTGTATGAAGGTTTTCTGTTGGCCATGCGTTTGCAGCCGCAGGCCGCGCGTGCGCGGCTGTTGATCGGGATCGGTGAGGCGCGCGCGTGTCGTGATATCAGCGTCTTGATCGGCCACTGCGTGGTCGCTCGCCTGGACGGCAGTGGTGGCGAATTTGCCAAGGCGTTCGCCGAACTCGCCGAAGCCGAACGATTGATGCACATCTGGGATGTTCCGCCGATCTACTACCTGGCAATGATCACCCTGGTCAAATGCGAACTCTGGCTTGCCCAGGGGCGTACCGATCTGGCCGAGGCGTGGTTGGCCCGACTGGGGCAGACCTACACCGGAGAACGTGCCGCCGCACCTCCTGAATTTCATCCGCAATTGCCCTTGCATGTTGAACTGCAACAGGCGCTGCTCGATGTGATTCAGGGGCATCCGATGCTCGCCGAAGGGCGTTTGAATGTGCTGCATGAAAATGGCCAGCAGACCGGCCGCCAATTGCTCAGCGTGATGGCGCTGACGCAGAAAGTGGCATTGTTGCTGGCGGATGGAAGGGAGCCGGAAGCGCGCAAGGCATTGAGTCTGGCGCTGGAGTCTGCGGCGGGTGGGGTCGTGCAGCCGTTCGGCGCGCTCGTCAGTCAGCACCCGGACTGGTTGCGTGGGCAGTTGGTAACGAGCACCCCGGCTGCCGTCAGTCAGCAACTGCTTGAGCTTCTTCCACAACCGATGGCTCGCCCGGTCCTGGAACAGGCCGCGACCGAACAACTCAGCAGTCGCGAGTTGGCCGTGTTACGGCTGATCGCCCAGGGCTGTTCGAATCAGGAGATCAGCGAGCAACTGTTCATTTCGTTGCATACCGTGAAGACCCACGCCAGCCATATCAACAGCAAGCTGGGTGTCGAGCGACGAACACAGGCAGTGGCCCGGGCCAAAGAGCTGGGTCTGTTGTCCTAGAGACAGTTAAAAAAACACCCCGCCAAGGCGGGGTGTTTTCATTTGTGTCTATCTGTCCGTTCAAGGATCCAAGGGGTCAGACCAGCACATCGTTCGCGCTGAGAGTATGGACACCCAGCAGTTGCACCTGGAAGTCAGCGCCGAGGTCACCGCTTACGTTGCCGAGAAGCACCTGATCCACGAAACGCAGTTGACCGGCACCGGTGAACTCATTGGAACCGATGAAAGTCATGTGCTGTACACCGAGGGTCAGCGGATCCATGTCGTAGCCGGAGAAGTCGATCTTGTCACCATCAAGCGCGCTGAAATCGGTAATGATGTTCTGTGAGTCGGCCGGGCCCATGCCCATTTCCGGTCCCAAGGTGATCCAGTTATTGAAGGTAAACGTGTCGGACCCAGTACCACCGGTCAGTGTGTTGCTTCCCCACCCACCGAACAGTGTGTCGTTACCTTCTGCGCCGAACAGTTGGTTGGTGCCGCCAAAGCCCATGAGTGTGTTATTGCCGGAGTTGCCGGTGAGGACGTTATCGAGATTGTTGCCGCTCAGGGTGAGGTCCGCATTGCCGAGCAATACGCCGTCTTCGACGTTGTCCGAAAGGCCGTAGTCGACCCAGGTCTGAATCAGGTCGTGGCCGCCATTGAGTGGCGATTCAAAGACGAGATCATTGACGTTATCGACGATATAGATATCGTCGCCGCCCTCGCCGATCATGCGATCGGCACCGAGCCCACCCGACAGGATGTTGTTGCCGCTGTTGCCGTGCAAGACGTTATCCAAGGCATTGCCGGTCAGGTTCAGGTTGGCGTTGCCAAGCATCTGGCCGTCTTCGACGTTGGCCGTCAGCGTGTAGTCGACACTGATGTTGACGGTGTCGATACCTTCATCGGCAAGTTCAATCACGATATCGTTGATGTTGTCCACGATGTAGGTGTCGTGGCCGCCGCCGCCGATCATGGTGTCCGCGCCCAGACCGCCGTCGATGTTGTTGGTCGCGGAATTGCCCCTGATCACGTTGTTCAATGCGTTGCCGGTCAACACCGAATTGGCGTCACCGATCATCGTCAGGTCTTCGATGTTGGCTGAAAGGGTGTAGCTGGTATTGGTTCGGATCAGGTCGTGACCCTCGCCGATCTGTTCGATCACAACGTCCTGAGAATTATCCACAATGTAGATGTCATCACCGGCACCACCGATCAGGGTATCGACACCGGCACCGCCGTCGAGCGTGTTGTTAGCGGCGTTGCCATTGATCACGTTGTCTTGATCATTGCCGGTGCCGTTCAGGTTGGCGGTTCCTGCCAGGGTCAGGTTCTCGATACCACCGACAAGGGTATAGCTGATCGTCGAGATCACCTGATCGACGTCGCTGGCCGAACCGCCCATGTCCATGACAAAGTCAAAGTCGTCATCCACGTAGTAGGTGTCCGAACCGGCGCCGCCTCTCATCAGGTCCTGGCCCAGTCCTCCGTCGAGAATGTCGTCACCGGCCCCACCGTTCAGCGTGTTGTTTTCACTGTTGCCGATCAGCACGTTGTTCAGATCGTTGCCGGTGCCCCTCATCGCATTGCCAGTCAGCACCAGGTTTTCCAGGTTGGCGCCTAGCGTCCAGTCGACTGAAGCGCGCACGGTGTCGATTTCACCGGCCAGGGTACTGGTTTCGCGAATGATGTCGTCGATGCCGTCGACGATGTAGGTGTCATTGCCCAGCCCGCCGATCAGGGTGTCCGACCCGAGACCGCCATCGAGGACGTTGGCACCCTCGTTACCGGTGATCACGTTATTGGCCGCATTACCGGTGCCGTTGAGGTTGGCGGAACCGAGGAGCGTGAGATTCTCGAGATTGGCGCCTAGGGTGTAGTTGATGGACGAGAATACGCGGTCAATGGCGTTTGGCGAGGTATCGGTTTCGATTACCAGATCGCCAACGTTGTCGACGTAATAGCTGTCGTTGCCGTCGCCTCCGACCATGGCATCGGCACCGATGCCACCGTCGAGGGTGTCGTCGCCGGCACCGCCGCTGAGTACGTTGTTGCCGCTGTTGCCGATCAGATAGTTGTTCAGGCCGTTGCCGACACCATTGAGATTGGCGGTGCCTGCGAGGAACAGGTTTTCCAGGTTGGCGCCCAGAGTCCAGTTGACCCAGCTCCACACGGAATCGATCTCGCCGGCCAGGGTGCTGGTTTCGGTGATGGTATCGCCGAGATTGTCGACGATGTAGGTGTCGCTGCCCAGGCCGCCGATCAGGCTGTCGGCGCCCAGGCCACCGTCAAGGATGTTGGCGCCAGCGTTGCCGGTCAGGGTGTTGTTGACCGAGTTGCCGGTGCCGTTGAGGTTGGCCGAACCCATGAGGGTCAGGTTCTCGACGTTGGCAACGAGGGTGTAGTCGATGGACGAGAACACCCGGTCGAGTGCGGTCAGCGAAGCGTCGGTCTCGATGACGATGTCGCCGACGTTGTCGACATAGTAGGTGTCGCTGCCGTCGCCACCGATCATGGTGTCGGCGCCGAGGCCGCCGTCCAGGGTGTTGGCTGCGGCGTTGCCGGTCAGGCTGTTGTTCAGCTCGTTGCCGGTACCATTGATAGCGTTGCCGGTCAGCACCAGGTTTTCCAGGTTGGCGCCCAGGCGCCAGTCCACGGATGAGCGCACGGTGTCGATTTCACCGGCCAGGGTGCTGGTTTCGGTGACTGTATCGCCGAGGTTGTCGACGATGTAGGTGTCGTTGCCCAGCCCACCGATCAGTTTGTCAGCGCCCAGACCGCCGTCGAGGACGTTGGCGCCAGAGTTGCCGATCATGTAGTTGGCCAGTTCGTTGCCTGTGCCATTGAGATTGGCCGGGCCTGCGAGGAACAGGTTTTCCAGGTTGGCGCCGAGGGTCCAGTTGACCCAGCTCCACACCGCGTCGATTTCGCTGGCCAGGGTGCTGGTTTCGGTAATGGTGTCACCGAGGTTGTCGACGATGTAGGTGTCGTTGCCCAGGCCGCCGATCAGGCTGTCGGCACCGAGTCCGCCATCAATGAGGTTGTCACCCGAATTGCCGGTCAGGGTGTTGTTGACCGAGTTGCCGGTGCCGTTGAGGTTGGCCGAACCCATGAGGGTCAGGTTCTCGACGTTGGCAACGAGGGTGTAGTCGATGGATGAGAATACCCGGTCGAGTGCGGTCAGCGAAGCGTCGGTCTCGATGACGATGTCGCCGACGTTGTCGACGTAATAGGTGTCGCTGCCGTCGCCACCGATCATGGTGTCGGCGCCGAGGCCGCCGTCCAGGGTGTTGGCTGCGGCGTTGCCGGTCAGGCTGTTGTTCAGCTCGTTGCCGGTACCATTGATAGCGTTGCCGGTCAGCACCAGGTTTTCCAGGTTGGCGCCCAGGCGCCAGTCCACGGATGAGCGCACGGTATCGATTTCACCGGCCAGAGTGCTGGTTTCGGTGACTGTATCGCCGAGGTTGTCGACGATGTAAGTGTCATTGCCGAGCCCGCCGATCAGTTTGTCGGCGCCCAGTCCACCGTCGAGGATGTTGGCACCCTCGTTACCGGTGAGCACGTTATTGGCCGCATTACCGGTGCCGTTGAGGTTGGCGGAACCGAGGAGCGTGAGATTCTCGAGATTGGTGCCTAGGGTGTAGTTGATGGACGAGAATACGCGGTCAATGGCGTTTGGCGAGGTATCGGTTTCGATCACCAGATCGCCAACGTTGTCGACGTAATAGCTGTCGTTGCCGTCGCCTCCGACCATGGCATCGGCACCGATGCCACCGTCGAGGGTGTCGTCGCCGGCACCGCCGCTGAGTACGTTGTTGCCGCTGTTGCCGATCAGATAGTTGTTCAGGCCGTTGCCGACACCATTGAGATTGGCGGTGCCTGCGAGGAACAGGTTTTCCAGGTTGGCGCCCAGAGTCCAGTTGGTCCAGCTCCACACGGAATCGATCTCGCCGGCCAGGGTGCTGGTTTCGGTGATGGTGTCACCGAGGTTGTCGACAATGTAGGTGTCGTTGCCCAGACCGCCGATCAGGCTGTCGGCGCCCAGGCCACCGTCAAGGATGTTGGCGCCAGCGTTGCCGGTCAGGGTGTTGTTGACCGAGTTGCCGGTGCCGTTGAGGTTGGCCGAACCCATGAGGGTCAGGTTCTCGACGTTGGCAACGAGGGTGTAGTCGATGGACGAGAACACCCGGTCGAGTGCGGTCAGCGAAGCATCGGTCTCGATGACGATGTCGCCGACGTTGTCGACATAGTAGGTGTCGCTGCCGTCGCCACCGATCATGGTGTCGGCGCCGAGGCCGCCGTCCAGGGTGTTGGCTGCGGCGTTGCCGGTCAGGCTGTTGTTCAGCTCGTTGCCGGTACCATTGACGGCGTTGCCGGTCAGCACCAGGTTTTCCAGGTTGGCGCCCAGGCGCCAGTCCACGGATGAGCGCACGGTATCGACTTCACCGGCCAGGGTGCTGGTTTCGGTGACCGTGTCGCCGAGGTTGTCGACGATGTAGGTGTCATTGCCGAGCCCGCCGATCAGTTTGTCAGCGCCCAGTCCACCGTCGAGGATGTTGGCACCCTCGTTACCGGTGAGCACGTTATTGGCCGCATTACCGGTGCCGTTGAGGTTGGCGGAACCGAGGAGCGTGAGATTCTCGAGATTGGCGCCTAGGGTGTAGTTGATGGACGAGAATACGCGGTCAATGGCGTTTGGCGAGGTATCGGTTTCGATCACCAGATCGCCAACGTTGTCGACGTAATAGCTGTCGTTGCCGTCGCCTCCGACCATGGCATCGGCACCGATGCCACCGTCGAGGGTGTCGTCGCCGGCACCGCCGCTGAGTACGTTGTTGCCGCTGTTGCCGATCAGATAGTTGTTCAGGCCGTTGCCGACACCATTGAGATTGGCGGTGCCTGCGAGGAACAGGTTTTCCAGGTTGGCGCCCAGAGTCCAGTTGACCCAGCTCCACACCGCGTCGATTTCGCTGGCCAGGGTGCTGGTTTCGGTAATGGTGTCACCGAGGTTGTCGACGATGTAGGTGTCGCTGCCCAGGCCGCCGATCAGGCTGTCGGCGCCCAGGCCACCGTCAAGGATGTTGGCGCCAGCGTTGCCGGTCAGGGTGTTGTTGACCGAGTTGCCGGTGCCGTTGAGGTTGGCTGAACCCATGAGGGTCAGGTTCTCGACGTTGGCAACGAGGGTGTAGTCGATGGATGAGAACACCCGGTCGAGTGCGGTCAGCGAAGCATCGGTCTCGATGACAACGTCGCCGACGTTGTCGACATAGTAGGTGTCGCTGCCGTCGCCACCGATCATGGTGTCGGCGCCGAGGCCGCCGTCCAGAGTGTTGGCTGCGGCGTTGCCGGTCAGGCTGTTGTTCAGCTCGTTGCCGGTACCATTGATAGCGTTGCCGGTCAGCACCAGGTTTTCCAGGTTGGCGCCCAGGCGCCAGTCCACGGATGAGCGCACGGTGTCGATTTCACCGGCCAGGGTGCTGGTTTCGGTGATGGTATCGCCGAGGTTGTCGACGATGTAGGTGTCGTTGCCCAGCCCACCGATCAGTTTGTCAGCGCCCAGACCGCCGTCGAGGACGTTGGCGCCAGAGTTGCCGATCATGTAGTTGGCCAGTTCGTTGCCTGTGCCATTGAGATTGGCCGGGCCTGCGAGGAACAGGTTTTCCAGGTTGGCGCCGAGGGTCCAGCTGAACCAGCTCCACACCGCGTCGATTTCGCTGGCCAGGGTGCTGGTTTCGGTAATGGTGTCACCGAGGTTGTCGACGATGTAGGTGTCGTTGCCCAGGCCGCCGATCAGGCTGTCGGCACCGAGTCCGCCATCAATGAGGTTGTCACCCGAGTTGCCGGTCAGAACGTTGTTCAGTTCATTGCCGGTCAGGTTCAGTGCAGCGTTGCCCACCAGTTCACCTTCCTCGAGGTTGGCGCCGAGGGTGTAGGTGACGGAGGTGCGAACCAGATCCCGGCCTTCGTTGGCCTGTTCGATCACCGAGTCCTGCAGGCTGTCGATGACATAGGTGTCATTACCCGTGCCACCGATCAGTGTGTCGTTGCCGACGCCGCCGTCGAGCAAGTCATTGCCTGCGCCGCCCTGGAGAGTGTTGGCAGAGGCGTTGCCGAACAGGTAATTGTCCTGCGCGTTGCCCAGCACGTCGAATGCGCCGACACCTTTGAGAGTGACGTGCTCGAAATTGCTCAGCGTGCTGCTGTTCAGGTCGATCAGCGTGTTGCCTTGCACGTCGTAGGCGAGGATCAGCGTGTCGCTACCTTCGTTGGCGTTTTCCTTGATCAGGTTCAGTTCGCCAGATTGGTCAAGCACATAGGCGTCGTTGCCGGCGCCGCCAATCATTGTGTCCAGACCTCCCATACCGTCGAGTACGTTACTGCCGGCGTTACCGGTCAGCACGTTGTTCTGGTTGTTGCCCACGGCATTGACGCTGGCATTTCCAGTGAGCTGGAGATTCTCGAGGTTGCTGCTCAGGGTGTAGCTGACCGATGCGCGAACGGTGTCGATTTCGTCAGCCACGGTGCTGGTTTCGATGACCACATCACCGACATTGTCGACCACATAGATATCGTTGCCGGCGCCCCCGTACATGTAGTCTTTGCCGGTATTGCCATTGAGGACGTTGTCCAGGGCATTGCCGTACAGGATGTCGTCGAAGGTGGAGCCGGTGGCGTTTTCGATCTTGGCGCCAAAGGCAATCGCCAGGCCACTGTTGAACGAATAGACAGTGCCGTCGGCGTGGTGCTCGAGATACAGACCCAGGCTGCTGTAGGCCCCTTCGTTCAGGTCGAGGGTGACGCCATTGCCTTGGGAGCTGGCATCGATCGTGTCGTTGCCGCCGGCATCCCAGATGGTTTCGAATACCGGCCGGTAGGCCTGCCACGAGTAGACGTTGTCGCCGGTCTGCCAGTTCATGTTGGCGCCGTACAGCGCCTGGATGGCGAGAATGTCCAGCACCATCGGCGTCGTCGGCTGGGACGAATAGCTGTTGTTGTAGCTCATGACCGTATAGCGGACATCGTCCAGCGACGGGTCGAGGAGGGTGGTGTTCGTCGCGCTGGCGGAAAACGGGTGCTTGAGGCCCAGGGCATGACCGATCTCGTGGATGTAGGTCATGTAGTCATAGGTACCCTTGATCGGGTAGTCGGTGGTCGGCTCGCCAATCCAGACATCCCCGCCGCGCGGCGCGGTGGAGGGGGTATAGGCCCAGGCAGCGGCCTGATTGCCCATCAAGCCGTAACCGCCGAACCGCAGGTCACCGACATTGGAAATGTCGTCGGTGGTCTCGG
Source organism: Pseudomonas fluorescens (assembly GCF_012974785.1). Classification (GTDB taxonomy): domain Bacteria; phylum Pseudomonadota; class Gammaproteobacteria; order Pseudomonadales; family Pseudomonadaceae; genus Aquipseudomonas; species Aquipseudomonas fluorescens_BT. The sequence goes on along the minus strand of NZ_CP027561.1, from coordinate 5,226,922 downwards.
TAAAGCTGATGTTGGCCACGGCACTCCAGGTGGCAAGTGCCGCAGTGATGCCGTTCTTCTGATAGCCGGTCAGGGAATAGATGGATTGGTATTCGTTGTCCGCGCTGTAGTTGGTCGCGAAATAGGATGTCCCGGGCTCGATAAAGCTGTAGGTCAGCTTGGTCGGACCGTCGAAGGGCCAATTGACGCCTGCCCAGTAGGTTCCCGACAGCAGGCTGTCGACTGCTTTATTGCCGGTGAGTTTGGAATAAAGGCTTACGGTATAACCAGTTGGGCTAGGCATGCGAATTTCCTGAGTGCGCTGCGGCCCTTCCTGAATGCGACCGCTACAAAAAAATGCGATTTTGCACCAGAAACAGTGCGCTTGACATCAATGAGCCATCATTTTCTGATCGCTGACGCCAAATAACTGACCGGGCGATCTGTATCGGCCTGTGAAGTAGAATTCTGAAACAATACCCACTGCCGTTCGTCCAGGATTTTCCATGACCGTCGACAAGCCCGCTCTGATTCGCGAAACCTTCCCCGTCGGCCCGTTGCAGTGCATCGGCGACCCGATCACGAAAAAAGCCATCGTCGTCGATCCGGGCGGCAATCCCGATCTGATCATGGCGCGCCTTGATGCGCTGGGCCTGAAGGTGGTCAGCATCATCCACACCCATGCCCATCTCGATCATTTTCTGGCCTCCGGGCAGATGAAGGAAAAAACCGGTGCAACCCTGCACCTGCATAAAGAGGATCAGTTCCTGTGGGACAACCTGGAGATGCAGTGCCAGATGTTCGGTGTGCCATACACCCCGGTTCCGGCGCCTGATCGCTGGCTGTCCGACGATGAGGAGCTGGCCTGTGGCTGTGGCGTGGCGCTGCACACGCCGGGGCATACACCCGGTTCCATGAGCTTTTGGTTTTCCGAGGCTAAGCTGTTGATTGCCGGCGACACGTTGTTCCGGCGCGGAGTAGGGCGCACGGATTTGTGGGGCGGCGATCAGGCGACCATCGTGCGATCGATCAGGCAGCGGCTGTATACCCTGGATGAAGATGCGACCGTCGTGGCCGGGCATGGTCCGGATACGCGACTGGGGGATGAAATGCGCGAGAACCCGTTTGTGCGTGCCTAAACATTTTGTCACGGGTGCCCGGCGGAATTTTTGTGCATTGTCATGATCCAACGCCCGCACGGGCCGATTGCCAATGGCCGCTGCACCACAGAATGCAAAATGTAGGAGCTCTCCATGTTCACCACGCGTCGTTTGATTATTGTCGCTACTGCCGTAGCCGTACTGTCCGGCTGCGCCTCGCCCAACCCATATGACAATCAGGGTCAGGCCGACGGTGGCTCTCAGGGCATGAGCAAAACCGCCAAGTACGGTGGCCTCGGTGCACTGGCCGGTGCGCTGGCCGGTGCCGCCATCGACCACAACAACCGCGGCAAGGGCGCCTTGATTGGTGCTGCTGTCGTCGGTGCTTCCGCTGCCGGTTACGGCTATTACGCCGACCAGCAGGAGAAGAAACTGCGCGCCAGCATGGCCAACACCGGCGTCGAGGTGCAGCGTCAGGGTGACCAGATCAAACTGATCATGCCGGGCAACATCACCTTCGCCACCGATTCGGCGAACATCGCGCCAAGCTTCTATCAACCGCTGAACAACCTGGCCAACTCCCTGAAAGAGTTCAACCAGAACCAGATCGAAATCGTCGGCTACACCGACAGCACCGGCAGCCGTCAGCACAACATGGACCTGTCCCAGCGTCGTGCACAGAGCGTGGCCACTTACCTGACCTCGCAAGGCGTCAGCGGTGCCAACCTGAGCGCCCGCGGTGCCGGTCCGGATAATCCGATTGCCAGCAACGGTGACGTCAACGGCCGGGCACAGAACCGCCGCGTCGAGGTCAACCTGAAGGCGATCCCGGGTCAGCAGTACGGTGGTCAACAGCAACAGCCGGGTACGGTTCAGCAGTATCCGTAACCGTCAGGTACAAAAAAGCCCCCGGACAAGTGATTGTCCGGGGGCTTTTTGTTGGTGCGAAGACTGATTACTTCTTCAGACCGTAATGCTCATCGAGCATGCCGGGCGAGTTCGGGGTCTTCGGCGCGTAGTCACGCGGCGGTTCCTGATCCCGTGGTGGCGTCAGGCGCTCCCGTGGAGCCTGTGCCGCTTCGGAGTGCAGAGAGGCCAGCAGACGCTGACGGGTCTGTTCGTCCAGGGCCAGGCGATTGGCGCCCTCGGCGAGGTGATCCTGCACTTCCTGGTAACTCTGGGTCAGCTTCTTGACCAGGTTGGCGGTGCTGTTGAAGTGGGTCACCACTTCATTCTGATAACTGTCGAAACGTTCCTGAATGTCGTCCAGTTGACGCTGTGTGCGGCTGGGCGCGGCATTCGGCGCAACGCGTGCGATCAGGAAACCAATGGCGACACCCACAACCAGGGCAAGAGTCGGTAACAACCAAACTAAGAGCGAGTGTTCCACGAGTCCTTCCTCTATAAACGGCTTTGCTTTACGTTAACGGCTCGAACCTGCGCTGTATACCGCGATTCACTCGCAATAGATTGGCACAGACAATTTGCTAGACGAGTCGACCCGATTCGAGGTCACGGAGTTCCTTCCTTGCTGATGCGTGAAACCCCTGTAGTGATTGATGGCCCGGTGGGTCAATTAGAGAGTCTGTATCTGGAGAATGAGCAGCCACGCGGCATCGCGCTGATCTGCCACCCCAATCCGGTGCAGGGCGGCACCATGCTCAACAAGGTCGTCTCGACCCTGCAGCGCACCGCCCGCGACGCGGGCCTGATTACCTTGCGCTTCAACTACCGCGGCGTCGGTGCCAGCGAAGGCTCCCATGACATGGGCAGCGGTGAAGTCGATGACGCCCAGGCCGCCGCCGCGTGGCTTCGGGAAAAACACCCGGATCTGCCGCTGACCCTGTTCGGTTTCTCCTTCGGTGGATTTGTTGCAGCAAGTCTCGGCGGTCGTCTCGAAGAGCAGGGTTTGCACCTCAAACATCTGTTCATGGTGGCGCCGGCGGTGATGCGTCTGGGCGATCAGGATCAACTGCCGCAGCAGGGTGAGCTGACTGTCATCCAGCCGGAAACCGACGAAGTGATCGATCCGCAACTGGTCTACGACTGGTCCGACAAACTCCAGCGCCCCCATGAGCTGCTGAAAGTGGCAGAATGCGGACACTTTTTTCATGGCAAGCTGACCGATCTCAAGGATCTGATCCTGCCGCGTCTCTCGAATTGATTGCAGTCTGACAAGCGATTACCCATGACGAACCGTACCCGCATCCTCACCGGCATCACCACCACCGGCACCCCGCACCTGGGCAACTACGCCGGTGCCATCCGCCCGGCGATCGTCGCCAGCCGTGACACGAACGCCGATTCGTTCTACTTCCTGGCCGACTATCACGCCCTGATCAAGTGCGATGACCCGCTGCGCATTCAGCGCTCGCGCCTGGAAATCGCCGCGACCTGGCTGGCCGGTGGCCTGGATGTGGATCGCGTGACTTTCTACCGCCAGTCCGACATCCCGGAAATCCCCGAGCTGACCTGGCTGCTGACTTGCGTTGCCGCCAAGGGCCTGCTCAACCGCGCCCATGCCTACAAGGCTTCGGTGGATAAGAACGTCGAGTCCGGCGAAGACCCGGATGCCGGCATCACCATGGGCCTGTACAGCTACCCGGTGCTGATGGCGGCGGACATTCTGATGTTCAACGCGCACAAGGTGCCGGTCGGGCGCGACCAGATCCAGCACGTGGAAATGGCCCGCGACATCGGCCAGCGCTTCAACCACCTGTTTGGCCAGGGCAAGGAGTTTTTCACCATGCCCGAAGCGCTGATCGAGGAAAGCGTGGCCACATTGCCGGGCCTGGACGGTCGCAAGATGTCCAAGAGCTACGACAACACCATTCCGCTGTTCTCCAGCGCCAAGGAAATGAAGGACGCGATCTCGCGGATCGTTACCGACTCCCGTGCACCGGGCGAAGCCAAGGATCCGGACAACTCGCACCTGTTCACCCTGTTCCAGGCGTTCGCCACGCCGGCGCAGGCCGACGAGTTCCGCAGCGAGCTGCTGGGCGGTCTGGGCTGGGGGGAGGCGAAGAACCGTCTGTTCCAGTTGCTCGACAACGAACTGGGCGAGTCCCGCGAGCGTTATCACCAGTTGATCGAACGCCCGGCGGACCTGGAAGACATCCTGCAACACGGGGCCAAAAAGGCCCGTGCAGTGGCGACGCCGTTTCTCAACGAGTTGCGCGAAGCGGTCGGCCTGCGTTCGTTCGTCAATCAGGTTCAGGTGGCCGCGACCACCAAGAAGAAAGCTGCGAAAGCCGCGCGTTTCGTCAGCTTCCGCGAAGACGACGGCAGCTTCCGTTTCCGTCTGCTGGCCGCCGATGGCGAGCAATTGCTGCTGTCGCGCAACTTTGCCGACGGCAAGACCGCCGGTCAGGTGACCAAGCAGCTGCAATCGGGTCAGGCACTGGATGTACGCAGCGAAGACTTGAGTTTCAGTGTCTGGCTGGAAGGCGAGTGTGTCGGCGACAGCCCGGCGTTCGCCGACGTGGCTGCGCGGGACGCGGCCGTCGAGGCTCTGCGGATCGCTCTGACACCCGCGCAGGAATAATCAACGGGCCGGCCCGACCAAGGGCCGATTGCCATTCCCACGGGCCATCGCTACAGTGACGGCCCGTTTTTGTTGCCTTGCTAACGAATTATGACGCCCCTAGAACGATATCAAGCTGATCTGAAACGCCCGGACTTCTTCCATGACGCGGCGCAGGAAACTGCCGTGCGTCACTTGCAGCGCCTGTACGACGATCTGATCGCGGCCGAGCAGAACAAGCCGGGTTTGCTGGGCAAGCTGTTTGGCAAAAAGGATCAGACGCCGGTCAAGGGCCTGTACTTCTGGGGCGGCGTGGGTCGCGGCAAGACTTACCTGGTGGATACCTTCTTCGAAGCCCTGCCATTCAAGGAAAAGACCCGCACTCACTTCCACCGCTTCATGAAGCGCGTGCACGAAGAGATGAAAACCCTCGGCGGCGAGAAAAACCCGCTGACCATCATCGCCAAACGTTTTGCGACGGAGTCGCGGGTCATCTGCTTCGATGAATTCTTTGTTTCCGACATCACCGACGCCATGATCCTCGGCACGCTGATGGAAGAGCTGTTCAAGAATGGCGTGACCCTGGTCGCCACGTCGAACATCGTGCCGGACGGTCTGTACAAGGACGGCCTGCAACGCGCGCGCTTCCTGCCGGCCATCGCGCTGATCAAGCAGAACACCGAGATCGTCAACGTCGACAGCGGCGTCGACTACCGTCTGCGCCACCTCGAACAAGCGGAGCTGTTCCACTTCCCGCTCGACGAAGCCGCCCACGAAAGCCTGCGCAAGAGCTTCCGTGCGCTGACGCCTGAGTGCACAGCTGCCGTGGAAAACGATGTACTGATCATCGAAAACCGCGAAATCCGCGCTCTGCGCACCTGCGATGACGTGGCCTGGTTCGACTTCCGCGAACTGTGCGACGGCCCGCGCAGCCAGAACGACTACATCGAGCTGGGCAAGATCTTCCACGCCGTGCTGCTCAGTGGCGTGGAGCAGATGAGTGTCACCACCGACGACATCGCCCGTCGCTTCATCAACATGGTCGACGAGTTCTACGACCGTAACGTCAAGCTGATCATTTCTGCCGAAGTCGAGTTGAAAGACCTGTACACCGGCGGGCGCCTGACGTTCGAATTCCAGCGCACCCTCAGCCGTCTGCTGGAGATGCAATCCCACGAGTTCCTGTCCCGGGCACACAAGCCCTGAGCGGATTCGGCAAACAAAAAGGGCCTGCAGATGCAGGCCCTTTTTTGTGTCTGGTCGAATCGTCATGCAGCTTGCTGGAACTGCTGCCGGTACTGGTTCGGTGACAATTCGGTGTGCTGGCGGAACAACCGTGCGAAGAAGCTCGCATCGTCGTAACCGACTTCGTAACTGATGGTCTTGATGCTTTTGCGACTGCCGGAGAGCAAGCCTTTGGCCGTTTCGATGCGCAGCCGTTGCAGGTAGTGCAGCGGCTTGTCACCGGTGGCGGTCTGGAAGCGGCGCATGAAGTTGCGGATGCTCATGCCGTGCTCGCGGGCCACATCTTCGAAGCGGAACTTGTCGGCGAAATGCTCTTCGAGCCAGTGCTGGATCTGCAGGATGATCACGTCCTGGTGCAGCTTCTGGCCGCCGAAACCAATGCGGCCCGGTGAGTAGCTGCGCTGCACTTCATAAAGAATGTCGCGGGCCACGGCTTGCGCCACATTGGCACCACAGAAGCGTTCGATCAGATAGATATAGAGGTCGCAGGCCGAAGTGGTGCCGCCGGCGCAGTACAGGTTGTCGGCGTCGGTCAGGTGCTTGTCCTGATTGAGATAGACCTGCGGGAAACGCTCGGCGAAGGCGTTGAAGAAGCGCCAGTAGGTGGTCGCTTCCTTGCCGTTGAGCAAGCCGGCCTCGGCCAGCCAGAACACCCCGGTGGCCTCGCCGCATAGCACCGCACCTCGGGCATGCTGCTCGCGCAGCCACGGCAGAATCTGTGGATAACGCCGACACAGCGTATCGAAATCGTCCCAGAAGGCTGGAAGGATGATGACGTCGGCGTTTTCCAGGCCGCCGTCCACCGGCATGATCACGTCACTGAAGCTGTTCACCGGTTTGCCGTCGGGGCTGACCAGGCGGGTTTCGAACGCCGGAGTCAGGCCGTGGCCCAGTTGTTTGCCGTAACGCAGGCTGGCCAGATGGAAGAAATCCTTGGCTTGCATGAGGGTGGAAGCGAAAACCCGGTCGATCGCCAGGATGCTGACGCGCCGCAAGGGCGTGGAGACTTGCTTGGACATAATTCAACTTTTGTTTTTATAAGGGAAAGTGGTCACCAGACGGCTGGATCGTCTTATTTTTTGTCGGATGTGTCCAGTGTCCTGTATCGGTAGCGAGGCTTAGTCTCTGAAGGTCTGATCCCTTCAAGAATAAAGAAAAGGTGTCGCATGATCCCCAGAACCCTGTTCAGCTCCGAGCACGAATTGTTCCGCGACAGCGTAAGAACATTCCTCGAAAAAGAGGCGGTGCCGTTTCATGCTCAGTGGGAAAAACAGGGCTACATCGACCGAAAACTCTGGAACAAGGCGGGGGAGGCGGGGATGCTCTGCTCACACCTGCCGGAGGAATACGGTGGGTTGGGGGCGGACTTCCTGTACAGCGCTGTGGTCATCGAGGAGGTGGGGCGACTGGGCCTGACCGGCATCGGCTTCTCGCTGCACTCGGACATCGTTGCGCCGTACATCCTGCATTACGGCAGCGAGGCGCTGAAGCGCAAATACCTGCCGAAACTGGTGTCCGGCGAGATGGTCAGTGCCATCGCCATGACCGAGCCGGGTGCCGGTTCCGATTTGCAGGGGGTCAAGACTACCGCTGTGCTGGACGGTGACGAGTATGTGATCAACGGCTCGAAAACCTTCATCACCAATGGCTTTCTGGCTGATCTGGTGATTGTCGTGGCCAAGACCGATCCCAAGGCCGGGGCAAAGGGCACCAGCCTGTTTCTGGTGGAGGCGAACACGCCGGGCTTCGACAAGGGCAAGCGCCTGGAGAAGGTCGGAATGAAGGCTCAGGACACCTCGGAACTGTTCTTTCAGGACGTGCGAGTGCCGAAGGAAAACCTGTTGGGTCAGGCCGGGGCCGGGTTTGCCTATCTGATGCAGGAATTGCCGCAGGAGCGTCTGACAGTCGCCATTGGCGGGTTGGCTTCGGCCGAGGCGGCGCTGCAGTGGACGCTGGATTACACCCGTGATCGCAAGGCGTTCGGCAAGGCAATTGCCGACTTCCAGAACACGCGCTTCAAACTGGCGGAAATGGCCACCGAGATACAGATCGGCCGGGTGTTCGTCGATCGCTGTCTGGAGCTGCATCTTCAGGGCAAGCTGGATGTGCCGACGGCGGCGATGGCCAAGTATTGGGGCACCGACCTGCAATGCAAGGTGCTCGACGAGTGCGTGCAGTTGCATGGCGGCTACGGTTTCATGTGGGAGTACCCGGTGGCCCGGGCATGGGCGGATGCGCGGGTGCAGCGAATCTATGCCGGCACCAATGAAATCATGAAGGAGATCATTGCGCGGTCGCTATGAATTTCGCAGTGAATTGACTGGCCCCTTCGCGAGCAGGCTCGCTTCCACAAGGATCACGCTGTACCTGTGGGAGCGAGCCTGCTCGCGAAGCTTTTAGCGGCTGATCACGGTGCCGGGTTCGGATGATCTTTGTGAATCGCTTCGATCCCTTCCAGCACTTCCTTCGACAGTTTCAGCTCGTAACTGGCGATATTGCTGTCCAGTTGCTCCAGCGTCGTCGCACCAATGATGTTGCTGGTGACGAACGGTTGCTGATTGACGAAGGCCAGCGCCATTTGCGCCGGATCCAGGCCATGTTTCCGGGCGAGCGCCACGTAACGGCTGCACGCCGCTTCCGATTGCGGGTTGAAGTAGCGGCTGAAGCGGCTGTAGAGGCTCAGGCGACCTTTTGGCGGACGGGCGCCACCTTCGTACTTGCCCGACAGGAAACCGAATGCCAGCGGCGAATAGGCGAGCAGGCCGCACTGTTCGCGAATGGCGATCTCCGCCAGACCGACTTCGAAGCTGCGGTTGAGCAGGTTGTACGGGTTCTGGATCGATACCGCGCGCGGCCAGCCACGGGCTTCGGCCAGGGCGAGGAAACGCATGGTGCCCCACGGGGTTTCGTTGGACAGGCCAATGTGGCGGATCTTGCCGGCCTTCACTTGCTCGTCGAGTGCTTCGAGGGTGTCTTCGAGCGGGGTGAGGTTGGCTTCGATCTTGTGCTTGTAGCCCAGCTGTCCGAAAAAGTTGGTGCTGCGCTCCGGCCAGTGCAGTTGGTACAGGTCGATGTAATCGGTCTGCAGACGCTTGAGGCTGGCGTCCACTGCTTCGGTAATGTGCTGGCGGTTGTGGCGCAGGTTTTTGTCGCGGATGTAGTCGATGGTGTTGCCGGGGCCGGCGATCTTGCTGGCGAGGATCCAGTCGGCGCGGTCGCCCCGGCTCTTGAAGTAATTGCCGATGTAACGCTCGGTGGTGGCGTAGGTTTCGGCTTTCGGCGGCACCGGATACATCTCGGCGGTGTCGATGAAGTTGATCCCGGCGCCCTTGGCCCGTTCAATCTGGGCGAAGGCTTCAGCTTCAGTGTTTTGCTCGCCCCAGGTCATGGTGCCAAGGCAGATTGCGCTCACGTTCAGGTCGGTACGGCCTAGCTGGCGATAGTCCATCGGGTGCTCCTTGGGCAAAACAAGCATAAAAGCAGGTTGAAATTTTTTTCGCAATCTGCATAATTGCCGACCTCTTTCTGCAGTGGAAGTGATGCCCCGCCGCCGAAGAATCTTGCCGTTGAACGGACGCGCCGACCCGAGCCCCCGAAAGCGTCTGTATCCGGCTGCCTTTGACTTGTCAAAGTACGCACTATTCAGTAAGATCCGCCGTCTTATTTACAGGCGGCCCCTGAGGCTATAAAGAATGAAAACTTTTACTGCTAAACCGGAAACAGTAAAGCGCGACTGGTTTGTCGTCGACGCTGCTGGTCAGACCCTGGGTCGTCTGGCCACCGAAATCGCGAGCCGTCTGCGTGGCAAGCACAAGCCTGAGTACACTCCTCACGTTGACACCGGCGACTACATCGTCGTAATCAACGCTGAGCAGATCCGTGTTACCGGTGCTAAAACCACTGACAAAATGTACTACTCCCACTCCGGTTTCCCGGGCGGCATCAAGTCGATCAACTTTGAAAAGCTGATCGCCAAGGCCCCTGAGCGCGTGATCGAGACCGCGGTTAAAGGCATGCTGCCTAAGAACCCACTGGGTCGCGACATGTACCGTAAGCTGAAAGTCTATGCGGGCGCTGCACACCCTCATACTGCTCAGCAGCCCCAAGAACTGAAGATTTAACGGAATAGTTCATTATGTCGGCGACTCAAAATTACGGCACTGGCCGTCGCAAGACCGCAACCGCACGCGTTTTCCTGCGTCCGGGTACTGGTAACATCTCCATCAACAACCGTTCGCTGGATTCGTTCTTCGGCCGCGAAACTGCCCGCATGGTAGTTCGTCAGCCGCTGGAACTGACCGAGACTGTCGAGAAGTTCGACATCTACGTCACCGTGATCGGCGGTGGTGTAAGTGGTCAGGCTGGCGCAATCCGCCACGGTATCACTCGCGCTCTGATGGACTACGACGAAACCCTGCGTAGCGCTCTGCGCAAAGCTGGTTTCGTTACCCGCGACGCCCGTGAAGTTGAACGTAAGAAAGTTGGTCTGCGTAAAGCGCGTAAGCGTCCGCAGTACTCGAAGCGTTAATTCCGCTTCCACGTTCAAAAAGAACGCCCGATTCCTCACGGAACCGGGCGTTTTTTTATGCGTGCGATTTCTTGAATAATTGCGCTGTGACAACTTGCCACATTCGTAGACCCCCTATACTACAAGGCTTGAGGGCCAGCCCTCCGGGTAATTACCTTGTCAGAATTGGGGGTTTTCATTACCATTCGGCAAAATTTTTATAAGTACATTGTTTCATATTTAGTAGATGCCTGATTTAACAGGCCACAAAGCTGATGGGAGAGGACTGAATGAGCAATGACGGCGTGAATGCAGGCCGGCGTCGCTTCTTGGTAGCGGCCACATCCGTGGTGGGTGCTGCAGGAGCGGTGGGGGCTGCGGTCCCGTTCGTGGGGTCATGGTTTCCCAGTGCCAAGGCGAAGGCTGCCGGCGCACCGGTGAAAGTGAATGTCAGCAAAATCGAGCCCGGACAGCAGATGATTGCTGAATGGCGCGGCCAGCCGGTATTCATTGTTCGCCGTACTGCGGAAATCCTGGGGAATCTCAAGAAGATCGAGGGCCAGCTCTCCGATCCGACCTCCAAAAACTCCACGCAACCCACCTATGTCGACCCTGAGGTGCGTTCGATCAAGCCGGAAATCCTGCTGCTGATCGGGATCTGCACTCACCTGGGTTGCTCACCGACCTTCCGTCCCGAAGTGGCACCCGCGGATCTGGGCAAAGACTGGGTAGGTGGCTATTTCTGCCCTTGCCACGGTTCCCACTACGATCTGGCTGGCCGCGTCTACAAGTCGCAACCTGCGCCTTTGAACCTGCCAGTACCCCCGCATTCCTATGAGACCGATGATCTGATTGTCATTGGCGTCGATACGGAGAAAGCGTGATGAGCAAGTTCATGGATTGGGTTGATGCGCGCTTCCCCGCCACCAAAATGTGGGAAGACCATCTCAGCAAGTATTACGCGCCAAAAAACTTCAACTTCTTCTACTTCTTCGGCTCGCTGGCACTGCTCGTTCTGGTCAACCAGATCGTCACCGGTGTCTGGCTGACCATGAGCTACACCCCGTCGGCGGAAGAGGCGTTCGCCTCCGTCGAATACATCATGCGAGACGTCGAGTACGGCTCGATCCTGCGTTTGCTGCACTCCACCGGCGCTTCGGCGTTCTTCATCGTGGTCTATCTGCACATGTTCCGTGGCCTGCTTTACGGTTCGTACCAGAAACCGCGCGAACTGGTGTGGGTCTTCGGCATGCTGATCTATCTGGCGCTGATGGCTGAGGCCTTCATGGGTTATCTGTTGCCATGGGGGCAGATGTCCTACTGGGGCGCCCAGGTGATCATCTCGCTGTTCGGTGCGATTCCGGTCATCGGCAACGACCTGACTCAGTGGATTCGTGGTGACTACCTGATTTCCGGAATTACCCTGAACCGCTTCTTCGCCCTGCACGTGGTCGCTCTGCCGATCGTGATCCTCGGTCTGGTGGTGCTGCACATTCTGGCACTGCACGAAGTGGGTTCGAACAACCCGGATGGCGTGGACATCAAGAAACACAAAGACGAAAACGGTGTGCCGCTGGACGGTATCGCTTTCCACCCGTACTACACCGTGAAAGACATCGTCGGTGTGGTGGTGTTCCTGTTTATCTTCTGCTTCATCGTGTTCTTCTTCCCGGAAATGGGCGGCTACTTCCTCGAAAAACCAAACTTCGAGCAGGCCAACCCGTTCAAGACGCCAGAGCATATTGCGCCGGTCTGGTACTTCACGCCGTTCTACGCGATCTTGCGTGCGGTTCCTGACAAGCTCATGGGCGTTATCGCCATGGGTGCGGCCATTGCGGTGCTTTTCGTCCTGCCGTGGCTCGACCGCAGTCCGGTCAAGTCAATGCGCTATAAAGGCTGGATGAGCAAAATCTGGCTGGTGGTGTTCTGCATTTCCTTCGTGATCCTCGGCATTCTGGGGGTTCTGGCCCCGACGCCGGAGCGCACGCTGGTGTCGCAGATCTGCACCTTCCTGTATTTCGCCTACTTCATTCTGATGCCTTTCTACACCAGGCTCGAGAAGACCAAACCGGTTCCGGAAAGGGTGACTGGCTGATGAAAAAGTTATTTTTTGCTCTGATTTTTGCTGCTCTGCCAGTGCTGTCCTTTGCTGCGGAACACGGTGGCCCGGAACTGGAAAAAGTCGACATCGACGTTTCCGACAAGGCTGCCCTGCAGGATGGTGCACGCACCTTTGCCAACTATTGCATGGGTTGCCACAGTGCCAAGTTCCAGCGTTATGAGCGTGTGGCCGACGATCTCGGCATCCCGCACGAAATGATGCTGGAGAAGCTGGTGTTCACCGGTGCCAAGATCGGCGATCACATGAACATCGGCATGCAGCCGGCCGACGCCAAGACCTGGTTCGGTGCAGCGCCTCCGGATCTGACTCTGGTGGCGCGTGTTCGTGGTACCGACTGGCTTTATGGTTATCTGCGTTCGTTCTATGAGGATCCGGCGCGTCCTTGGGGCGTGAACAACAAGGTCTTCCCGAACGTCGGCATGCCTAACGTGCTGGTCGGCCTGCAAGGTCGTCAGGTCGTGGGTTGCAAGCAGGTACAGATCGTCGAAGACGGCAAGAAGCAATATGATCCGCTGACCGGTACGCCTCTGACTCATGAGGCGTGCGATCAATTGACCATCGTGCCGAAAACCGGAACTCTCAACGAAGAGCAGTTCGATGAGAAGGTCAAGAATCTGGTAACCTTCCTGGCTTACTCGGCTAACCCGGTTAAGCTGCAACATCAGCGCATCGGTACTTACGTCTTGCTGTACCTGGCGTTCTTCTTTGTGTTCGCCTACCTGCTCAAGCGTGAATACTGGAAAGACGTGCACTGATACGCTTCAAGCAATTGCTGTTAATCGCGCGCGCCCAAGGGCGTCTCTGAAATGCAAAGCCTGGTCAGCCATGTTTTGCGGGAGGCGCCCTCTGGGCGCGCGCGTTTTTCCGGCTCCGACTATTTCAACAAGCGAGGAGGATCGCCATGGGCGTGACCAATCGGTTGGCCTGTTACTCCGACCCCGCCGACCACTATTCCCACCGAGTGCGCATCGTGCTTGCAGAGAAGGGTGTCAGCGCCGAAATCATTTTTGTGGAGGCTGGTCGCCAGCCGCCTAAACTGATTGAAGTAAACCCTTACGGCAGTCTTCCGACGCTGGTCGATCGTGACCTGGCGTTGTGGGAGTCGACCGTGGTGATGGAATACCTGGATGAGCGTTACCCGCATCCGCCATTGATGCCTGTGTACCCGGTGGCGCGTGCCAACAGTCGTCTGCTGATTCACCGCATTCAGCGCGACTGGTGTGGTCTGGTGGATCTGATTCTGGATTCGCGCACCAAGGAAGCGGCGCGTGCCGTGGCGCGCAAGGAATTGCGCGAGAGCCTGACGGGTGTGTCGCCGCTGTTCGCCGACAAGCCGTTTTTCCTCAGTGAGGAACAAAGTCTGGTGGATTGCTGCCTATTGCCAATACTCTGGCGTTTGCCGATTCTGGGTATAGAACTGCCGCGGCCTGCCAAGCCGCTGCTTGATTATATGGAGCGTCAATTTGCGCGTGAGGCTTTCCAGGCGAGTCTGTCTGGTGTCGAACGCGACATGCGCTAAGGCTTAAGGAGCCGCTATGAACTCCAGTCGACCTTATCTGGTCCGCGCGCTCTACGAGTGGATTGTGGATAACGATTGCACCCCGCACATGCTGGTCAATTCCGAGTACCCGGCGGTACAGGTGCCACAGGGCTTTGCCAGTGACGGACAGATTGTCCTGAATATTTCGCCAAGTGCCGTGCGGCATCTGCACATGGACAACGACGTCGTGACCTTCGAAGGTCGTTTCGGTGGCGTTCCTCATAGCCTGTACGTGCCGATTGCTGCAATTCTGGGGATCTATGCCCGGGAGAACGGTCAGGGCATGGTGTTCGATCTGGAGTCGCCGATGGATGACGAAGACGAGATCGAGCAGGATGACGATGTTCCGCCACCGGACAGCGAGCCGCCGCGCCCAAGCGGTCGGCCAAGCCTGAAAGTGGTGAAGTAATAAAAAAGGCGATCCAACCGGATCGCCTTTTTTGTGCCTGCGCTTTGTGTATCAGTCGATGTATTCGAACAGCTTCACGATTTTCTGCACGCCAGAAACACCCTGCACCAGATTGGTGGCCTGTGCGGCTTCCTGTTTGGTCAGCAGGCCAAGCAGATAGACGATGCCGTTTTCGGTCACGACCTTGATGCGTGAGCCAGGAATGCTGGCGTCGGTGAGCATCTGGGTTTTGATCTTGGTCGTCAGCCAGGAATCGTTCTGGCGGGCGAGGAAGCTCGAAGGCGCAATCACTTGCAGCTCGTTGTGTACTTTCTTCACGCGTTGCACGTTGGCGGCAGCCTGTTCGGCCTTGGCCTTCAGGTCTTCGCGCGGGGTCTGTCCAGCCAGCAGCACGACACCGTTGAAACTGGTCACGACGATGTGCGAGTCGTTGTCCAGAGCCGGGTCGGCCTTGGCCACGTTGACACCGACCTTGGTTTCAATCAGCGAATCGTCGATCTTGCTGCCGAAGGTGCGGGTGCCGCGATCGTCTTCGATCGGTGCTTCACGGCTGGCGTTCACCACCGAGGTGCAGCCAGAAATGCCGAGGCACAGGGTCAAGGCCAGAAGGCCAAGGCGATTAGGGGTCATTCTTCACTCCCGAACAGTTGGCTGTCGATCAGATCGCAGAGGCAATGGATCGCCAGCAAGTGGACTTCCTGAATACGTGCGGTGACGTTGGCCGGTACGCGAATTTCGACGTCTTCAGGCAGCAGCAGTGACGCCATGCCGCCGCCATCGCGACCGGTCAATGCTACGACAATCATTTCGCGATCATGTGCGGCCTGGATCGCTTGAATAATGTTCGCCGAGTTGCCGCTGGTCGAAATCGCCAGCAATACATCGCCTTGCTGGCCGAGTGCGCGGATCTGCTTGGAGAACACTTCGTTGTAGCTGTAATCGTTGGCGATCGAGGTGATGGTCGAGCTGTCGGTGGTCAGCGCGATGGCAGGCAGACTCGGACGCTCGCGCTCGAAACGGTTGAGCAGTTCCGAGGAGAAGTGCTGGGCATCGCCGGCCGAGCCGCCGTTGCCGCACGAGAGCATTTTCCCTTCGTTGAGCAGGGCGTTGACCATTACCTGGCTGGCTTGCTCGATGTGCGGTGCAAGTACGTCCATCGCCTGTTGCTTGGTGTCGATACTGGCCTGAAAAAGCTGGCGAATTCGGGATTGCATGTCCATCTGTGTGACCTTAATTGGCGCGGCTGTCCGGCACGTGAATGTGCAGCCCGCAAAGCAAAGAGCAAAAGTGTTGAGTGAAAATGTCCGGGTCGGTGCAGGCGGTCAACTGTCGAACGCATTCTGCAACCAGTTCAACTGATCCTGATGGCTGTCGATGGCCACCACGTCGAAGCGGCAGGGGGAATTTGCCCAGCGCGACTCGCGCTGAAGAAAATATTGTGCGGCGAAAATCAGTTTCTGCCGTTTGCGCCCGTCGATACTGTCGAGCGCTCCACCCCATTGAGTGTTCTTTCGGTAACGTACTTCGACGAATACTACTGTATCGCCATCAAGCATGACCAGATCAAGCTCGCCGCGTTTACATAACCAGTTCTGCGCCAGGAGGCGCAGACCCTGGTGTTGCAAATGCTCGAGCGCCTGACGCTCGGCATCCTTGCCGCTTTGCAGGTGTGACCTGTCGGGCATCAGCGCGGAGTGTCCGGCAGGCGCTGGATCTGGCCGCTGACAAACTGGGCCCATGGCAACTGGCGTACCACGCGTTGGCTCTGGGTCATGCCCAGGCTGCCCGACAGACCTTCGATGCGGCTGTCCGGCAGGGTCTTGAGCTGGCTCAGGCGCGGGGCCAGGCGGTAGGCATCGGCACCCATTGCATACAGACGACCAAGACTGCCGGAGGCTTGTGGCCATTGCGCGGCGACCTGTTTGCGCAGCGGGTCGTTGGTATCCAGCAGCCAAGGGGTTTCGCAGAAGCGCACACCGTTCATGTCGTTGTACTGGTTCACGTCGCCGCTGGCGCTGAACACGTGGGAAGTGGCGTAGACCGGAACGTCACCGGCGTACTGGAAGTTCAGGGTCGGCTTGATCTGCTGGGCCTGTTGCGGTGTCGCGGCGAGGAAAATGAATTCGATGTCCTGGCGACGCGAAGGCTGAGCAGCAACGTTGGTGCCGACGGCGTTCTGCAGGCTCTTGGCACGGGCTTCGCTCTGACGCAGCTGGAACATGTCGGCGATTTGCTGGGCCAGTTGTACTGGCTGGTCAACGCGTTCGGTGGCGACGATGCTGCCACCGTTGGCTTGCCAATCCTGGCTGAAGGCGCGCAGGACGCGGTCGCCCCATTCGCCTTTCGGCACCATGATCGCGGCGCGGTGCAGGCCGTCGGCGCGGGCGCGGCGGGAGACTTCACGGGCCTCGTCTTCAGCGGCGAGGCCGAACTGGAACAGCTGCGCCGGGCCCTGGTCACCTTCGCTGTAGTTCAGAGCGAGGGTGGTGATTGGCAGTTGCGGGCGGGTGCTCAGCTGTTTGACCAGTGGTTTTTCCAGCGGCCCGACAACCAGTTGCACGCCGTCGGCCTGGGCCTTGCGGTAGAACTCGTCCATGTTGGTCAGGTGCGAGCTGTCATAGAACACGATGGCCGGTGGCTTCTGGCCGGCTTGCTGAGCCTGATAGTGCGCGGCCATGAAGCCGTCACGCAGTGCCTTGCCGACAGAGGCCAGTTGGCCGTCCTGTGGCAGCAGCAGGGCGATCTTGCTCAGGGGCTGGCTGGCCAGCTCCTTGAGTTTGGTCAGTGGCAGCGGCAGGTTGATGGCGGCCGGGTGTTTCGGGTGCTGAGAGCGCCAGTCGTCGATGGCTGCCTGTTGCTGTTCCAGGGTGCCGGCGGTTTTCACGGCCAGGGCCAGGCTCATCCAGCCGGCGAGGTCGTCGGTCCCGTTGGGTTGCAGTTGATCGGTCGGCAGCGAGGCGATCAGGGTCCAGATGGCTTCGTGGTTCTTGCTCGCGGCTTCGCCTTCGAGCATCGGCGCAATGAAAATGCGCTCGCGTGCCGCAGCCAGGGTCTGACCGTCGGCCTCAAGGGCACGGGCGTGAACGGTGCCGGCGCGAACCTGCAACGGCACCGACATTTCGCTCAGGCGTTGCAGGCTTGGATGGTTCAAGGCTGCCAGTGCGGCTTTGGGCTGATTGCGGGTCATCGCCAGTTCAGCAGACAAAGTGCTGGCGAATGCCTGCTGGCCTGGCTGGAGTTGCTCCATCGGCACTTGTTGCAGGATTTGCGCGGACTGTCCGGCATTGCCCTGGCGATAAGCCATGTCCGCCGCACTCAGGCGCAGCAGCGCAGCCTTGTCCGGCGATTTGGCCTGGGCGGCCTGTTCGAGCAGTTGCTCGATGCTGGCATCCGGAGTCCGTGGAAGTTCGCCAAGGCTGGAGGAAGGGGAGCTGGCGCAGGCCGCCAGCAAGGCAGCGAGGCAGAGGGCAGTGAACAGCCGCAGACAAGCGATCATGTAAGTGTTCCTGATACTCGATCAAATTAGCGTCGAATTGTACCCAAGCGCTGGCCGGGGCGCGATGTTACTGGTGTGAAACCGTCAATTTAGATGATGTAAATGTTGCGCGACCGCACAATGGTGCGACAAACCGTGTCTGCCGCGGCCGCATCGTCAGTTGCGCGACGCGCTACAATGGCGGTTTTTACCGATCATGAGGTGTGCGCTTTGACTGCTCCAGGTGCTTTGAATTCCGCTGCAGGCTCGCTTTATGTGGTGGCGACGCCCATCGGCAACCTGGATGACATCAGCGCCCGGGCGTTGAAGATCCTGCGCGAGGTGGCGCTGATCGCCGCCGAAGACACGCGCCATTCCCAGCGTCTGATGCAGCACTTTGGCATCTCCACGCCGCTGGCGGCCTGTCACGAGCACAACGAACGTGATGAAGGCAGTCGTTTCATCACTCGTCTGCTGGCAGGCGACAACGTCGCGCTGATTTCCGATGCCGGTACCCCGCTGATTTCCGATCCGGGTTATCACCTGGTGCGTCAGGCCCGTGCAGCCGGCATCAATGTGGTGCCGGTGCCGGGGGCTTGTGCGCTGATTGCTGCCTTGTCCGCGGCCGGTCTGCCATCCGACCGTTTTATCTTCGAAGGCTTTCTGCCGGCCAAGGCGGTTGGACGCAAGGCACGCCTTGAAGCCATCAAGGAAGAGCCGCGCACGCTGATTTTCTACGAGGCGCCGCATCGTATTCTTGAGTGTCTGCAGGATATGGAAGCCGTGTTTGGCGCTGATCGCCCGGCATTGCTTGCCCGGGAAATCACCAAGACCTTTGAAACCCTCAAGGGGCTGCCGCTGGCCGAGCTGCGGGCATTCGTCGAGGCGGACAGCAATCAGCAGCGTGGCGAATGTGTGGTGGTCGTGGCTGGCTGGACTGCGCCGGAGTCAGAAGATGCCGTGAGCAGCGAGGCGATGCGCATCCTCAATCTGCTGCTCGAAGAGATGCCGCTCAAGCGTGCGGCCGCTTTGGCAGCGCAAATCACCGGTGAGCGCAAAAACGTGCTGTATCAAGTCGCGCTGGATCAGCAAAAAGACGCGTAACCCGTCGCGCAGACCGGTTGGCGGGCTATTAGCGCTTGTTCTTCGAGCGCTCTGCCGTTAACCTGCGCGGCGGAGAGTCGATCGGACAGTCGCTGCCCTCTATGAAAATTAGGGGGGGGAGGAAAGTCCGGGCTCCATAGGGCGAAGTGCCAGGTAATGCCTGGGAGGCGTGAGCCTACGGAAAGTGCCACAGAAAATAACCGCCTAAGCGCTTCGGCGCCGGTAAGGGTGAAAAGGTGCGGTAAGAGCGCACCGCACGTCTGGCAACAGTTCGTGGCTAGGTAAACCCCACTTGGAGCAAGACCAAATAGGGTCCCAAGGCGTGGCCCGCGCTGGGACCGGGTAGGTTGCTAAAGATGTCCAGTGATGGCCATCGTAGACGAATGACTGTTCAAGACAGAACCCGGCTTACAGATCGACTCTCCACCTTTTTCTTTTCCCTGCTTGAATTAAAGGCGACAGGGCTGTTTATTATCAGCAGGCCTGCTCTGGAATTCCGGCGGCGGCAATCGCAGTAATAGCCATTTCCCACCTTGCTTCAATCAACAGCAGAAGCGCTTTTGTAATACCGAAAAAATCTTACTCTTAACAAATTACTTTAACTTTCGAGCGCAGCTGTCAGTGCTGTCTCAAGTTATTGGATAAAAGCATCCGCCGGATTCTCGTTGCTCCTCCTTTTATGCTCCTAAATCTCCGTTCTGTAAGGGTTTTCCTTTGATCCGCGCCTTGACGGTGTGGTGGGCGCATTCCTATAGTGTGCGCAAGTGGCGGAAAGTGGCATGAAGTGGGTTTTTTGAGCTCAAAACGATAAAAATTGGAGAAACGCAGACGTGTTTCGCGGAGCTAACGCTATCAGTCTCGACGCAAAGGGCCGTCTCGCCATGCCGAGCCGGTACCGTGACGAGCTCGTTTCGCGTAGTTCCGGCCAGTTGATCGTGACCATTGATGCCGTTGATCCGTGCCTGTGTGTCTACCCGCTCGATGAGTGGGAAATTATTGAAACCAAGTTGCGCGCGCTTCCTTCGCTTCGCGAAGAGAACCGTCGTCTGCAACGTTTATTGATTGGTAACGCCGTTGACCTCGAGCTCGACGGCAGTGGTCGTTTCCTGGTGCCGCCGCGCCTGCGCGAATACGCGAAGCTCGACAAGCGCGCGATGCTGGTGGGCCAACTGAACAAGTTCCAACTGTGGGACGAAGATGCCTGGAACGCGGTTTCTGCCGCTGACCTGGCTGCCATACAACAACCGGGCGCCATGCCTGACGAACTGCGTGATCTGATCCTGTGACTATTGATAGCGGCTTTAACCACATCACCGTACTGCTTGACGAAGCCGTCGAGGCTCTCGCCGTACGTCCTGATGGCTGCTATCTGGACGGCACGTTCGGGCGCGGCGGGCACAGTCGATTGATCCTCAGCAAGCTCGGGCCTGATGGCCGGCTCATCGGATTTGACAAGGATCCTCAAGCGATTGCCACCGGGCAAACGCTAGCGGCCGAAGACGGCCGCTTTGTCGTTGTGCAGCGCAGCTTTGCCGAACTGGGTTCGGTGGTTGCCGAACAGGGTCTGGCTGGCAAGGTCAGCGGCATTCTGCTGGATCTGGGCGTGTCTTCGCCGCAGCTCGATGATGCCGAGCGCGGCTTCAGTTTTCTCAACGATGGCCCGCTGGACATGCGCATGGATCCGTCCCGTGGCATCAGTGCAGCCGAGTTCGTCAACACCGCGCCGGTGGAAGAAATCGCCCGTGTTTTCAAGGAATATGGCGAAGAGCGCTTCTCCGGTCGCATGGCCCGTGCCGTGGCCGAACGTCGTGACATCACGCCGTTCGAGCGTACCGCTGATCTGGCCGAAGTTCTGAAAGTCGCCAACCCGGCGTGGGAAAAGGGCAAGAACCCGGCCACCCGTGCATTCCAGGGCCTGCGCATTCACGTCAACAACGAACTGGGCGATCTGGAAGCAGGCCTTGAAGCCGCGCTCGAATGCCTGGAAGTGGGCGGCCGTCTGGTCGTCATCAGCTTCCATTCGCTGGAAGACCGCATCGTCAAACTGTTCATGCGCAAGCTGGTGAAAGGCGAAGCCGACAACCTGCCGCGCAACCTGCCGGTTCGCCACGTTGCGTTCGAACCGAAAATCAAAGTCCATGGCAAAGCGCAGACGGCCTCCGACGCCGAGCTCAAGGCCAACCCACGTTCTCGTAGCGCCGTCATGCGCGTCGCGGAGAAGTTGCGGTGAGCAAGCTTTTCGCCAAACCACTGCCTGGCGGCAGCTTTTTCATGCTGCTGCTGTTCATCGGCGTGCTCGTGTCGGCCATCGGCGTTTCCTACAGCGCCCACTGGAACCGGCAGTTGCTCAACACCCTGTACAACGAACTCAGCGTGCGCGACAAGGCGCAGGCCGAGTGGGGGCGTCTGATTCTGGAACAGAGCACCTGGACCGCCCACAGCCGGATCGAAGTACTGGCTACCGAACAACTGAAGATGCACATCCCTGGCGCGGCTGACGTGAAGATGGTGGCGCCATGATGAAACTCGAAGGGGCACTCTTCCCGTGGCGCTTCCGTCTGGTCGTTGGTCTGCTGGGCATGATGGTGGCCGCGATCTGCTGGCGCATCATCGACCTGCAGGTGATCGACCGTGACTTCCTCAAGGGGCAGGGCGATGCACGTAGCGTTCGTCACATTCCGATCCCGGCGCACCGTGGTTTGATCACCGACCGCAATGGCGAGCCTCTGGCCGTGAGTACGCCGGTGACCACGTTATGGGCCAACGCCAAGGAAATGCAGCTGGCCAAAGAAAAGTGGCCGGCACTCGCCGCTGCCCTGGGCCAAGACCCGAAAGCCCTGGCCGAGCGCCTCGAAGCCCAGGCGAACAAGGAATTCATTTATCTGGTGCGCGGACTGACCCCCGAGCAGGGCCAGGCTGTGCTCGACCTGAAAGTGCCGGGCGTCTACGGCATCGAAGAGTTCCGCCGGTTCTATCCGGCCGGTGAAGTCACTGCGCACATGGTCGGGTTCACCGACATCGACGACCACGGCCGTGAAGGTGTCGAACTGGCCTACGACGAGTGGCTGGCCGGCGTACCCGGCAAGCGGCAAGTCATCAAGGATCGGCGCGGACGGCTGATCAAGGATGTCCAGGTCACCAAGAACGCCAAGGCCGGCAAGCCCTTGGCGTTGTCCATTGACCTGCGTCTGCAATACCTGGCCAACCGCGAGCTGCGCAACGCGATCATCGAGAACGGCGCCAAGGCCGGCAGTCTGGTGATCATGGACGTGAAGACCGGCGAGATCCTCGCCATGGTCAACCAGCCGACCTACAACCCGAACAACCGTCGCAACCTGCAGCCGGCGATGATGCGTAACCGCGCGATGATCGACGTGTTCGAACCGGGTTCGACCATGAAGGCGATCTCGATGAGCGCCGCGATCGAAACCGGCCGCTGGAAACCGAGCGACACCGTCGAGGTGTATCCGGGTTCCCTGCAGATCGGCAAGTACACCATCAAAGACGTATCGAAGACCGAAGGTCCGGTGCTTGACCTGACCGGCATTCTGATCAATTCCAGTAACGTTGGTATGAGTAAGGTCGCGTTCGACATTGGCGGCGAAACCATTTTCCGTCTCGCACAAAAGGTCGGTCTCGGCCAGGACACCGGCCTCGGCTTCCCGGGTGAACGTGTCGGCAACCTGCCGAACTACCGCGAGTGGCGTAAAGCTGAAACCGCAACGCTGTCCTACGGCTACGGTGTTTCGGTGACCGCGATCCAGCTGGTGCACGCGTTCTCGGCATTGGCCAACAACGGTCGTCTCGCACCGCTGACTCTGATCAAAACCGACAAGGCGCCGCAGACCACCCAGGTGCTGCCGGAAGCCGTGGCGAAAACCATGCAGGGCATGCTGCAGCAAGTAATCGAAGCACCACGTGGCGTGTTCCGTGCTCAAGTCCCGGCGTATCACGTGGCCGGGAAGTCGGGTACCGCCCGCAAGACCTCGGTGGGCACCAAGGGCTATGCCGAAAATTCCTATCGCTCGCTGTTCGCCGGTTTCGGCCCGATGAGCGATCCGCGTTATGCCATCGTCGTGGTGATCGATGAACCGACCAAGGCCGGCTACTTCGGTGGTCTGGTGTCGGCGCCGGTGTTCAGCCGTGTGATGTCCGGCACTCTGCGCCTGATGAACATCACCCCGGACAACCTGCCGAATACCCAGCAAGCCAATGCCACCCCGGCTGTTCCGCTGAAAGCCAATGGAGGGCGCGGCTGATGTCTCTTAGTCTGAACAAGATATTCCCCCACGCCGGCCACGATCTGTTGATCCGTGAACTGGCGCTCGACAGCCGCAACGTACGCGCAGGCGACCTGTTCCTCGCGGTGCCGGGCGGCAAGTTCGACGGTCGTGCGCACATTGCTGACGCACTCACCCGTGGGGCGGCCGCCGTGGCTTACGAAGTGGAAGGCGCCACCGTGTTGCCGATCACTGATGTGCCGCTGATTCCGGTCAAAGGTCTGGCAGCGCAGTTGTCGGATATCGCCGGACGTTTTTACGGTGAACCAAGCCATCACCTGAACCTGGTGGGCGTCACCGGCACCAACGGCAAGACCAGCGTGACCCAGCTTGTTGCCCAGGCGCTGGACCTGCTCGGTCAGCACTGCGGCATCGTCGGCACCCTCGGTTCCGGTTTCCATGGCTCGCTGCAAAGCGGCCTGCACACCACGCCGAATCCGATTGCCGTGCAGGCGACCCTGGGCGACCTGAAAAAGGCCGGTGCCAAAGCCGTGGCCATGGAAGTTTCGTCCCACGGCCTGGATCAGGGCCGGGTCACCGCGCTGGCGTTCGACGTGGCGGTGATGACCAACCTTTCCCGCGATCACCTCGATTACCACGGCACCATGGAGGCCTACGCCGAAGCGAAAGCCAAGCTGTTCGCCTGGAATGACTTGAAGTGCCGCGTGGTCAATCTGGACGACGATTTCGGCCGGCAACTGGCCGCTGAAAAACGTGAGTCGCGCCTGATCACTTACAGCCTGCTCGACAGCAGCGCGTATCTATATGTCCGCGAAGCACAGTTCGACGACCATGGCGTGCGCGCCACGCTGGTGACGCCGCAGGGCGAACACCATCTGCGCAGCACGCTGCTCGGTCGTTTCAACCTGAGCAACGTACTGGCCGCGGTCGGCGCCTTGCTTGGCCTGGATTACGCCCTCGACGAAATCCTCAAGGTGCTGCCGAAACTCGAAGGCCCGGCCGGACGCATGCAACGTCTCGGTGGTGGCACCCAGCCGCTGGTGGTGGTCGATTACGCCCACACGCCCGATGCGCTGGAAAAGGTTCTGACTGCGTTGCGTCCGCACGTCAAAGGCCAACTGTTGTGCCTGTTCGGCTGTGGCGGTGACCGTGATCGCGGCAAACGCCCGTTGATGGCCGAAGTGGTCGAGCGTCTGGCCGACCGCGTGCTGGTCACCGATGACAATCCGCGTACCGAAGATCCAGCGGTGATCTTCGATGACATCCGCGCCGGCTTCACGGCTGTGGATAACGTGACGTTCGTGGCCGGTCGTGGCCAGGCCATCGCACAACTGATTGCCAGCGCCTCGGCGGATGACGTGATTGTCCTGGCCGGCAAAGGTCATGAGGACTATCAGGAAATCAACGGCGAGCGCCACGCATTCTCCGATCTGGTCGAGGCCGATCACGCCCTGACCGCCTGGGAGGTGGCCCATGCTTAAGGCCCTGAAACTCAGCGAACTGACCAACGCACTCGACGCGCGGTTGATCAGCGCGGACGCAAGCTTCGACGGCGTGAGCATCGACAGCCGCGCCATCAAGGCTGGCCAACTGTTTGTTGCATTGACCGGTCCGCGCTTCGACGGTCATGACTATCTGAACGAGGTCGCTGCCAAAGGCGCCGTTGCTGCATTGGTCGAGCGCGAAGTCGCCGACAGCACGCTGCCACAATTGCTGGTCAAGGACACCCGTCAGGCCCTCGGTCAACTGGGCGCATTGAACCGTGCCGCGTTCACCAGACCGGTTGCGGCCGTGACCGGCTCCAGCGGCAAGACCACGGTCAAGGAAATGCTCGCGAGCATCCTGCGTACGCGCGGCTCGGTACACGCGACCCGTGGCAACCTGAACAACGACCTCGGCGTACCGCTGACCCTGCTCGAACTTGCCCCGGAGCACAGCGCGGCAGTGATCGAACTGGGTGCCTCGCGTCTGGGTGAAATCGCTTACACCGTCGGGCTGACCAAGCCGCACGTAGCGATCCTCAACAACGCCGGCACCGCTCACGTTGGCGAGTTCGGCGGGCCCGAGAAAATCGTTGAAGCCAAAGGCGAAATCATCGAAGGGCTGGCCGCCGATGGCATCGCCGTGCTGAATCTCGATGACAAGGCATTCGGTATCTGGAAGCTCCGCGCCGCCGGTCGCAAAGTGCTGACTTTCGCGCTGAGCAACACGCAAGCGGATTTCCACGCCAGCGATCTGGCCACTGATGCCCGAGGCTGCCCGGCGTTCAACCTGCACAGTCCTGAAGGTGTGGAACGGGTTCAACTGAACCTGCTCGGCACCCATAACGTCGCCAATGCCCTGGCCGCTGCCGCTGCTGCTCACGCCCTGGGCGTGTCGCTGTTCGGCATCGCCACCGGGCTTGGCGCGGTACAACCGGTCAAGGGTCGCACCGTCGCGCAACTGGCGAAAAACGGCATGCGCGTGATCGATGACACTTACAACGCGAACCCCACCTCCATGTGCGCGGCCGTTGATATACTCGCCGGCTTTTCCGGCCGCACCGTCCTGGTGCTCGGGGATATCGGCGAGTTGGGCGACTGGGCGGAGCAGGGGCACCGCGACGTGGGCGAATACGCCCGGGGCAAGGTTTCCGCGCTTTACGCCGTCGGGCCGAACATGGTCCACGCCGTGAACGCATTCGGCAACGAGGCGCATCACTTCGGCACGCAGGCCGAACTGATCCAGGCCCTCGGCGCCGAGCAGGATAAAAACACCACCATTTTGATCAAGGGTTCGCGCAGCGCAGCGATGGAAAACATCGTTGCGGCCCTGTGCGGGTCCAGTCTGGAGAAACATTAATGCTGCTGCTGCTAGCGGAGTATCTGCAACAGTTCTACAAAGGCTTCGCGGTCTTCCAGTACCTGACCCTGCGCGGGATTCTCGGTGTGCTGACCGCGCTGGTCTTGTCGCTGTGCTACGGCCCGTGGATGATCCGCACCCTGCAGAACCGTCAGATCGGCCAATCGGTTCGTAACGACGGCCCGCAATCGCACCTGTCCAAATCCGGTACGCCGACCATGGGTGGCGCACTGATTCTGTCGTCCATCGGCGTCAGTACCCTGCTGTGGGCCGACCTGAGCAATCGTTACGTGTGGGTCGTGTTGCTGGTGACCCTGCTGTTCGGTGCCATTGGCTGGGTCGATGACTACCGCAAAGTGATCGAGAAGAACTCCCGTGGTCTGCCGAGTCGCTGGAAGTATTTCTGGCAGTCGGTGTTCGGTCTCGGCGCGGCGATATTCCTTTATATGACTGCCGCCACGCCGGTGGAAACCACCCTGATCCTGCCGATGCTCAAGGACTACAGCATTCCGCTGGGCGCCGGTTTCATCGTGCTGACTTACTTCGTGATCGTCGGTTCGAGCAACGCGGTCAACCTGACCGACGGCCTCGACGGTCTGGCGATCATGCCGACAGTGATGGTCGGCGGTGGCCTGGGCATCTTCTGCTACCTGTCGGGTAACGTGAAATTCGCTGAATACCTGTTGATCCCGTACGTGCCGGGCGCGGGCGAGCTGATCGTGTTCTGCGGCGCGCTGATCGGTGCCGGTCTGGGCTTCTTGTGGTTCAACACCTACCCGGCGCAAGTCTTCATGGGCGACGTCGGCGCACTGGCGCTGGGCGCTGCTCTGGGCACCATCGCGGTGATCGTCCGTCAGGAAATCGTCCTGTTCATCATGGGCGGCGTGTTCGTGATGGAAACCCTGTCAGTCGTCATTCAGGTGGCTTCCTTTAAGCTGACCGGTCGTCGTGTGTTCCGCATGGCTCCGATACACCACCACTTTGAACTCAAGGGCTGGCCCGAGCCGCGCGTGATCGTCCGTTTCTGGATCATCACCGTGATTCTCGTGCTGATCGGCCTTGCCACCCTGAAGCTGAGGTAGAACGAGTGTCTCTGATCGCTTCTGACCACTTCCGCATCGTTGTCGGCCTCGGCAAGAGCGGCATGTCCCTGGTTCGCTTCCTGGCGAACCGGGGTGTGGCGTTTGCCGTGGCCGACACGCGGGAAAATCCACCGGAACTGGCCACGCTCCAGCGTGACTATCCGCACGTGGAAGTGCGTTGTGGCGAGCTGGACGTCGAGTTCCTGTGCCGTGCCGACGAGCTCTACGTGAGCCCCGGCCTGGCGCTGGCGACCCCGGCCCTGCAAGCCGCCGCGGCCCGTGGTGTGAAGTTGTCCGGCGACATCGAGCTGTTCGCGCGTAACGCGAAGGCGCCGATCGTGGCCATCAGCGGTTCCAACGCGAAAAGCACTGTCACCACCCTGGTTGGTGAAATGGCGGCAGCGGCCGGCAAGCGCGTGGCGGTGGGCGGCAACCTCGGTACGCCGGCGCTGGATCTGCTCAGCGATGACGTCGAGCTGTACGTGATGGAACTGTCGAGTTTTCAGCTGGAAACCACCGATCAGCTCAACGCCGAAGTGGCGACCGTGCTCAACATCAGCGAAGACCACATGGACCGCTACAGCGGCCTGCCGGCCTATCACCTGGCCAAGCACCGGATCTTCCGTGGCGCGAAACAATTCGTGGTCAACCGTCAGGACGCCCTGACCCGGCCACTGATGGGCGAGGGCCAGCCATGCTGGACCTTCGGCCTCACCCCACCCGACTTCAAGGCGTTCGGTCTGCGCGAAGAGAATGGCGAGAAATACCTGGCCTTCGAATTCCAGAACCTGATGCCGGTGCGTGAACTGAAGATTCGCGGCGCCCACAACCAGTCGAACGCCCTGGCGGCGCTGGCGCTCGGGCACGCAGTCGGGCTGCCGTTCGACGCCATGCTAACGGCCCTGCGCAACTTCGCCGGCCTCGAACATCGCTGCCAGTGGGTGCGTGACCTGGACGGCGTCGGTTACTACAACGATTCCAAAGCCACCAACGTCGGCGCCGCCCTGGCCGCCATCGAAGGCCTGGGTGCGGACATCAGCGGCAAGGTCGTGCTGATCGCCGGCGGCGACGGCAAGGGTGCCGAATTCAAGGACCTGCGCGATCCGGCGGCTGCCCATTGCCGCGCCGTGATCCTGATGGGCCGTGACTCCGACAAAATCGGCCAGGCCATCGGTGATGCCGTGCCGCTGATCCGCGCCACCACGCTGATCGACGCCGTCGAGAAATGCCGCGCCGCCGCCCAGCCGGGTGACGTGGTGCTGCTGTCGCCGGCCTGCGCCAGTTTCGACATGTTCAAGAATTACGAAGACCGTGGTCACCAGTTCGTCCGCGCCGTGGAGGAACTGGCATGAGCCTGCGAAACATCATCAAACCGTATCCGTCTCCGATCATCACCGGACGTGGGATCGACCTCGACTTCCCCATGCTCGCCGGTTGCCTGGCGCTGCTCGGCCTGGGGCTGATCATGATCGCCTCGGCCTCGACCGAGGTGGGTGCGGTGCAATCGGGCAGCGCTCTCTACTACATGACCCGTCACCTGATCTATGTGGTGCTGGGCCTGGGCGCGTGCATCGTCACCATGATGATTCCGATCGCCACCTGGCAGCGTCTGGGCTGGCTGATGCTGATCGGCGCATTCGGTCTGTTGGTGATGGTGATCATCCCGGGGATCGGCCGTGAGGTGAACGGTTCGATGCGCTGGATCGGCTTCAGCTTCTTCAACGTTCAGCCGTCCGAAATCGCCAAGGTGTTCGTGGTGATTTACCTCGCCGGTTATCTGGTGCGTCGCCAGAAGGAAGTGCGCGAGAGCTGGATGGGCTTCTTCAAGCCGTTCATCGTGCTGCTGCCGATGGCGGGCCTGCTGCTGATGGAACCGGACTTCGGTGCCACCGTTGTGATGATGGGGGCTGCAGCGGCGATGCTGTTCCTTGGCGGGGTCGGGCTGTTCCGGTTCTCGCTGATGGTGGTGCTGGCGGTGGCGGCGGTGGTGTTGCTGATCCAGATGCAACCCTACCGGATGGCGCGTCTGACCAACTTCGCCGACCCGTGGGCGGACCAGTTCGGTGCCGGTTATCAATTGTCCCAGGCCTTGATCGCCTTCGGTCGCGGCGAGTGGCTGGGCGTTGGTTTGGGCAACAGCGTGCAGAAGCAGTTCTACCTGCCGGAAGCCCACACTGACTTCGTGTTTTCGGTACTGGCTGAAGAGCTGGGCGCGGTGGGTTCGCTGTGCACCGTGGCGCTCTTCGTGTTCGTGTGTATTCGCGGCATGTACATCGGTCTGTGGGCCGAGAAAGCCAAACAGTTTTTTGCCGCTTATGTTGCCTACGGTCTGTCGTTCCTGTGGATCGGTCAGTTCCTGATCAACATCGGCGTGAACGTCGGCCTGCTGCCGACCAAGGGCCTGACCTTGCCGTTCCTCAGTTACGGCGGCAGTTCCCTGGTGATCTGCTGTGCCTGCCTTGGCCTGTTGCTGAGGATCGAGTGGGAGAGCCGGACCCACCTGGGCAGTGAAGAGATGGAATTCCATGAGAGCGACTTCGCCGAGGAGCCGAACCATGGGCGCTAACGTATTGATCATGGCCGGCGGTACCGGTGGCCACGTGTTCCCGGCGCTGTCCTGCGCCCGTGAATTTCAGGCGCGGGGTTACACCGTGCACTGGCTCGGCACGCCACGGGGGATCGAGAACGACCTGGTGCCGGCCGCCGGCCTCGAATTGCATCGCATCAACGCCACTGGCCTGCGTGGCAAGGGCAAGCTGTCGTTGCTCAAGGCACCGTTCATGTTGCTGAAATCGGTCTGGCAGGCGCGGGCGATCATTCGCCGCCTGCGTCCGGTGTGCGTGGTTGGTTTCGGTGGTTATGTGACCGGTCCTGGTGGCATTGCCGCCAAACTGGCCGGCGTGCCGGTAATCGTTCACGAGCAGAACGCTGTGGCTGGCACCGCCAATCGGTTGCTGGTGCCGTTCGCCGCCCGGGTGTGTGAAGCGTTCCCCGACACCTTTACCCTGTCGGACAGCCGCCGTACCACCGGCAACCCGGTGCGCAGCGAGCTGTTCCTCGAAACACCGCGTGCGGCCCTGGCCGGACGCAAGGCGCGTTTGCTGATCCTGGGCGGAAGCCTGGGGGCAGAACCGTTGAACAAGTTGCTGCCTGAAGCCCTGTCGCAAGTCGCTGTCGACCTGCGTCCGGAGGTGTTTCATCAGGCCGGCAAAAATCACGATGAAGTGACTGCAGAGCGCTACCGCGCTGTCGGCGTGGACGCGCAGGTGCAGCCCTTCATCAAGGACATGGCTCAGGCCTATGGCTGGGCTGACCTGGTGGTGTGCCGCGCAGGCGCATTGACCGTCAGCGAGCTGGCCGCCGCCGGTCTGCCGTCGATGCTGGTGCCCTTGCCCCACGCGATCGACGATCACCAGACCCGCAACGCCGATTATCTGGCCCGTGAAGGCGCTGCCTTCCTGATGCCGCAAAGAACGACTGGTGCCGCGGACCTTGCCGCGCGCCTGACAGAGGTCTTGATGCAACCGCAACGACTTGAAGAAATGGCCCGAGCGGCCCGCCGTCTGGCGAAACCCGAAGCCACCCGCAGCGTGGTCGATACCTGTCTGGAGGTGGCCCATGGTTGAGAATCAGAAAGCCATGCCGCAACCGGAAATGCGCCGCATCCGTCGCATCCACTTCGTCGGAATCGGCGGCGTGGGCATGTGCGGTATTGCTGAAGTGCTGCTGAACCTGGGTTACGCCGTGTCCGGTTCCGACCTGAAGGCTTCGCCGGTCACCGAGCGCCTGGAATCCTTCGGTGCGCAGATTTTCATCGGCCACCGTGCCGAGAACGCCGCTGCTGCCGATGTGCTGGTAGTGTCGAGCGCCGTCAACACGTCCAACCCGGAAGTGGCGACCGCACTGGAACGCCGCATCCCGGTGGTACCGCGTGCCGAAATGCTTGCCGAACTGATGCGCTACCGCCACGGCATCGCCGTCGCCGGTACCCACGGCAAGACCACCACCACCAGCCTGATCGCTTCGGTGTTTGCGGCCGGTGGCCTGGATCCGACCTTCGTCATCGGTGGCCGTCTGAACGCCGCGGGCACCAATGCCCAGCTCGGCACCAGCCGTTACCTGATCGCCGAGGCCGATGAAAGCGACGCCAGTTTCCTGCACCTGCAGCCGCTGGTGGCTGTGGTGACCAACATCGACGCCGACCACATGGCGACCTACGACGGTGACTTCAACAAACTGAAGAAAACCTTCGTCGAGTTCCTGCACAACCTGCCGTTCTACGGTCTGGCGGTGATGTGCCTGGACGATCCGGTGGTGCGTGAAATCCTGCCGCAGGTGAAACGTCCGACCATGACCTACGGCTTCAGCGAAGACGCCGACGTGCGCGCCATCAATGTGCGCCAACAAGGCATGCAGACCTTCTTCACTGTGCTGCGCCCTGATCGCGAGCCGCTGGATGTGTCCGTGAACATGCCGGGCAACCACAACGTGCTCAATTCCCTGGCGACCATCTGCATCGCTACCGACGAAGGCGTCAGCGATGAAGCCATCGTACAGGGCCTGTCCGGGTTCCAGGGTGTCGGCCGCCGCTTCCAGGTCTACGGCGAACTGCCGGTGGACGGCGGCAACGTGATGCTGGTCGACGACTACGGTCATCACCCGACCGAAGTCGCGGCCGTCATCAAGGCTGTACGCGGTGGCTGGCCTGAGCGCCGTCTGGTGATGGTCTACCAGCCGCACCGCTATAGCCGCACCCGCGACCTGTACGACGATTTCGTCAATGTACTGGCCGACGCCAACGTGCTTCTGCTGATGGAAGTCTATCCGGCCGGCGAAGAGCCGATCCCGGGTGCCGACAGCCGCAAGCTGTGCAACAGCATCCGTCAGCGCGGTCAACTGGACCCGATCTACATCGAGCGTGGTGTCGACCTGGCGCCGCTGGTCAAGCCGTTGCTGCGTGCCGGCGACATTCTGTTGTGCCAGGGCGCCGGCGACATCGGCGGTCTTGCACCGAAACTGTTGAAAAGCGAGTTGTTCGCCGGTGCCGTGGCCGCACCGGTCGAGGGGAAGTTGAAATGACTGCTGCCTACGCCAACCTGTTCTCCACCATTGCCCCGAAAGACTTCGGCCGTGTCGCCGTGCTGTTCGGTGGCCTGAGTGCCGAGCGTGAAGTTTCGCTGAAGTCCGGCAACGCCGTGCTTTCTGCGCTGCAAAGCGCCGGTGTGGACGCATTCGGGATCGATGTCGGCGCCGATATTCTGCAGCGTCTGTTGAGTGAAAAGATCGACCGCGCCTTCATCATTCTCCACGGTCGTGGCGGTGAAGACGGCAGCATGCAGGGCCTGCTCGAAGTGGCCGGTATTCCCTACACCGGCAGCGGCATTCTGGCTTCGGCGCTGGCGATGGACAAACTGCGTACCAAGCAGGTCTGGCACACCCTCGGTATTCCAACGCCGCGTCACGCCGTGCTGCGCAGCGAGGCCGATTGTATTTCGGCAGCGACGGAACTGGGCTTCCCTTTGATCGTCAAACCGGCGCATGAAGGTTCAAGTATCGGGATGGCCAAAGTGAGTTCTGCGTCCGAGTTGATCGACGCATGGAAAGCGGCCAGTACCTACGATTCGCAAGTGTTGGTCGAGCAATGGATCCACGGTCCCGAGTTCACCATCGCCACCCTGCGTGACCAGGTGTTGCCTCCTATCGCCCTGGGTACGCCGCACACGTTCTACGACTACGACGCCAAGTACATCGCCAACGATACCCAGTATCGGATTCCGTGCGGGCTCGATGCCGACAAGGAAAAAGAACTCATGGACCTCACGGCGCAAGCCTGCGAGGCGCTGGGTATCGCCGGTTGGGGCAGGGCGGACGTGATGCAGGACGCCGACGGAAAATTCTGGTTCCTGGAAGTCAACACGGCTCCCGGCATGACCGATCACAGCCTGGTACCGATGGCGGCGAAAGCGGCCGGTCTGGATTTCCAGCAGCTGGTTCTGGCCATTCTGGCCGCCAGTGTCGATGCCGATGGCCATAAAGAGGCGCGAGGTTAAGACCATGCAAGGCGCACAGCTCAGACATCAGCCACCCGCTCCCGGCCGCAAGCCGGTGCCGCGGGGTGCCAGCCGAATGGTGGCCAAAGAGCCGATGTCCGCGCGCCTGCCGAAAGCCAATTTCGGGTTCCTCAAAGGCCTGTTCTGGCCGGTGCTGCTGGTGGCGCTCGGTTTCGGCACTTACGAAGGCGCGCAGCGTTTGCTGCCGTATGCCGACCGGCCGATCACCAAAATCGCCGTGCAGGGTGATCTGAGCTACATCAGCCAGCAGGCGGTGCAGCAGCGAATCGCCCCCTACGTGGCGTCGAGCTTCTTCACCATCGACCTGGCCAGCATGCGCTCGGAGCTGGAACAGATGCCCTGGATCGCTCACGCCGAAGTCCGTCGGGTGTGGCCGGATCAGGTGGTGATCCGCCTCGAAGAGCAACTGCCCGTGGCCCGTTGGGGTGACGAGTCGCTGCTCAACAACCAGGGCCAGGCGTTCACGCCCAAGGAACTGGCGAATTACGAACACCTGCCACAGCTGTTCGGCCCGCAGCGGGCCCAGCAGCAAGTGATGCAGCAATACCAGGTGCTGAGTCAGATGCTCAGGCCGTTGGGCTTCTCGATCGCGCGCCTGGAACTGCGCGAGCGTGGCAGCTGGTTCCTGACCACCGGTGCCGGCAGTTCCGGCCCCGGCATCGAGTTGCTGCTGGGACGCGGCAACCTGGTGGAAAAGATGCGCCGCTTCATTGCCATCTACGACAAGACGCTTAAAGACCAGATTACGAACATTGCGCGCATCGATCTGCGCTATGCCAACGGCCTCGCTGTTGGCTGGCGGGAACCAGTAGCGCCGACGACAGCCCAACCCGCTGTCGCAAAGAATTAAGAAGAGGCAGGACCCATGGCAAACGTGCAAAGCGGCAAAATGATCGTCGGTCTCGATATCGGCACCTCCAAGGTGGTGGCGCTGGTCGGCGAGGTTGCGGACGACGGCTCGCTGGAAATCGTCGGGATCGGCACTCATCCGTCCCGCGGCCTGAAGAAAGGCGTGGTGGTGAACATCGAGTCCACCGTGCAATCGATCCAGCGCGCGATCGAGGAAGCCCAACTGATGGCGGGTTGCCGCATTCACTCGGCGTTCGTCGGCGTGGCGGGCAATCACATCCGCAGCCTGAACTCCCACGGCATCGTGGCGATCCGCGACCGCGAAGTCAGCTCCGCTGACCTGGAGCGCGTACTCGACGCTGCCCAGGCAGTGGCGATCCCGGCGGACCAGCGTGTGCTGCATACCTTGCCGCAGGACTACGTGATCGATAACCAGGAAGGCGTGCGCGAGCCGCTGGGCATGTCCGGCGTGCGTCTGGAAGCCAAGGTTCACGTGGTGACCTGTGCCGTCAACGCTGCGCAGAACATTGAAAAATGCGTGCGTCGCTGCGGTCTGGAAATCGACGACATCATTCTCGAGCAACTGGCTTCGGCCTACTCGGTCCTGACCGACGATGAAAAAGAACTGGGCGTGTGCCTGGTCGACATCGGCGGCGGCACCACCGACATCGCGATCTTCACCGAAGGCGCAATCCGCCACACGGCCGTGATCCCGATTGCCGGCGATCAGGTGACCAATGACATCGCCATGGCGTTGCGCACCCCGACCCAGTACGCCGAAGAGATCAAGATCCGTTACGCCTGCGCTCTGGCCAAACTGGCCGGTGCCGGCGAAACCATCAAGGTGCCAAGCGTCGGCGACCGTCCGCCGCGCGAACTGTCCCGTCAGGCCCTGGCTGAAGTGGTCGAGCCGCGTTACGACGAGCTGTTCACCCTGATCCAGGCCGAGCTGCGTCGCAGCGGTTATGAAGACCTGATCCCGGCCGGCATCGTGCTGACCGGCGGTACCTCGAAAATGGAAGGCGCCACCGAACT
The DNA here is from genome assembly GCF_012974785.1 of Pseudomonas fluorescens. Classification (GTDB taxonomy): domain Bacteria; phylum Pseudomonadota; class Gammaproteobacteria; order Pseudomonadales; family Pseudomonadaceae; genus Aquipseudomonas; species Aquipseudomonas fluorescens_BT. The sequence continues at coordinate 5,191,799 of NZ_CP027561.1, read as the reverse complement.
GGCCGAGGAAATCTTCCACATGCCGGTACGCCTCGGTGTACCGCACGGCGTGAAGGGCCTGGATGACGTGGTGCGCAACCCGATTTATTCCACTGGCGTTGGCTTGTTGATGTACGGCCTGCAGAAGCAGTCCGACGGGATCTCGTTCTCGGGCATCGGCAGCCGCGACAGCTACAGCAACGAGGAGCCGCAGGCGCCGTTGCTGGACCGTTTGAAGAAGTGGGTTCAAGGCAACTTCTAAAGCTTTACCGCAGCACCGCAACAAACAGCAGTAGGCGAAAAAACTAGAGAATGTAAGGAGAGGGAAAATGTTCGAACTCGTAGACAACATCCCCGCAAGCCCGGTAATCAAAGTTATCGGTGTTGGCGGTGGCGGCGGCAACGCTGTCAACCACATGGTCAAGAGCAACATCGAAGGCGTCGAGTTCATCTGCGCCAACACCGATGCTCAAGCGCTGAAAAACATCGGCGCGCGCACCATTCTGCAACTGGGCACCGGCGTAACCAAAGGCCTGGGTGCCGGCGCCAACCCGGAAGTCGGCCGTCAGGCTGCGCTGGAAGATCGCGAGCGCATCGCTGAAGTGCTGGCGGGCACCAACATGGTGTTCATCACCACCGGCATGGGCGGCGGTACCGGTACCGGTGCGGCGCCGATCATCGCCGAAGTGGCCAAGGAAATGGGCATCCTGACCGTTGCGGTCGTGACCCGTCCGTTCCCGTTCGAAGGCCGCAAGCGTATGCAGATTGCCGACGAAGGCATCCGCATGCTTTCGGAAAGCGTCGACTCGCTGATCACTATTCCGAACGAAAAACTGCTGACCATCCTCGGCAAAGACGCCAGCCTGCTGTCGGCTTTCGCCAAGGCTGACGATGTACTGGCCGGTGCCGTTCGCGGTATCTCCGACATCATCAAGCGTCCGGGCATGATCAACGTCGACTTCGCCGACGTACGCACCGTGATGAGCGAAATGGGCATGGCGATGATGGGCACTGGCTGCGCCAGCGGTCCGAACCGTGCACGTGAAGCCACCGAAGCGGCCATCCGCAACCCGCTGCTGGAAGACGTGAACCTGCAAGGCGCACGCGGCATCCTGGTGAACATCACTGCCGGTCCTGACCTGTCCCTGGGTGAGTACTCCGACGTGGGTTCGATCATCGAAGCCTTCGCTTCCGAGCACGCGATGGTCAAGGTCGGTACCGTTATCGATCCGGACATGCGTGACGAGCTGCACGTGACTGTGGTTGCCACGGGTCTGGGCGCGAAAATCGAGAAGCCTGTGAAGGTCATCGACAACACCGTTCACACCACCATGGCTTCCGCTCCGGTGCAACAACAGGCCCCTGCGCGTCAGGAACAACCTGCTGTGAACTACCGTGATCTGGACCGTCCGACCGTCATGCGCAACCAGGCTCAGGCCGGTGCTGCGACTGCCGCGAAGATGAATCCGCAAGATGACCTGGACTACCTGGACATCCCGGCTTTCCTGCGTCGTCAGGCTGATTGATGGAATGTATCAGGGCTATGAAGGTGATTGGTGTTCAGCAAAGGCTCGGTCTGCTATTATCGCCAGCCTTTGTTGATACCAGTTCGCAATTTGCGCTGAAGCGGCCCAAGCCATGATTAAACAACGCACACTGAAAAATATTATCCGTGCCACAGGTGTAGGCCTGCACTCCGGGGAGAAGGTCTACCTGACCCTCAAGCCTGCGCCTGTCGACACTGGCATTGTGTTTTGTCGCGCTGACCTCGACCCTGTGGTGCAGATTCCTGCCCGCGCGGAAAACGTCGGTGAAACCACTATGTCGACGACGCTGATCAATGGCGACGTCAAAGTGGACACGGTAGAGCACTTGCTCTCGGCCATGGCTGGCCTGGGCATCGATAACGCCTACGTCGAGCTCTCCGCGTCCGAAGTCCCGATCATGGACGGTAGCGCAGGACCTTTCGTATTCCTGATTCAATCGGCAGGCCTGGAAGAACAGGACGCCGCCAAGAAATTCATCCGCATCCTGCGTGAAGTGACAGTGGAAGACGGCGACAAGCGCGCCACTTTCGTCCCTTTCGACGGATTCAAGGTGAGCTTCGAGATCGATTTCGATCACCCGGTATTCCGGAACCGCACCCAAAGTGCAAGCGTGGATTTTTCCAGCACTTCGTTCGTAAAAGAAGTCAGCCGCGCCCGTACTTTCGGTTTCATGAGTGACATCGAGTACCTGCGCAAGCACAACCTCGCACTCGGCGGCAGCGTTGAAAACGCAATCGTGGTCGATGCCGATGGCGTGCTGAACGAAGACGGCCTTCGCTACGAAGACGAATTCGTGAAGCACAAGATCCTCGATGCAATTGGCGATCTGTACCTGCTGGGCAACAGCCTGATTGGTGAGTTCAAGGGCTTCAAGTCCGGCCACGCACTGAACAACCAGCTTCTGCGCAAACTGATTGAGCAGAAAGACGCCTGGGAAGTCGTGACGTTCGAAGACGCCAGCACTGCACCGATCTCTTACATGCGCCCGGTTGCGGCAGTGTAAGTAAAAAACCTCTCTAGTTTTTTGAAGGCCACCTTTGGGTGGCCTTTTTTTATGCCTGTGTTCAGGACGCCAGCACCACCCGGTTCCGGCCTCCTTCCTTGGCCTGATACAGCGCCCGGTCCGCCGCGAACAACAGTTGTTCCAGACTGATTTCACTCGCTACCGTCCAGGTGCTGATACCGATGCTCACTGTCATCGGCATTTCATCGCCCTCCATACGCGGTAATTGCTCAACGCCAGCCCGCACATGCTCGGCAATCTGTCGCGCGCCTGCGCTATCGGTCTCTGCCAGGATCACCGAGAACTCTTCACCGCCGTAGCGCGCCACCAGATCCGTCGGGCGTCGCACATTCGCGGTAATGACCTTGGCCAGTTCACGCAGGGCCTGATCCCCGGCCTGATGGCCATGCCGGTCGTTGAATGCCTTGAAGTGATCGGCGTCGATCATCAGCAGTGACAAGGATTTGCCCGAGCGCTGCGCACGAAACCATTCATGACGCAACGACTGGTCGAGCATGCGCCGGTTGGCGACCCCCGTCAGAGCATCGGTGGCCGCCAGTTGGGCCAGCTCATGTTCGGCGCGCTGGCGCAGACGCAGTTCTCTGACCAGCAGCCAGGTCAGCCACAGCAGTCCGAGGCAGAGCACACCGGTGGCGCCGCTGATCAGAATTGCCGTGCGCTTCCACGCCCCGAACACTTCCTCACTCGATAGCGCCACGATCACTGTCAGCGGCAGGTTGCCGACCTGGGAGTAGGTGTACAGCCGTTGCTGATGATCCATGCTCGAAATGCTATTGAAACTGCCATTGCCGCTGCGATCGCGCAGAATCCTCACAACATTGGGACGGGCGGCGAAGCTCTTGCCGATCGAATCACTTTGCAGATAAGGCTTCTGGGCCAGCAGGATGCCGTCGTTGTTGATGATGTTCAGGGTGCTGTCGACGCCGATGTCGAGGCTGTTGAACAACTGGTCGAAATAATCGAGCTTCATTGACGCCACCGCTACGCCGAGGAATTCGCCGGTGTCCGAAGAGATACGTCGGCTGAAACTGATACGCCACTGGTTGGCGTCGTCGCAGTCGCAACGCGGCTTGAACGGGCGACTGATGAACATGCCGGCGTCGCGGTTGAAGGCGTGGGCGAGGAAGTAGTCGCGGTCGGCGAAGTTGCCCGGCAGCGGTTCGATCCGCGAAGAGTCGGCGATGACCTCGCCATGCTTGTCGAGAAGCAGGATGTCGCCCTTGAAGCGCGCGGTAGTGGAGCGGTCGAACAGCGCCAGGTGGCGGATCTGCGGCGACACGTTTTTCAGGTCGTCGCGCTGGGCGGCGGCGATCAATCCTTGCAGGGTCAGGTCATACAGTTCGACGGTGCGCAGCACATCGGCGTCGATCAGTTGGGCGATGGTGGTGGCGCTGCGAGTCGCCGATTCCTGAGCGTTGGCGCGTTCGCGAATCAGCAGAAAAGTGACGATGCACACAATCGCGATGACGCTCAGCAAACTGCCGAAGATCAGCAGCAGCTCCGGACGTCCGGTCTTGCCCGTAGCGGGTGGGGTGCGGCTCGCGATCATGGTTGGGTTATCGGTTGAAGAGTCTTATAAGCGTAGTTGTACAAACGTCGCTGCCGCACACGCAAGAAAAAGGCCAGCGTATAAGGCTGGCCTCTCTACTGTAGCGCCGATCTTAGAAGACGTTGATCGGGTAGTCGATGATCACTCGGTATTCATCGGTGTCAGTGTCCAGCGCGCCGTAACCGTTGCCGCCGCGGTTGGTGGCCCATTGCAGGCGCACGGCGAGGTCTTTGGCCTGGCCGCTCTGCACCACGTATTTGAGGTCGATGTCGCGTTCCCAGTGCTTGGCGTTGCGGCCTTCAGCGCTGTACCACGAGGCGTAGCCTTTGCTGTCCGGATCGACCTTGGTCAGGTCCAGCATACCGCGCGAGTAGGACACCGCCGAAGTCAGGCCCGGCAAGCCGACACCTGCGAAGTCGTAGGCGTACTTGAGTTTCCACGAGCGCTCGTTCGGGCCGTTGAAGTCCGAGTATTGCTGGGAGTTGTCGAGGTAGATGCTGTCGCCCTGGCTGATGTAGTCGAATGGCGTGTTGCCGTTGACCCGCTGGTACGCGGCGGTGACGCTGTGGCTGCCGATGCCGACGGTGAAATGCAGGCTGTAGGTGTTGTTGTCGATGTTGCCCAGCAGCGCCTCGCCGGTGTCCTGGGTGTGATAGAAGTGCAGGCCCGGGTTGAGGGTCACCCGATCGTTCAGCGCCCAGGTGTAATCGAGGTCGTAGTAGTACTGGTTCCAGATGTCCTTCAGCTCGGCGGCATACAGGTTGCTGGTCAGGCCTTCGACGCCGCTCCAGGACACGCCGGCCCAGTTCAGGTGCTGGCTTTTATCGCCCTCGGCGAGGGTGCCGTACGAGGTGCCGATGCGCTTGTGGCCGCTCTGGTTGTACGGCTTGGTGAAGCTCGCCTGGCCACCTTCGATCATCCAGCCGTCGAAGCTGTGGTTGGTCAGGCTGACACCGCGAAAAGTCTGCGCCAGCATGCGGCTTTCACCGCCGGCGATCACCGGGTTGGTGAGGAACAGGTCGCCGGCCTTCAGTTCGGTATCGAATGCACGCATTTTCAACGTACCGCCCGCGGTGGAGAACGAGCCCGGCGCTTTGCCGTTGCCATCGCTGACCGGCAGGATGCTGGAGTTGTCCGTACCGCCACCACCGTCGAGTTTCAGACCGAGCATGGCGTGGGCATCGATGCCAAAGCCGACCGTGCCTTCGGTGTAACCGGACTGGAATTTGCCGAGGAAACCCTGGCCCCACTCGATGTTGTCGTCCGCTTTCTGTAGGCGGTTGCGATTCATGTAGTAGTTGCGGGCGTTGAGGTTGAGGCTCGAGCCTTCGACAAAACCTTCCTTATCGGCTTCAGCGGCGTGGGCGGCAGGAGCAATCGTTGCGGCGATTGCAATGAACAGCGGGGTAAAGCGGACTGGGTAACGCACTTGCGGTAAAGCTCCTTGGGTCAACTGGCACTTCAATGTCTTGAGGTGCGGGGTGTTTCTAATGGTAAGAGACGCACCGGACCGCTTTCACACCACAACGAAAAAAGGCCACTGAAAATCAGTGGCCTGGAAGGACGACGGTTGAACGGGAAGAGCCAAACAACCGCGTCGAGGGAAACGTTTAACGTTGCGCGACTCAGCTGTCTTTCTCGGCTGCCTGAGTCTGGGAAGTTGCGGCCTGAGGGGCTTGCGTGGCGTCTTGAGCCTTGGCCATCACTTCTGCCTGATACTGTTCGAATGCCAGGGCGCGAGCGGCATTGTGCGCTACGAACGACTGCGATTCTTCAGCCATCGCCATCGGCGACAGGATCAATGAGGACAAAATGAAAGCGCTGGCAATACCCATACTGTTGGACATCTTGAAAACCTTCTTGCTTGGCAAGTGCTGTTTGGTGCGGGCAAAGATAAGGTTGCCGGGCGTCGGGAAACAGCATGATTTTCATAAATGACTGTTACAGCAAAAGCAAAAGTCACCCCCTCATCGGAACGCCGCCCGCCCAACCCTCCCGAAACGTCGGACCGCCCCCAAGGGGGCGAGGGGGAAAGGGAGCCGATTGGGGACTTTTCAGAATCTGAGTTCGACTGGATTTTTCAGGTCGGCGTAACTCGAAAGAACAACTCGGTCAGTCCCCTCTCCCTCGGGGCGGTCCGACGTTTCGGGAGGGTTAGGGTGAGGGGCTTTTCAGACCGGCAAATGAATCCCGAAAGTGTTCATCCCGCGATCACTGCGCACAAACACATCCCCACCATGCATCAGCGCAATCGCCTTGACGATCGCCAGCCCTAGCCCATGGTTATTACCGCTGTTACTGCGCGAAGCGTCGACCCGGTAAAAGCGCTCGAACAGGCGCGGCAAATGCTCGCTGGCAATCGGCGCACCGGGGTTGGCCACGCCGATGCTGACCTGATGTTCCTCGACCGTGATCTGCACTTCGATCACCTGTCCCGGCGCGGTGTGTTGCACCGCGTTACTCAGCAGATTGATCAACGCCCGGCGCAGATGGGCGATCTCGATCTGCACCTGTGCGTCGCCACTCACATGGACCTGAACCTGTGCATCTTCGAGGATGAAATCGAGGTATTCGAGGGTAGTCGCCACTTCATCGGCCAGGGAGGTCGAGGTCAGCTTGGTGGCCTTGCTGCCCTGATCGGCGCTGGCCAGAAACAGCATGTCATTGATGATCGAGCGCAGGCGTTCCAGCTCTTCGAGGTTGGATTGCAGCACTTCGAAATAATGCTCGGCGGAGCGCCCGCGAGTGAGGGCGACCTGGGTCTGGCCGATCAGATTGGTCAGCGGCGAGCGCAGCTCATGGGCCACGTCGGCGTTGAAGGATTCCAGTCGTGAATAGGCCTGTTCGACCCGCTCCAGCGTCGAGTTGAACGAGTCGACGAACTGCTCCAGTTCCGGTGGCAACGGCGACAGACGCAGACGCCCGGCCCGCAACGGCGGCGCCAGACGCTGGGCTTCGTGGGACAGTTTGATCAGCGGTTTGAGGCCGATTCGTGCCACCCAGTAACCCAATGCCGAGGCCAGCAGCACGCCGATCACCGCCAGACTCACCAGCGCGATCAGCAACTGATGCTGGGTCTGGTGAACGGTCTCGGTATCGATGCCGATCATGAAGCGCAGCGGCGGGCGCTGATCCCTGGCCGGCAGTTCGGTGAGCAGCACTTTCAGCGGATAGGGATGGCCGGGCAGTTGCAGGTCGTGCATGCCGGGCGCTCCTTGGGCAAAGGTGCGGATCAAGGCATCCGGTTCGCCGAACTCGTAGCCCGGATCGCCGCTGACTACCCAGAAACGAATGCGTTTGTCTTCTTCGCCGAGCAGCTTGAGTTTGGCGTTGATCTTCACCCAATGCTCGGGGGTGCCATAGCGGTTGAGCGCCGATTCGAGCACGCTGTAGCGCGCATCGAGTTCCGCTTCCGGCAGCAGACCCAGGCCTTTGTCCACTTGTTGATACAGCGCGCCGCCAATCAACAGGAACACCAGCAGCGCCACCAGCGTGAACATTCCGCTCAGGCGCAGGGCAATGGAGTTACTGGACACCACGGCTCTCCAGCACATAGCCCATGCCCCGGATGGTGTGCAGCAGCTTTTCGTCGAACGGCCCGTCGAGCTTGGCGCGCAGACGTTTGATCGCGACTTCGACGACGTTGGCGTCGCTGTCGAAATTGATGTCCCAGACCATTTCCGCAATCGCGGTTTTCGAGAGGATTTCGCCCTGACGCCGGGCCAGTACGCTGAGCAGCGAAAACTCCTTGGCGGTCAGGTCCAGGCGCGTGCCGGCGCGGGTGGCCTTGCGGCTGATCAGATCGATCCACAGGTCGGCGATGCTCACCTGCACCGGCTCGTGGCCGCCGCTGCGGCGGGTCAGCGCTTGCAGGCGCGCCACCAGTTCAAGGAAGGAGAACGGTTTGCCGAGGTAATCGTCGGCGCCGTCACGCAAACCCCGGATCCGGTCTTCGACCCGCTCGCGGGCGGTGAGCATGATCACCGGCGTCTGCTTGCGCGCACGCAGCGCGCGCAGTACGCCAAAGCCGTCGAGGCCCGGCAGCATCACGTCGAGGACGATCACCGCGTAGTCGCTTTCCAGCGCCAGATGCAGGCCCTCGACGCCGTCGCGGGCCAGATCCACGGTGTAACCCTGTTCCGTCAGGCCGCGGTGCAGATAGTCCGCGGTTTTCTCTTCGTCTTCGATAATCAGAACGCGCATGACCCGCCTCAGTCTGTCGTTGCCAGCGCCGCGACGGGCGCCGGTTTGGGCTTGTGGAACAGCCGCTCAAGCCACAAGTATATGACCGGCGTGGTGAACAGCGTCAGCATCTGGCTGACCAGCAGGCCACCCACCACCGCGATCCCCAATGGCTGGCGCAGTTCGGCGCCGGTGCCGTAACCGAGCATCAGCGGCAGGGCGCCGAGCAGGGCGGCGAGGGTGGTCATGATGATCGGCCTGAACCGCGTGATACACGCTTCGAAAATCGCATCCTGCGGCGACAGCCCGCGATGGCGCTGCGCTTCCAGGGCGAAGTCGATCATCAGGATGCCGTTTTTCTTGACGATACCGATCAGCAGCACCAGCCCGATCAGCGCCATGATCGAAAAGTCCTGGCCGCAGATCCACAGCATGATCACTGCGCCCAGCCCTGCTGCCGGCAGCGTCGAAATAATCGTCAGCGGATGGACGAAACTCTCGTAGAGCACGCCGAGAATGATGTACACCGCCACCAGTGCCGCGAGAATCAGCCACGGCTGACTTTTCAGCGAACTCTGGAACGCCTGGGCCGCGCCCTGGAAGTTGCCGCTGATCGCGGTCGGCATACCGATCTCGGCCTTGGCCTGATTCAGCAAAATCACCGCGTCGCCCAGCGCCACGCCGGGCGCCAGGTTGAACGACAGGTTGGCGGCCGGGAACATGCCGTCGTGGGCAATCGACAGTGGGCCGATGGTCGGCGCGTCGAATCGGGCCAGCGCCGACAGTGGCACCATTTCTCCGCTCAGCGGTGAGCGCAGGTAGAAATAGTTGAGGCTTTCGGCCTTGCCGCGCTGTTTGGTGTCCAGTTCCAGGATCACGTTGTACTGGTTGACCTGGGTCTGGAACTCGTTGATCTGCCGCTGGCCGAAGGCGTCGTACAGCGCCTCGTCGACATCACTCGCCGTCAGGCCGAAACGCGCGGCGGCGCTGCGGTCGATGCTGATGTGGGTGATGCTGCCGCCCAGTTGCAGGTCGTTGGAAATGTCACGGAACGCCGGGATGCTGCGCAGTTTTTCCGTGAGCTTCTGGGTCCAGGTGGCGAGCGTCGGCCCGTCGTTGCTTTTGAGCACGTATTGATACTGCGCACGGCTCGGTCCGGAGCTGAGGTTGATGTCCTGGCCGGCGCGCAGGTAAAGCACGATGCCCGGGACTTTCATCAGTTTCGGACGAATGCGGTCGATGAACTGGCTGGCCGAGACGTCTCGTTCACCCCGTGGTTTCAGGGCAATCCAGAAGCGGCCGTTGGCGATGGTCTGGTTGCTGCCGGACACGCCGACCGAGTGGGAAAACGCCTGGACGGCCGCGTCGGCGGCGACGATTTCGGCCATCGCCAAGTGTTTTTTCACCATGTCGCTGTAGGAGATATCGGCGGCGGCTTCGGTGGTGCCGAGGACGAAACCGGTGTCCTGCACCGGGAAGAAACCCTTGGGGATAAACACGTATCCGCCAATCGCCAGCGCGACGGAAATGCCGAACACGCCGATCATCAGTTTCTGGTGGGCGAGGGCGCGGCGCAGGCCGTTTTCGTACCAGCCGAGCAGCCGTTCGCTGAAGCCCGGTTTGTCATGGGCGTGATGCACCGGTTTACGCATGAACAGCGCGGCCAGCGTCGGCGCGAGGGTCAGCGACACCACCACGGAAATCATGATGGTCGAGGTGGCCGTCAGGGCGAACTCCTTGAACAGACGCCCGACCACACCGCCCATGAACAGCAGCGGAATGAACGCTGCCACCAGCGAGAAACTGATCGAGACCACGGTGAAACCGATCTCGCCGGCGCCCTTGATCGCGGCGTCACGCATGCTGTCGCCGGCCTCCAGATGGCGGTGAATGTTTTCCACGACCACGATGGCATCGTCGACCACGAAGCCCACCGCCACCACGATGGCGACAAGTGTCAGGTTGTTCAGGCTGAAACCGAGCAAATACATCAAGGCGAAACTGGCGGTCAGCGACACGCCGAGCACCGCCGAGACAATCATCGTCGCCGACAGCTGGCGCAGGAACAGTGCCATGACCGCCACCACCAACAGGATCGCGATCAGCAGGGTGATTTCCACTTCATGCAGGGACGCGCGGATGGTCTGGGTGCGGTCGATCAGGGTTTTGACTTGCACCGAGGCCGGCAGCATGGCTTCGAGGCCGGGCAGGGCGGCCTGAATCCGGTCCACGGTCTCGACGATGTTGGCGCCGGGCTGGCGCGAGATCACCAGGTTCACGCCCGGCCGATCACCGGCCCAGGCTTGCACGTAGGCATCTTCCGAACCGTTGACGACTTTGGCGACATCCTTGAGGTGAACCGGGGCGCCATCCTTGTAGGAAACGATGAGCTGGCTGTATTCCTCGGGGTGGAACAACTGGTCGTTGGTCGACAGCGTGGAAATGCTCGAGTCGCCGTACAGCGCGCCTTTGGCGAGGTTGAGGCTGGTCTGCTGGATCGCCACACGAATGTCGGCGAGGGTCAGGCCGATGGCCGCCAGTTTGTCCGCCGAAGCTTGAACACGGATTGCCGGACGTTGCTGACCGGTGATGTTGATCTGGCCTACGCCGTCGATCTGACTGATCTGACGGGCGAGCAGGGTTTCCACCAGGTCGCTGAGTTCGGTGCCGGGCATTTGCGTGGAGCTGACGCTGAGGATCAGCACCGGGCTGTCGGCCGGGTTGACCTTCTTCCAGGTCGGCAGGGTCGGCATGTCTTTCGGCAGCTTGCCGGCGGCGGTGTTGATCGCGGCCTGCACTTCCTGGGCGGCGGTGTCGATGCTCTTGTCGAGGGTGAATTGCAGGGTCAGCAGGCTGGAGCCCAGCGCACTGCTGGAGGTCATCTGGGTCATGCCGGGGATGGCGCTGAATTGCACCTCCAGCGGCGTGGCCACGGATGAGGCCATGGTGTCCGGGCTGGCGCCTGGCAGTTGGGCGGAGACCTGGATCGTCGGAAATTCCGCTTCCGGCAGCGGGGCAATCGGCAAGCGCGGGAAGGCAATCACCCCGACCAGCACCAGCGCGATGGTCAGCAGAATCGTCGCCACCGGGTGATCGATGCACCAGGTCGAAACGCCTTTGTGCTGCTTCATGGCTTGGGCTCCGCTTGCACCACCTGCGGCGGTTCGCTCATGACCTGCACGGTCGAACCGGGCTTGAGCCGCGACTGGCCATCGCTGACCAATACGTCGCCAGGCTTCACGCCCTTGATGATGTCCTGGCCGCTGCCCTGATAAACCATCTGCACCTGCACCGCTTCAACCTTGTCGCCGTTGACCCGGTACACGAAGTGTTGATCGAGGCCCCGCTGTACGACAGTGGGCGGGACCACCAGCGCATTTTTATCCAGTGCCGTCTGAATCTTTACCGTTACCAGCAGGCCCGGCCAGAGCTTCTGGTTGGGGTTGTCGAATTCGGCCTTGGCGCGGATGGTGCCGGTGTTGGCGTTGATCTGGTTGTCGATCAGGGTCAGGTGACCTTCGCCGAGCAGGTTGCCGGTTTCACCGTCGGTGTCGGCGCCGATGTAGGCCTTGACTTGCGCGCGCTGCGGGTCGCTGATCAGACCTTGCAGGGTCGGCAGCATTTGCTGGGGCAGGGAGAACTCGACGGCGATCGGGTCGATCTGGGTCACGGTGAACAGACCCTGGGTGTCGGTCATGCGCAGGAAGTTGCCTTCGTCGACTGTGCGAATCCCGACGCGACCGGTGACCGGGGAGCGAATCTGGGTGTAGGAAAGTTGTACCTGTGCCGCGTCAATCGAGGCTTGATTGCCTTGGGCGGTGGCCTTGAGTTGGTTGACCAGTGCCTGTTGCTGGTCGTAGGTCTGCTTGGAGACGCCGTCGTCGACACTGAGCAGTTTGTAGCGCTTGAGGTTGACCAGCGCCACTTGCAGTTGCGCCTGGCTTTCGCCCAGTTGTGCCCGGGCCTGGTCGAGGCTGGCGCGGATCGAGCGGTCGTCGATGGTGGCGAGCAGGTCGCCCTGTTTCACCAACTGGCCCTCTTTGACGAAGAGCTTGGTGAGGATGCCGTCGATCTGCGGGCGCACCACCACGCTGTGCAGCGAGAGCACCGAGCCGATGCCGCTGGTGTAGCGGGGGACGTCTTTTTCGCTGACAGCGACGACCCGTACCGGGATGGCGCTGGGGGCCGCGAGTTTGGCCGGGGCGGGTTTGTATGCGTACCACAGACCGGCGGCTGCGAGGGCGATCAGCAGGGTGGCGAGCAGGGCCTTTTTCTTCTGGATTTGCATGCTTGTGGGGCGCCAGGGGGACGGGGTTTGGGCAGGTTTTGTCTTTATAAACTTGTTTGGGGGTCAGGAGGGTGACGGCTGGCTGACGGCGCTGTCAGTTTCGGCTTTTGATTTGGCGGCCTTTGGGCCGACCATGCTGGTTTTGGGTTGTGTGTATATCCGTTTTTTCGGGTGTTGCGGCTGGCGGTTTCGCCCTTACGGCGAGTCCCTTTTGGCAAACGCCCGGAATGCCGGCCCAGCCAAAAGGAACCAAAAGGTCTAGGCCCCGGCGTACGGCACCTCGCTGTGGCTCGGCGTCCCTTCGTTCCGGGATTCATCCGGGGGCATCGCCTACGGTTTGCTTCGCTGCACCTCCTCTCGATGCATGCGGCTGCGCCGCACGGTCGCTGCGCTCCCACCCCCGGATAAATCCCTCCACTCAGCCTGCCGATGGGGCCGGCACGTCAAAAGCGGTACTCGAGCTAACGCTCATCGTTTTGAGTGGTGAAGAGCGTAGTGCGGTGCTGCTCAAAACTGGAGTTAAGCTCGGTGATTCAGGTCGGTGTATTCCGTATAAACAACACCGTCAGTTCCCTCTCCCTCCGGGAGAGGGCTAGGGTGAGGGGAGCTTTTGAGGTTGTTTAAATTTCAACAACTACACCGGATCCTTCCCACAAGGTTTTCAGGTTGTCCGTCGGAAGTGCGCTCTCTAGTCTCTGGCTGTCGCTGCCAATTCAGCGAACAGGCGTGGAAACCTGATTTCAAGTAGTTGCAAAGCATCTCCCCGTAATCGTTGCCGATGTCTTCTTTCGTCTGCAAACTGCGTCGCGGCGGCTGTGCGCAGGCAGACTTCGGTCTGGCCGGTTGCCTACTTATCGGTTTTCCACCCTGCGTACAGTTGCCACCTTTTGTCGTGTGGAAACGACAAGGGATGGCTCCATAGCCAAGTAGGAGTTTTTCATGGACAAACTGATACCCGACCCACCCCTCGAATCACCCACCCCCCTCGAAGAGGCCATGCGCGCCGAAGACCTCGCCCGTAACCGCGAAGCCATCAAGCGCGCCCTCGATTATTACCTCTGCCCCAACCCCACCAAGCCGCGCCCGAGCACGATGTACAGCGTCACTCCCAACGTCGACACCGAAAGCCTGTTGGCCAATGCCTGCGAATCCCTGGCCTCGGCCAGTACCATTGCCAGCAATTTCGCCAATGAGCTTTCCGGCCCGCAGCGTAGTACGGCGTTGGGCATTCAGCAGATCATCATGCTGGCCGAGCTGGCGGTGAATCGGGCGCTGGATCGGGTTGATCCGCAGACGTGATCCGTTAGTCGCGCAGTCCCCAAAAGGCACCGGTCGTAGCCGTTTTGGGGCTCTTTAAAGTCCACGCGCGCAGGTATACTGCGCGCTTTCGCGGCTCGTCCATCGGGCCGGACTTTTTGCTTCGCGGAGCTTTCATGACTTCCCCAATCGACAACGCTGTGAGCGATGTCCCGGCAGAGCTGGCCGAGGCCGGTGAATCCAAGCCGACCATTCCTGCGTTCAAGTTTCCGTTCAAGCCAGGTGAGCTGGCGGCTGCCAAAGCGGCGAAACTGCCGCAGTTCAAGGGCAAGGACGGTGATCGTCACGCCAAGATTCCGGGTGTGGCGCCGTCGGGCACGCGTCGTTCGATGGGCAAGCGCTGATTCCACCTCCCTCTTGCAGCCATCGTCTGTGATTTTCGGTCACAGTGATGGCTAATTGCTCAGTTCCTGAGCCAGATCAACGTTTAACCAGTGAGTGCGCTTAGAGTCAGCAGCCCTGCCGACTCTTTCCAATAAAACGAGCGCGCTTTCCATGAAGATCAATCTCCCGGTGACCGGGCGCAATGTCGATGTTGCGCCGGATGCGAACATTCTCTCGACCACCGATCTGACCAGCGCGATCACCTACGCCAACGACGACTTCATCAGGATCAGCGGTTACAGCCGCGACGAGCTGCTGGGTGCGCCGCACAATTTGCTGCGTCATCCGGACATGCCGGCGCAGGCGTTTGCCCATATGTGGCAGACGCTCAAGCGTGGGCGGTCGTGGATGGGGCTGGTGAAGAATCGTTGCAAGAACGGTGATCACTATTGGGTCAGTGCCTATGTCACCCCGGTCACGCAGAACGGTGCGGCGGTGGAGTTTCAGTCGGTGCGTACACGGCCGGATGCCCGGCAGATCGCCGCAGCGGAGCGGGCGTATGCGCAGTTGCGCGAGGGGCGGATGGCGCGGTGGCAGCGGCTGCCAGTGCTGAGTTTGCGGGCGAAGATCATGGCGTTGACCAGTTCGGTGCTGGCGGTGGTGCTGGGGATGGAAGCCTGGCTGCGGCCGGAGACCATGGGCATCGAAGCCGCTGCGCTGGTGGCCGGCAGTGGCGCGTGTGCCTTGGGCGTGGGTTGGTTATTGCGGCCACTGGAACGTCTGACCGAGCGTGCGCGGCTGATTGCCGACAACCCGTTGAGTCAGGGCATTTATACCGGGCGGCGGGATCAGTTCGGGCAGATCGAGTTTGCGTTGCAGATGCTCGAAGCCCAGGTCGGTGCGGTGGTCGGGCGGATCGGTGATGCCTCGCAACGGCTGGCCGGGCATGCGGCGCAGCTTGTGGATCATTTGCACAGCAGTCACACCAGTACGTTGGCGCAGCAGGCGGAAACCGATCAGGTGGCGGCGGCGATTCATCAGATGGCGGCCAGTGTGGCCGAGGTCGCCAGCCATGCGCAGCAGGCGTCGGTGGCGGCGGATATGGCCGGGACGGAAACCCGTGAAGGGCATTTGTTGGTCGGCGAGAGTCGCAGTGCGGTGTTGCGGCTGGCCGAGGAGTTGGGGCGGGCGACCGAGGTCATCCATCAGCTCGAAGGTCACAGCAGCGAGATTTCCGGGGTGCTGGAGGTGATTCGCAGCATCGCCGAACAGACCAATCTGCTGGCGCTCAACGCAGCAATCGAAGCGGCGCGGGCCGGGGATGCGGGACGTGGGTTTGCGGTGGTCGCCGATGAGGTGCGCGGTCTGGCCCAGCGCACTCAGCAGTCGACCAATGAAATTCAACGGATGATCAGCACCCTGCAAAACGGCGCGCGGGATGCGGTGCTGGTGATGCAGCAGAGCAGCGAGCATGTGGATAACAGCGTCGAGCAGGCGCAGCGTGCGGCCCGGGCATTGGACGGGATCAGTGGGCGGGTCGAGCAGATTACCGAGATGAGTCTGCAAATCGCTGCAGCCGTTGAAGAGCAGAGCGCGGTGAGTGAGGACATCAACCGCAACATCGTCAGTATTCGTACGGCCTGTGAACTGACGGTGGATGAGGGGCGCCAGAGCCAGCTCAACTCACAGGATGTGGCGGGGCTGGCGGGGGATTTGCGTTCGCTGGCGCGGGAGTTCTGGGGGCGGCGGCAGGGCGCTTAGGCTGCTCGCAGGGAAATGAACGCGTAGGTCTGCGGCGGTTCGGACACCACGTGTGCCCCGGCCGCCCGCACTTGCCCGGCAATGTCGTCACCGGAGACATGGAACAGCCATTCACTGGAAACTTCGCTCAATGGCTGCGCCGTGACCTGATTGATCACCGAGGCAAACGCGCCCATCTCCGGCAGGTACGCTGTAAAACCGTCGCCCTTGAGGGCGGTGGTGCGGATACCGAGCAAGCCGCAAATCGCATCCTTAATCCGGATGTCATCGCGATCCGCCTGACGCGAGCGCTGGATCAGCGTCACCAGTTCCTGATCTACCAGTTCGCCACCGACGATCAACTGCGGCCCTTGCTCCCAGGACTCTGGCGGGCAGTCCTTGGCGGCAGGGTTCAGCGGGATGTGCGGATTGATTTCGGCGGGATAGATGCGACACACCAGCGGCCGACGTTCGTAGATACGGCACAGCTTGTCTTCGTCAAGATTCCGGCAGGGGCCGACGTTGTAGGCGGCAAAAGTGATCGCCACATGGGCGTCGGACATGCCGCTGCGCACCACCGCCGAACGGCGCTGCGCATGCTCGCGCTGCTGTTCCGGCAGACCCAGACCGTTGGCGAGAAACGCCTCCACCAGCACGATCACCTGACCGCCGTCGGCCGCCCACATGCGGGCTTCGGCCAGGGTCAGGGGCACATGGTGATCGGTGCAGCATTTGCCGCAACCTACGCAGGAAAAGGTCGTATTCATTGAGCGGGCAATCTTCAATCAGGGTGTGAATCGGCGACATAAAGCCGCCGTACAGGTCCGGAGTGAAGCAAGTTGTGCGCCATTCGCTCAGGGCTTGGCGTTCGGGCGGATCGAGTCCCATTCGGTGACGTACGCAGTTTTCGACTTCTTGTTGTACAGGCACAACTCGGTGCCTTGCTGGCCTTTCATGTGTTTTTGCGGATACTGGCCTTGCAGCAACAGCGCGGTGTAGCCGGCGCGGTCATCGAATTGCGCGGCGTTGCCGACCGGTTTGGCGTTTTTCAGGCCGCTGGCCTTGGTGCAACTGGCGAGTACGTTTTTGTCGTAGGCCGCCCAGGCGTCGGGGCTGGAGGCGTGGGCGAACGGGGCGATGAGGCAAAGTACGGAGAGGGCGAGGCGTTTCATGGTTCGGGCATCCTTGGAGGGGTGATCGCCAAGGTTGGAGTATGCCGCAGGATTTTAGTTTGTCAGTCCGGCACCCATTCCCGGCGAACTACATACATTCCAGACCTTTCATACAAGCGCTGCGCTCGCTGGTTGTCTTCCAGCACCTTCAGGTCGACAAACCCTTCACGTCGATCCCGAAACGCCGTGAACGCATGAAGCAGCAACGCCCGACCCAATCCGCGACCCTGAGCGCGAGGATGCACCACCAGATTCTTGATGTAGGAACTGGTCCAGCATTGCGCCACGCCGATGACGCCTTCGGTATCACTGGCGATGAAACACAGTGCCGGATCGTATTCCGGATCGTTTTCAAACTGCTGTTGCCAGACGCCCAGCGCCGGCACCCGACCGCCGCCTTCGCGGTAACCGATTTGCATCAGTTCATGCACGGCGGGTGCGCGTTCGTCGCTGTAGGTCGTGAGTTCGATGCCGTTCGGCCATTCGATGGCCGGCACGTCCTGGCTCAGGTCGCGCCGCATCAGAAAGCAGAACGTCTCGCTCAAGGCTCAGTAGCCCTGGGCGGCGACGTGTTTGGCCGCTTCGATCAGGCAGTGGGTCAGCTCGGGCGAGGAGAACTTGGTCAACACGCCGTTGGCCCCGGCGAGGCGGGCCTTTTCGCTGTTCATCGCGCTGTCCAGCGAGGTGTGCAGCAGTACGTAGAGGTGGGCGAAGTCCGGGGTCTCGCGCAGGGTACGGGTGAAGGCGTAGCCGTCCATCTCGGACATTTCGATGTCGGAGACGATCAGGTTGATCTGCTGCGCCGTGCCTTGCAGGTCCAGCAGGCAGTCGATGGCTTCCTTGGCGCTGCGAGCGGTGTGGCATTGCAGGCCGAGGTTGCGCAGGGTGTGCACCGATTGCTGCAGCGCCACCTGGCTGTCGTCGACCACCAGGATCCGTGCGTTGCCCAGCACTTCGGCGTCTTCCATGCTCAGCTCGGTCGGGGCCATTTCGATCTGCGCCGGGGCGATGCCGTGGATGACTTTTTCGATGTCCAGCACCTGCACCAGCGTGCCGTCCACCGAAGTCACGCCGGTAATGTAGGCGCGGGAGCCGCCGGAACCGAACGGCGGCGGTTTGATGTCGGTGGTCAGGCAATGCACGATCTTGCTCACCGCCTGCACATGCAGGCCCTGTTTCGAACGGCTGACGTCGGTGACGATCAGGCAGCCGCCGTTCGGGTCCTCCAGCGGACGCTCACCGATGGCGCGGCTCAGGTCGATCACCGACAGCGAAGCGCCGCGCAGAGTGGCGATGCCTTTGACGTGCGGGTGCGACTCCGGCAGTTTGGTCAGCGGCGGGCAGGGGATGATTTCACTGACTTTCAGCAGGTTGATCGCCATCAGCTTGCCGCTGCGCAAGGTAAACAGCAGAAGCGAAAGTGAATCTGCGCGGGCTTTGTTGGAAGACATAAAAACCTTCTGTGGAAAAAGGTGGTGGGCGAGGGTGGAAATCGCCAGAAACTATTGATGCCGGGTTATCGGCGTCAAAGGGGTGGGCTTTAGGTTAGTTGTCGGGTGGCGTCGAGATCCAGAGCCCCTCACCCCAGCCCTCTCCCGGAGGGAGAGGGGGCCGACCGAGGTGTCTGGCGTCTGACATCGACCTGAACCACCGAGTCGATTATGGATTCAACAATGCACTTTCAGGTCGGTGTAGCTCTGAATCATCCCCCAATCGGCTCCCTCTCCCTCCGGGAGAGGGCTGGGCGGGCGGCGTTCCGATGAGGGTGCTTTTGATCTTGAATAAGCATTTCAGCTTTTCATCCCCAACCGCTTCGCCATCCGCCCCAGATTCGCTCGATCCAGCCCCAGTTCACGCGCAGCACTGGCCCAGTTGTCCCGGTTACGCTCAAGTGCTGCGCTGATCAACTGCCGCTGATACTGCTCGGTGGCTGCACGCAGGTCACCGCTGATCAATGGCAGGGCGGCAGTCGTTTCGGACGGCGCCGGCGAGTTATCCACAACCTCGCGCGGCAGATCGAGGTCCATCGCGCTCAAGCTGAGAATCTTCGGCCGCACCTTGCAGTTGCCCAGCGCCTTGAGTGCGCTGCGCCCAATCAAGTGCTCAAGTTCCCGCACGTTGCCCGGCCAGGTGTAGGTCAGCAGCGCTTCTTGGGCGTCGCTGTTCAGGCGCAGGCTGTTGAGGCCCATGCGTGAGCGGTTCTGTTCCAGAAAATAGCCGCTGAGCAGCAACACATCACGACCCCGGTCACGCAGCGCCGGCACCCGCAACGGGTAAACGCTGAGGCGATGGTAAAAGTCGGCGCGGTAGCGGCCGCTGCGCACTTCTTCGGCCAGATCACGGTTGGTCGCAGCGATCAGGCGCACGTCGACCTGATGCTCCTTGTCCGAACCCAGGCGCTGCAACTGACCACTCTGCAACACCCGCAACAGCTTGGCCTGGACGGTCAGCGACAACTCGCCGACTTCATCGAGAAACAGCGTGCCGCCATTGGCCAGTTCGAACTTGCCGCGCCGGTCGCTGGTGGCGCCTGTAAAGGCGCCGCGCACGTGGCCGAACAGTTCGCTTTCCACCAGCGTGTCCGGCAGGGCTGCGCAGTTGAGGCTGATGATCGGTTTGTCGGCGCGTTTGGAAGCGGCGTGAATGGCCTGGGCCACCAGTTCCTTGCCGACCCCGGTTTCGCCGGTGATCAGCACGGTCAGGTCGCTGCCGCCGACCAGGTTGATCTCTTCCACCAGCCGTTTGTGGGCCTTGCTCTGGCCGATCATTTCGCGATGCTGCTGACCGCTGGCCTGGCGATAGACCTCGGCGCGCTGGTGTTCGTCTTCGGCGCGAATCGCCAGACGTTCGATGCGTTCGGCGGCGTTGACCGTGGCTGAGGCGAGGCTGGCGAAGGCTTGCAGGGCATCGAGTTCGATCGGTTCGAAACGCTCCGGATCGAGTGCGTCGAGGGTGATCAGGCCCCAGAGCTTTTCATCGACGAACAACGGACAGCCGAGGCAGTCGTGAACTTCCAGATGATCGTCGAGGCCGTCGACCAATCCGTCATAAGGATCGGGCAATTCACAGTCGGCGGCGAAACGGGTCGGCCCGGCGCCTGCCAACAGGACTTCGAAACGCGGATGTTCGCTCACTTTGAAGCGCCGGCCGAGGGTGTCGGTGCTCAAACCGTCCACGGCCAGCGGCACCAGCCATTCACCGTCGAGGCGCAACAGTGCGGCGGCATCGCAGGGCAGCAGGGCGCGCATGGCTTCGAGCAGGCGTCGATAGCGCTCGCCTTCAGGCAGTTCGCGGGACAGGTCCGAGACCAGTGGGAGCAGGGCGGTGAGCAATGATTTGGCGGACATAGGCTTGTAGTCAAAGAGACACGTTGTAGTCGAAGCGACTATAGAGGGGCTTGTGTCGATCTGACTACATAATTTTCAAACTATTGATTTATATGAAAAAAATAGTTGGCATGAATACTGGAGTGAACAAGGCACTTTTAGAGAAAGCTCAGGAGTCACCCTTATGCTTAGCGTCCAGGATCGTGCCATCATCAAGTCCACCGTGCCTCTGCTGGAAAGCGGCGGTGAAGCGCTGATCACCCATTTCTACCGGATGATGCTCTCCGAGTACCCGCAAGTCCGCCCGCTGTTCAACCAGGCCCACCAGGCCAGCGGTGACCAGCCCCGCGCACTGGCCAACGGCGTGTTGATGTACGCCCGCCACATCGATCAACTCGACCAGTTGGGCGACCTGGTGGCGAAGATCATCAACAAGCACGTAGCATTGCAGATTCTGCCAGAGCACTACCCGATCGTCGGCACCTGCCTGCTGCGCGCCATCTCCGAAGTGCTGGGCGATGAAATTGCCACGCCTGAAGTGATGAGCGCCTGGGGCGCGGCTTACGGTCAATTGGCCGAGATCCTGATCGGCGCCGAAACCGCCATTTATGACCAGAAAGAGCAAGCCGTCGGCGGCTGGCGCGGGGCGCGGGAGTTCATCGTCGCGGCCAGGGTCGAGGAGAGTGCGGAAATCATCTCGTTCTACTTCGAGCCAGCAGACAAGGGCCCGATCCTCGCCGCCGAGCCGGGTCAGTACATCGGCATGAAGCTGATCCTCGACGGCGAGGAAATCCGTCGCAACTATTCGCTGTCGGCGTTGGCCAACAAAGGCCAGTACCGCATCAGCGTCAAACGCGAACCGGGCGGCCGTGCCTCCAATTACCTGCACGATCAGCTTCATGTCGGTTCCAGCATCCAACTGTTCCCGCCATCGGGCGAGTTCACTCTGGCTGCCAGCGACAAACCGCTGGTGCTGATCAGCGGCGGCGTCGGCATCACGCCGACCCTGGCGATGCTGGAAGCGGCGCTGGAAACCGAGCGTCCGGTGTACTTCATACACAGCGCGCGCAACGGCAGCGTGCACGCGTTCCGTGACTGGATCGACGGTCTGGCCGAGCGTCATCCGCAGCTCAAGCGCTTCTATTGCTACGCCGAAGATGACGGCGTGAGCCCGGCGGCGGACAAGGTCGGCCTGCTGAGCCAGGAGCAATTGGGCGAGTGGTTGCCGGCGCAGCGTGATGTGGACGCCTATTTCCTCGGGCCGAAAGGCTTCATGGGGGCAATCAAGCGTCATCTGAAAGCGCTGGGCGTGCCGGAGAAGCAGAGCCGTTATGAGTTCTTCGGGCCGGCTGCTGCTTTGGAGTAATCCGGAACCGGGTCGCCCTCATTCGCGAGCAAGCCCGCTCCCACAGGATTTGAGTTCGACGCGGTCCTTGTGGGAGCTGGCTTGCCAGCGATTGGCCGTTACACGGTCCTGATTCTTAAATTCTGTTTAAAGGTTAATCGTTTCTTAACCGGTTTATCGTTTATTCCCCGATGCTGATGATAGGCGCTCGTTCGTTTACATGATCAGGATCGCCCCCATGACACACTTCGCCTCTTCCCGTCGTTTCAGCCTGGCCGCGTTGGGCCTGTCGGTTGCCTTGCTGTCCAGTCCGTTCGCCTTCGCCGAATCCGCCTTGATCGAACCCCAGACCCTGATCGTCGATCAGAGCCTGCCCAAGGCCCAGCGTGATGCGATGGAACTGGCGGCGCGGCGTTACGGCAGTTTCTGGAACACGGGCGAAGAGGCGTTGGCCACCGCCGCCCTGTCGCCGCAGTTTGTCGACAAGACCCCGCCGGAAGGCCGGGTGCAAGGGCCGACCGGGCCGCTGCTGGCGTCGAAGTTCTTTCGCACGGCGGTGCCGGACCTGAGCTGCGAGATCGAACAAATGATCGTTGCCGGCGACCGCGTGGTGGTGCATCTGCACTTTCGCGGACATTTCACCGGTACGTTCAAGGCTCTCAAAGGGCAGGGGCAGCGTGTAGACTTCCGGGCAACCGATATCTATCAGATCGACAACGGTCGCATCGCGGCCAATTGGCATATCGAAGACAACATCAGCCTGATGGCGCAACTGCAAGCGCAGCCGCCGGCCAGCTGAACCATGGACATGAAAGGGAAACGCGATGAGCGAGGAAACGATTCGATTGGGGCGTGAGCGGCGCTATCTGGTGTTGCTGGGCGTCATCTGTCTGGCACTGATCGGTGGCGCGCTGTACATGCAGGTCGTGCTGGGCGAGGCGCCATGCCCGCTGTGCATCCTGCAACGCTATGCATTGCTGTTGATCGCGCTGTTCGCGTTCATCGGCGCGGCCATGCGCACCCGCCGCAGCATCACCGTGTTCGAGGTGCTGGTGGTGATCTGTGCGATCGCCGGGGCCGGTGTCGCCGGGCATCACGTGTACACCCAGTTCTACCCGGCGGTGAGTTGCGGCATCGATGTGCTGCAGCCGATTGTCGATGATCTGCCGCTGGCGAAGATCTTCCCGCTGGGCTTCCAGGTCGATGGTTTCTGCTCGACGCCGTACCCGCCGATCCTCGGTCTGTCGCTGGCGCAGTGGGCACTCGTGGCCTTCGTGCTGGTGGTGATCCTGGTGCCGCTGTTGACCTCGCGCAACCGAAAAGCATTGCGTTGAATCAACTTTTCGGCCCCTGCGCCGATAACACAAACGCCTCGATTTGCAGTGACGCAAATCGGGGCGTTTTGCATTTCAGGGTCTTTGTGAAAACGTCGTGACGAACGGCAAGGGAGCGTGCGACAGGTGTGCGACATGTTGTCACACGCGCCATGTCGCAGTGCCTTTCGCGGGCCCGGATTGGACTGTTGTTACAAAAAAGGATTGGTCTGTTTCAGGGGTTTTCGGCTTTGGGACGCTTGTGCCGGAACAGGCAGTTTTAACAACCTGTGGCAATTGGCCAAAGCCCTTGGGTTATCGGGGTTTAAGCGCTTCACGGTGTCGGAAAAAGTCTTCGGAACTGTCTGATCCGAGCCAGGTACACCTACATTTTTTGGAGTTTTTGTTGAGAATCGATTTCGATAGCATGGGTCACTTTTGCAAAAACGGTGATGGATTGTTGCTCTGAGCGATAAAAATTATTTCGGGATAAGACATGGTGTATAGGGCGCTACCTATCTACAATCGCCCGCACTGAATTCCCGGCACTGTTCAACCTTTATAAGGAACTGAGCAGGAAGTCGGGTGTCGAGGGGCCGAAAGGCTTGCGAGACACCCAGGTGTCGGTGCCTTCCAACTTTCCGCACCAAATGGAATTGGTCTGTAACAAGGCCTTTGACCACGAATTCGAATAAGAACTGACCGCTGTCCCAGGATTTGTCGAGCGTCTGACGCGCGACGGGCGGCCCTTATTCAATCCAAAGAAAATGCCAACCCTTGGCAGGGTGAAGTGTTGGCGATCAAAACCCAACTGCATTGCGCAAGCTGCTTTAGAGGTCGTGAGATGAGTAAAAACAGGTACCCCAGATTACTAGGCCTAGTGCCGCTGCTCGGCACGTTGTTGCTGGGAGGCTGCAACATGACCTTGCTCAATCCAACGGGCCAGGTCGGCCTGGAACAGCGCAACCTGATCATCACCGCTACGCTGCTGATGCTGTTGGTCGTTGTGCCGGTCATCGTCATGACCTTCCTGTTCGCCTGGAAGTACCGCGCCTCCAACAAGAACGCCGTCTACACCCCGAAATGGTCGCACTCGACCAAGATCGAAGTGGCAGTCTGGACCATTCCGGTCCTGATCATCATTGCCCTGGGTTACATCACCTACAAGTCGACCCACTCGCTGGATCCGTATCGTCCGATCGAATCCGACGTCAAGCCTGTGACCATCGAAGTGGTCGCGCTGGACTGGAAGTGGCTGTTCATCTACCCGGAACAAGGCATCGCCACGGTCAACAAGATCGTATTCCCGGCGCACACCCCGGTTAACTTCCGGATCACTTCGGATGCGGTGATGAACTCGTTCTTCATCCCGGGCCTGGGCGGCCAGATCTATGCGATGGCGGGCATGACCACCAAGCTGCACCTGATCGCTGACCGCAACGCTGAAATGGACGGTATCTCCGCCAACTACAGCGGCGCTGGTTTCACCGGTATGAAATTCAAAGCGATCGCAACTTCTCAGGAAGATTTCGACGCCTGGGTAAGTGAAGTCAAAAAGGCACCTAAACAGCTTGAAGCCGCTGAATACGCAGCCCTTGCCAAGCCAAGCCAGAACAATCCAGTCGAGCTCTACTCCTCGGTCACGCCGAACCTGTTCCAGACCATCGTCGACAAGTACGAAGGCATGAAACCGGGCAAGCCGCTGAAGCACGAGAAGAAAGAGAAAGAAGTGGCGGCAACGGATATGGACTCGAATTCGCATTCAGCTGCCGGGGCAGAGGAGTAAACGATGTTTGGTAAATTAAGTTGGGAAGCGATCCCTTTCCACGAGCCGATCGTGATGGTCACCATCTCGATGATCGCGCTCGGTGGTCTGGCGTTGTTCGCTGCAATCACCTACTTCAAGAAGTGGACTTACTTGTGGACCGAGTGGCTGACGTCGGTCGACCACAAGAAAATCGGCGTGATGTACATCATCGTTGCCATGGTCATGCTGCTGCGTGGCTTTGCCGACGCCATCATGATGCGTACCCAGCTGGCCATGGCCACCGAGGGTTCGCCTGGCTACCTGCCACCTGAACACTATGACCAGATCTTCACCGCTCACGGTGTGATCATGATCATCTTCATGGCGATGCCATTCTTCACCGGCCTGATGAACCTTGCAGTGCCGCTGCAGATCGGCGCCCGTGACGTTGCGTTCCCGTTCCTGAACTCCCTGAGCTTCTGGCTGCTGGTGTCCGGCGTCGTGCTGATCAACCTGTCCCTGGGCGTCGGCGAATTCGCCAAGACCGGCTGGGTTGCCTATCCACCGCTGTCGGGTCTGCAATACAGCCCTGGCGTGGGGATGGACTACTACATCTGGGCGCTACAGCTATCGGGTCTGGGTACAACGTTAACCGGGGTCAACTTCCTCGCGACCGTGCTGAAAATGCGTACCCCTGGCATGAAGCTGATGGACATGCCGATCTTCACCTGGACCTGCACCTGGGCAAACGTTCTGATCGTGGCTTCGTTCCCGATCCTGACCGCTACCCTGGCACTGCTGACCCTTGACCGTTACATGGATTTCCACATTTTCACCAATGAACTTGGTGGCAATCCAATGATGTACGTCAACCTGTTCTGGGCATGGGGCCACCCTGAGGTTTACATCCTGATCCTGCCGGCATTCGGCATTTTCTCGGAAGTCATCTCGGCCTTCACCGGCAAGAAACTGTTCGGCCATCACTCGATGATCTACGCTTCGGGCGCGATCTCGGTACTGGGCTTCATGGTTTGGCTGCACCACTTCTTCACCATGGGTTCGGGTGCCAGCGTCAACGCCTTCTTCGGTCTGGCGACGATGCTGATTTCCATCCCGACGGGTGTGAAACTGTTCAACTGGCTGTTCACCATCTACCAGGGCCGTCTGCGCTTCACCAGCCAGGTTCTGTGGACCCTGGGCTTCATGGTGACCTTCGCCATCGGCGGCATGACCGGCGTACTGCTGGCCATCCCGGGTGCTGACTTCGTTCTGCACAACAGCCTGTTCGTGATCGCGCACTTCCACAACGTGATCATCGGCGGCGCGGTATTCGGCTACATCGCAGGCTTCGGCTTCTACTTCCCGAAAGCGTTCGGCTTCAAGCTGCACGAAGGCTGGGGTAAAGCAGCGTTCTGGTTCTGGATCTCGGGCTTCTTCGTTGCGTTCATGCCGCTCTACGCTCTGGGCTTCATGGGCATGACCCGTCGTCTGAACGCCACCACCAACCCTGAGTGGGTACCGTACCTGTACGTTGCCATGTTCGGTGCGATCCTGATCGCTGTGGGTATCGCCTGCCAGCTGATCCAGCTGTATGTATCGGTACGTGACCGCAACAAACCGGAAAACATGTGCGAACACGGTGACCCGTGGAATGCCCATACCCTGGAATGGTCGACCTCGTCGCCACCTCCGTTCTACAACTTCGCTGTACTGCCAAAGGCTGACTGCATCGACCCGTTCACCGAAGCCAAGGAAAACGGTACTGCGTACCAGGCTCCGGCCAAGTACGAACCGATCCACATGCCGAACAACACCGCCACTGGCGTGGTGATGGGCGCACTGCTGACCGTGTTCGGTTTCGCGATGATCTGGCACATCTGGTGGTTGGCGATCGCCAGCCTGGCCGGCACTGTCATCTACTTCGTGATCCACGCTGCACGTGACGACCAGGGCTACATGGTTCCGGTTGAAACGATCGAGCGCATCGAAGCCGAGCAGCACAAGCGTCTGGTAGCGGCCGGGAAGATCCCTGCTTCCGCGACCCGTGTTGAAACCAAGTTGGAACAGGCTTAAACAATGTCGAACTTAGTGACCAATGCTGGACACGCCCATGGCCATGACCATGGGCACGATGACCATCACCACGACTCGGGCGAGATGACCGTATACGGTTTCTGGCTCTACCTGATGACCGACTGCATTCTGTTTGCGTCGATCTTCGCGGTGTACGCGGTACTGGTAAACAACGTCGCCGGTGGCCCGTCGGGCCACGACATCTTCGAACTGCCATACGTGCTGGGCGAAACCGCTCTGCTGTTGTTCAGCTCGATCACCTACGGCTTCGCCATGCTGGCGTTGTACAAAGGTAAAAAGCAGCAGGTTCTGGGCTGGTTGTTCATGACCTTCCTGCTCGGCGCAGGCTTCATCGCCATGGAGATCAACGAGTTCCACCTGCTGATCTCCGAGGGCTTCGGTCCTAGCCGTTCGGGCTTCCTGTCGGCGTTCTTCACCCTGGTCGGTACCCACGGTCTGCACGTGTCTGCGGGTCTGATCTGGATGGGCATCATGATGTACCAGGTCAACAAGCACGGCCTGACGGCGACCAACAAGACCCGTCTGAGCTGCCTGAGCCTGTTCTGGCACTTCCTGGACGTGGTGTGGATCTGCGTATTCACCGTTGTTTACCTGATGGGGACCCTGTAATGGCTAATGCACACTCCCATGACAGCCATGATGCTGGCCACGGCAGCGTAAAGTCGTACGCCATCGGCTTCATCCTGTCGGTGATTCTGACCGTCATCCCGTTCGGCCTGGTGATGTTCCCGACCCTGCCGAAGTCCACCACGCTGGCAATCGTCCTGCTGTTCGCAGTCATCCAGGTGATCGTTCACCTGTATTACTTCCTGCACCTGGACCGTTCCATTGCCCAGCGTAACAACGTGATTGCGTTCGTCTTTACGGCCATCGTGATCGTGCTGCTGGTCGGTCTGTCGTTGTGGATCATGTTCAGCATCCACACCTACATGATGGCGAAGTGAGGTAAACCCGATGTCGCTCAAGCACTTTATCCAAATCACCAAACCGGGGATCATTTTCGGTAACGTGCTTTCTGTGGCAGGCGGGTTCTTCCTGGCCTCGAAAGGGCATGTCGATCTGGCGGTGTTCCTGGCCGCCATGATCGGCACTTCCCTGGTCGTGGCCTCCGGTTGCGTGTTCAACAACTGCATCGACCGCGACATCGACCTGAAGATGGAACGCACCAAGAACCGGGTGCTGGTCCAGGGCCTGATCTCCCTGAAACTGGCCCTGGTCTATGCGACCGTCCTGGGTGTCGCCGGCGTTGCGTTGCTGTACAAGGTGGCCAACCCGTTGGCTGCCCTGTTCGCCGTGATCGGCTTCATCATCTACGTCGGCTTCTACAGCCTGTACCTCAAGCGCAAGTCGGTTCACGGCACGCTGGTGGGCAGTCTGTCGGGCGCCATGCCGCCGGTGATCGGTTACGTGGCCGTGACCAACAGTTTCGACATGGCCGCGCTGACCCTGCTGGTAATGTTCAGCCTGTGGCAGATGCCGCATTCCTACGCTATCGCGATCTTCCGCTTCAACGATTACCTGGCCGCGTCGATTCCGGTGCTGCCAGTGAAGCGCGGGATTCAAGTGGCCAAGAAGCACATCCTGCTCTACATCCTGGCGTTCCTCGTGGCGACCTTGATGCTGACCTTCAGCGGTTACGCCGGCATGAGTTACCTCGCCGTCGCCGCGGCCATGGGCATGTACTGGCTGTACATGGCCTGGACCGGCTACAAGGCAGTGGATGACACGGTCTGGGCACGCAAGCTGTTCGTGTTCTCGATCTTCACCATCACCGCGTTGAGCGTCATGATGTCCCTGGACTTCAAGGTGCCGAGCGAGTTGTTGCTGACGTACGCACCGTAAGGTTCGAACGTTGTATGAAAAACCCCGTTCATCGAGAGATGAGCGGGGTTTTTTATTGATCGTTATTTCTCGTCGAGCAAGCGCAGGAACCGTTCACGCACTTGCACGTGATCACTGTGCGCGACGTTGAAGCGCAGATAGTTGTCGGCATCCGCCGCTTTGCTCAGCAGGGTGCCCGGTGCCAGCACCAGATCATTTTCCAGACCCCGGCGGGCGAGCGTTTCGGCATGTTTGCCCTCGGGCAGACGCGTCCAGATGAACAGACCCTCCCCCGGTAGCGATGACACCGAACAACCCGCTTCGACCAGCCAGCCGGCGACCCGGCTGTTGGATTCATAAAGGCGATCTACCGTGCGCCGCGTGTGTCTGGCGTAGCTGCCATCGCTGAGCATGGTGCAGGTAATCTGCTCGGCCAGTTCGGAGGTGACGCCGCCGCAGGCCATTTTCAGCGCAATCATCCGTGCAGCGAGTGGTGCTGACAGCACCGCATAACTGACCCGGCTGTTGGCGGTCAGGGTTTTCGAGAAACCGGAAACGTAACTGACGTTGTCCAGTCCGCTCGCCGCCAGACGCGGGGTGCGGCGCTGCTGGATATCGCAGTACAAATCGTCCTCGACCAGGTGGAAGCCATAACGATGGCTCAACTCCAGCAAACGATAGACCTGTGCCGGGGAGAAGGAGTGACCGGTCGGGTTGTGCAGGGTGCTGTTGGTCATGTACAGCACCGGTCGATGGGCGATCAGCAGTTGTTCGAAGGCTTCCAGATCCATGCCGTCGCAATCGCGGGCAATGGTAATGACCCTGGCGCCGTGCAATGCCAGATTGGCGTGCATGTTGAAGTAACAGGGATCATCGAGCAGTACCGTATCGCCGGGTTTGATCAGCAGGCGCATCAGCAGGTCAATCGCCTGCATGGTATTGGCCGTCGTGATGATCTGCTCCACCGGCGCCTCGATGCCGAAGCTCGCCAGTTTTACCCGCAATGCCTGACGCAAGGGCAGGTAGCCGCCGGCAACGCCGTATTCACCCATACGCAGGGTGGTGGCGCGCAAAGTACCGCGTACGGCCTTGAGCAGTTCTTCGGCAGGCAGCCAGGACGAGGGCAGGAAACCGCAGCCCGGGCGCAATGCGCCGTTGTCCAGCAACAAGGCGCGGCGAACGACGCTGAGAGTGTCCTGGGGCAGCAGATCAGGGCCGCGACTGCCGGGCTGCGAACTGCTCGAACGGTGCACGTAGTGCCCGGAGCCCTGACGCGACACAACCTGGCCCTTGGCCCGCAAGCGGTCAAGAGCATCGACCACCGTGGATTTGCCGACATTCATCAGCTCTGAAAGCTCACGAATCGGGGGCAATCGGGCACCGTGTGGCAGAGCGCCGCTGCTGATTGCGCGGGACAACTGATCGACGATCTGTTGCACCAGTGGTGCACCCGGCTGGAATTCGATCGCGGCGATCACGGCGCGTTGAACCTGCATTTTACTGGTCTCCCCAGCAGTAAACTTCGTTGGATTCTATACGAACTTGCTCTGACCGAAAGTGACCTGCGTCTCTACCATCGCCTGACAGACTTTCCGACGTTTGCTGGTCAGGGGCTTTCAATGAGTATTGAAACAACGGTTGCAGTCGCCAAACCGGTCATTAACGTGCGGTTGTTCGTGATCCGCATGATCACCGCTGTCTCGCTGTTCGCGGTGCTGGGCAAGGCCAATGTCTGGCTCGATACCGCCACCAACAGCATCCTGGCACTGGGCTATCGCGCCCTGCTGCTGTTGCTGCCGCTGACCTTGCTGATTCTGGGACGGCGCTCGCTGAGCGTGACGCTGCTGTGCGCCGGTCTCGGGCTGGTGCTGCTGGCACTGACCAGTCAACAAGGTGTGGTGATGTTTGCCGCAGCGCTGTTCGCCTACGGAATCGCCATTGCCGGCTATCTGATCAAGAGTGAAGCGGCGCAGACCAAAGAAGGTGCGGCCTATAACCGGGTGGCGATGAACATGGGCAGTCTGGTGGCAGGGCTGATCCTGCTCTCGCCGCTGCTGACCCCGACGACGTTTTTCCTGGGGGCGGCCGCATTCGTGTTGCTGTGCCTGCCGATTGCCTTCGGTGCCACGTTCACCACCGCGCCAGGCGTCGCACCTGCGGTGACGCATGAGGGCAGCGGCTGGCGCAACAAGCTGCCATGGGTGGTCGCCGGGATCATCATGGGTATCAAGTTGTTCGGGGTATTTTCGATCCTGCCGCAAGCCATCCTGCTTGAGACCGGTGAGCTGCCAGCCTGGTACGGCCTGATGCTGATCCTGAACAGTGCGGTGGTGGTGTTTGCACAGGTGCCCGTGATGAAG
This sequence comes from Pseudomonas fluorescens, assembly GCF_012974785.1. Taxonomy (GTDB): domain Bacteria; phylum Pseudomonadota; class Gammaproteobacteria; order Pseudomonadales; family Pseudomonadaceae; genus Aquipseudomonas; species Aquipseudomonas fluorescens_BT. The sequence continues at coordinate 5,160,671 of NZ_CP027561.1, read as the reverse complement.
CTGATCGAGCGCACCGGGCGCTTCAAGGTGCTGACCGTGATCGCGATCATCGCCGGTGGCTTTGCCGTGCTTTCCTCGCCCGCGCTGTTCCATGTCGAAACACTGCTCGGAGCCCTTGTCTGGGTGGCGCTGCTGTCGGTGGCCGAGTGCGCGTTCAGCTACCTCGACTACTTCTCGGTCAAGCAGAACAACATGTTCGTCAAGGAAGTCTCGCTGGGTGTCGGCGCAGGCCTCACGGTACTGGTCATGCGTGTGGTACCGGCGCCGTTCAACGCGGTATTGCTGGCGCTGATCGGAGCCGGCGGGATTCTGGCCTGGTATTGGATGGTCCGCCGGTCCAACGCCGCGCTGCACGAATGATTCACGGAATGCAGGAGGGGTTATGAGTACGACGTCTTGTCTGGTGGTGGTCGGTTACAACGGCAACCGGATCAACGATATCCAGAAACTGCGCGATCTGAGCCATCGTCTGTACAACGCGCGACTGGTGCTTCTGGTCGAGCAGATACACAAGGATGATCACCGGGTTGCCGATCACGTCTGCACCACGTCCTTTGCCGAAAAAGACTTGTCCGATGCCGTGGAGCTGGTGAGCGGCTGCCTCAGTGCAGATCGCTGGAAGGTGCTCGGTGTGCTGCCGTTTTCCGATCGCGGCGTCTTGCTCGGCGCTGCACTGGCGCAGCGATTCGGATTGCCCGGCATTACCGCGGCACAGGCGCGGGCGGGACTCGATAAACAGATTTTTCGTGGCCTCGAAGCCGCCGCCGATGCTGCTCCGGCGGACTATCGCCCGGTTGCCTCGACTCGTATTGAAAACCTCGCGCAACTGCGTGAGCGGGTCGTCTCGCTGGGCGGCAAGGCGTTCATCAAACCCGCCTGTGAAGGTGCGAGCCGTGGTTGCCGGGTGATCCATCATCCGTCCGAGTGTGAGGAGGCATGGCAGGCCCTCAAACCCTATCGCGATGGCGGGATCGTTCTCGAAGAACTGATCGAGGGCGCGCGCGAATACAGCTGGGACAACGTCGCCGGGAGCACCTGGATCACCGAGAAAACGACCACCGAAGGTGCTTATCGTGCCGAGATCCAGCAAGTGGTACCCGCGCCGCTGGCGAATCAGTTGCACACGCGCCTGATCGCTGCCGGAAAGCACATGGCGGATCTGGTGTCGACCGACAACGGTGCCTGGCACAACGAGGTGTTCCTGCGTCGCGATGGTTTCAGTTCGGCGGTGGAAACCAACATGCGCCCCGGCGGCATGCACATCTGGGATCTGGCGCGTCATGCCTTCAGTGATTTCGATCCGTGGGAGCGTTGGGTGCGCTGGGCCGTCGAAGGTCAGGTTGCCCCTCATGCGCCAGTGGCCCGTGGTCATTGCGCAATCCGCCTCTTGCGCGCGCCGCGCGACGGCATCCTGCGCTCGATGCCGGATATCCATGCACTGGCCCGCAGCCTCGGGATCGAGCTGATCGAGGCGGTGTATGCCCGCAAGGTCGGCGACTCTGTGACGGCGCAGGTGAAGGACAACACTGCCTTCATCGGTCACATCATTTTGTTCAACAGTGACTACACACAACTCAGTGACGACTTGCAGCGACTGGCCGAAGCCGTCGAGGTGCAGGTTGAGGTCACGGCGCTGGCAATGGCGGGTTGAAACGCATTTTTCGTAGTAATGAGTCAGAGGGTGACGCTGTGGAGAAAGAGACGTGTGATGAGCGCTTCATCAGACTGGCCCGGGAATTGGGCTATGACATCTATGGTGAAAACGCTGCCGGAGGCCATTACGTACCGCTCGTGCGTCATCAGGATGAGCTGTATGTAAGCGGTATGGTGCCGCGCATGAATGGCAAGATTCAGTATCCCGGGCGTGTCGGCGTTGAACTGGATATGAGCCAGGCCCAGGCGGCAGCGAGTATCAGTGCCATGCGTTGCCTGGCCCTGATCGTTGATGCGATTGGCTCACTGGACAAAATCAAGTCGCTGGTGAAAGTGACGGTCTACGTCAAGTCCACGGCGGACTTCGTCGACCTGAGCGAAGTTGCCAATGGCGCCTCCGATGTCTTCAGTCATGTACTCGGCGATTCAGGTAAACATACACGGACAACCGTGGGTGTTTATCAACTTCCAAAGAATGCGGCGATTGAAGTGGACATGATCGTAGCATTGCGTCCAACCGCGTTATAAGTTGTGCCGTCGCAACTTTACAGTGGCGTTGCTCTGAACTAATGTGGCGCGACTTTTAGGGATGGAAGGCTGGAGTTGATGAACGATATCCGTGGCGATTTTTTTTCTTACAAAGACTTTAGAAGAAGTCTTCATCATCAAACGCTCAGTCCGAAAGTCTGGACCCGCACGCAACTGACGAACGAGCGCCAGGCCCTGGCGAGTGAGGATGTGGATATCGTGGCGCTCACATCGGCAGCGGATACGGCTGGCTGCGAGGTGGCACCCGGCATGGCCATGGCGATGCAATGGCTGAACCCTGGCGTCCAGTTGAAGGGGCATGCCCATGCCTGGTGGCACCTGTTCATCATTCAGTCCGGCCGCGGTTACCTGACCCTCGGCGATGCCGCGCCAGTGGCCGTTGGACCGGGCGATGTGTTGCTGGTGCCTGCCTGGAACACCCACGGCTTCGACAATGTCGAGGGGGAGGAACCCCTGGCGATGCTGAATCTGAGCAACATGCCGCAGATGGCATTGTTGTCCAACTTTGCCGACAGTCACGGGCTGATCACCACCCCGGCCTGATACCGGATTGCAACTGCGAGGGAGCCAATGGCTCCCTTTTTTTTTGTCTGGAGTTTGAGCCTTTGCGCGCGTTTTCTGTATCGATGCAAACAAGGCATTTCTGTATCTATTCAGCCTCCTGGCAACTAATTAGGATTGGTTGCAAGACGTTCGATATTAACGAAGCGCCCGCTTTTAGTGGTGCGATCGAGCGCGTTTATATAGGGGAGCGCATGCGTGAATAGTTCAAGATTGAAGTTGTATGTCGGTGCGGATTTCGTCAGCGCGTTTGCGATGTCGGCCTTTGTCGGGCTCAAGGAAAAACAACTTTCCTTTGAACTTGTGAGTGTTGATCTGAAGTCGGGAGAGAACTACCAGTCGGCTTACCGAGATCTTTCGCTGACCTGCAAGATTCCCACACTGGTTCATGAAAACTTCGCCCTGTCGGAATCGTCCGCCATCGTCGAATACCTCGACGAGATCGCCCCCGGCCATCCGAAGCTGCTGCCACAGAACATCCACCATCGTGCCCGGGCCCGACAGCTGCAAGCCTGGCTGCGCAGTGATTTGCTGGTCATCCGCAAGGAGCGTCCGGCAGACCTCATCTACTTCGGACCGCGTGATACGCCATTGTCCCCCGACGCCCGGAGCGCTGTGCAACGCCTCTTGTTCGTTGCCCAGACTTTGCTGAAGACAGGGAGCGAGTACCTGTTTGACGAATGGTGCATCGCTGATATCGACCTGGCGATCATGCTCAACCGGCTGCTGGCCAATGGTGATCCGTTGCCCGAGCGGCTTGCCGAATACGTACGCCGCCAATGGCAGCGTGACAGCGTGCAAGCGTGGCTGGATCAGCCGCGCGTCGCGCCGCTGCAAGCCTGATCATCGCGCCCAGGAGTATCGCCATGCAGGGACTCGAACAAGGACCGTCGCAATTTGAACGCTACAAACCCTACAACTCACGCAGCATTCGCGACACGTCGTACTGGCAAAGACTGACGCCGGCGTTGCAGGAAGCCATGGACGTGGTGGCGCGGGTCATGCCGTTTCGCACCAACGACTATGTGCTGGGCACGCTGATCGATTGGGAGAACATTCCCGACGACCCGATCTTTCGCATGACCTTTCCGCATCGAGACATGCTGCTGGCTCACGAATACGACACGTTGAAACGGTTGATCCAGCAGGATGATTCCATCGCGATCAAGCGCTGCATCGAAGGGATCTGGCGGCGAATGAATCCGCATCCTGCGGGACAGCTGACACACAATGGCGCCAGCCTCGACGGAAAAATCCTGCCGGGCATTCAGCACAAGTACCGCGAGACGGTTCTGTTTTTCCCCGGCGCCGGTCAGACGTGTCACGCCTACTGCACGTTCTGTTTCCGCTGGGCGCAGTTCATCGGTGAAGAAGAACTCAAGTTCAACGCCCGGGAATCCCAGGAGCTGGTGAATTATCTGACGCTGCACACCGAGGTCACCGATGTGCTGATCACGGGTGGCGATCCGATGATCATGAATACCCGATCACTGGCGTCCTACATCGAGCCGCTGCTGGAACTGGCGCATCTGAAGAGCATCCGCATCGGCACCAAATCGGTGGCGTACTGGCCGCAGCGGTTCGTCAGCGACAAGGACGCGCCGCAGCTGCTGGCACTGTTCGAGCGGATTGTGGCCGCCGGCAAGAACCTGTCGATCATGGGGCACTACAACCATCCGGTGGAAATCCGTCAGGACATCGCCCGACAGGCTGTGGCGAATATTCGAGCAAGCGGCGCAACCCTGCGCATGCAGGCTCCAGTGATCCGCCATATCAATGAAGCGCCGGCGGACTGGGCGGCACTGTGGACGGAGGGCGTGCGGTTGGGGGCGATTCCCTACTACATGTTCGTCGAACGCGATACCGGGCCGAGCCACTACTTCGCAATGCCGCTGGCCCGGGCGTTCGAGATCTTTCAGGCAGCCTATCGCACGGTCTCGGGTCTGGCGCGCACTGTGCGCGGGCCATCGATGAGCACGTTTTACGGCAAGGTCCTGATCAACGGAATCGAAACCGTCGCCGGGGAAAAGGTCTTCGTGTTGCAGTTTCTCCAGGCCCGCAACCCGCAGTGGGTGCTGCGCACGTTTTATGCCGCATTCGATCCCCACGCCACGTGGTTTGACGAGCTGAGACCGGCGTTCGGCGAGCGGAGTTTTTTCTTTCAGACCGAAGCGGCGATCACGCCTGAATTGATACCGGTGCTGCTGCAAACAGCTTAGGACGATTGATTGTCAAAGGGAGAAGAAGGGACATGAGCGCAATTCCATTTGATCAGCGCGAAGGCGTGATCTGGCTTGACGGCGAGTTCGTCGAGTGGTCGCAGGCACGGTTGCATGTGCTCAGTCACGGGCTGCATTACGCCAGCACCGTGTATGAAGGCGAGAGAGTCTATGGGGGAAAAGTATTCAAGCTGCGTGAGCACACAGAGCGTTTGTATCGCTCGGCGCAATGGATGGATTTCACGATTCCCTTTACGCCGCAGGCACTGGAAGACGCCAGTCATGAGTTGCTGCGGCGCAACTCGGTCATCGACGGCTATCTGCGTCCGGTGGCGTGGCGCGGCAGCGAGATGATTTCCACTTCCGCACGTTTCAACCGGGTCCATGTGGCGATTGCCTGCTGGCAATGGCCGAGCTATTTCGATCCGGCGGCACGCATGGCTGGCATCCGTTTGAAGACTGCACTGTGGCGTCGGCCGCCACCGGACACCAGCCCGTTCCAGGCCAAGGCGTCCGGGCACTATCAGATCGCGACATTGAGCAAGCACGATGCAGAGAACAGCGGTTATCACGATGCACTGATGCTTGACTGGCGTGGGCATGTTGCGGAGGCGACCAGCGCCAACGTGTTCTTCGTCAAAGGCCGGACGCTGCACACGCCAACGGCCGATTGTTTCCTCAATGGCATCACTCGCCAGACCGTGATCGAACTGGCGCGGGCATTGGACTATCAGGTCATCGAACGAACGATCGTGCCCTCGGAGCTGGGCGAGTTCGATGAGTGTTTTCTCACCGGCACCGCCGCTGAAATTACCCCCGTGCAAAGCATCGACCAACAACGCTTCGAACCTGGCGCCGCATGCCGCGAACTGATTGCGGCCTACACCTCAACCGTTAACGCCTGAACCGGAAAAGGACTGCCACCATGTCAGACCAAGGATTCGCTGTGCCCGCCCCTCAAGCTTCGCTGGACCTTCGTCAAGAAGAGTTGGCCATACGCGGCTGGACGGTGCTCACCCCCAACGAATTTGCGCACGATGTCGAGGGCGTTTTGCAGGCGTTCGGCCCGATCATTCCGCAGTTCAACGGGCAAACGGCGTTCGCCATCACCCGCAAGCCGGGTTATGAGGATCTGCCTTATTCGCAAAGCATGAATGGCATCGGCCCGCACACCGAGGCTCCGGTCTATGGTCCGCCGCCGCGCTACCTCGCGCTGCATTGTCTGCGCCAGGCCACTTGTGGTGGCGGGCATACGGGGCTGGTGGATGGCCTCGAGTTTCTCCAATCACTGGAGCAGGACGATCCAGAGTTGCGCGAGTGGATTCACGATACTCCGGTGGAGTTTGTCGCCACCGCCAAGCCCGGTGAGCCAGGGCAGCGCCGTGTGCTGGAGTACATCCTCACGCCGGCCGAGAAGGGCGACGTCTTTCGTTTCAGCTACAACCAGTTTCATTACGGCGATGTGAACCCTTCGAAACAAGCGCTGGAGCAATCACAGGTCGCCAACAGCGATAGCCCGCTGGCCCGTTTTGCCCGTTTGGGCGAGGCGTACTTTCTTGAACACAACACCCCGGTGCTTATCCCTGACGGGCACATGCTGATCTGGGACAACTGGCGAATGATCCATGCTCGCAGCCGCTACAGCGATCCGGCGCGACACCTTGTTCGCTACTGGCTGGGTTGAGTTTTGCGACTTTCTTAATTTCATTGACGTACCTGGCAACAGGTACGCGTCCTACAGGTATCGCGTCATGGAAACTGCAATCGAGATCGTCTCTGTCGATCATCAACTGGTGATCCGTCTGAATCAGGCCTGGAGCAAACGGGCTACGGTGTGTTCGCCGGCAAAGGCGGATGTCAGCGAGGCGTTCGACCCGACCCGTGCTGATTACCCCGAGCGGCTGGTGCCGTTCTTCCATCACCCGGCGTTTCAGGCGCTCAGTGAAGAACTCAAGAGCAGCGTGCTCACCTGGGGGTGGATTGGCTATAACCTGCGCACCGTCACTGCCGAAGAACTGGTGGTAAACCCGGCATTGAGCGTCATTGCCAACCAGTACCTCGGTCCGGACGACTGGCATTTTCGCGAGGCCATGCAGCAGGCACTGATCGACGAGCACTACCACACGCTGATGCACCTGCGCGCTGTGGAGCGTACCCGCGCCGAACGCAAACTGGGGGCGATGCTTGACCTGCCTCCGTCGGTCACGTATCTGCGGCTGAAGGCCTTGCAACAGGAACTGAGTGAGCCCTGGCAGCGGGACATGGCTGCAATCACGTTTGCTGTCGTGGCAGAAATCAGCGTCAACGCCTTCCTCGACCTGCTGGCGGATGACCAAAGCATCCAGCCGCAGAATCGACTCGTCGCCGAATTGCACAATCGGGATGAATATGCCCACAGCAAGGTGCTGGCCGAAGTGGCCAAGGTCATGTACGCCAACATGCAGACGGAACAGCGAGCGTTTTTCACCCGCACCCTGTCCCAGGCATTGAGCGCATTCGTGGCCCAGGACTACTCGATGTGGGAGGCGATTCTGAGTCAGCTCGGTGTTGAGCAAGCCAGGCAGATCATCGACGAAACCCGTGAAAGCAACCGCAACGCCACCATCATGCGCGACTACAGCGGATTGCATCGTCTGGCCGAAGATCTGGGAATCGGCGCGCAGATCGATTTTGATTTCCGCCCGACGCTCAAATCCGAAGCGGCAGCCTGAATCGGGAGGTGAACATGTCTGTTCCTGAGTACGAAGTTTTTGCCATCCGTGTCGGGGCCAATGCCCAACGCACAGCCCGCGAGAGCTTTCTTTACGACGCCTGTTGCGGTGACCCGAATGCGCCAATGCCGCTGGACTATTACTTCTGGGTCATTCGCAATGCCGAGCACGTGGTCGTGGTCGATACCTGCTTCCAGCCTGCCACGGCGGAACGGCGTGATCGTCAGATGTATCGCCGGCCAGAAAACTCCCTGCGGCAACTGGATATCGATCCTGCGCAAGTCAAACAATTGATCCTGACGCATCTGCATTGGGATCATGCCGGCAACATCGGTTTGTTTGCCAATGCCACGGTGCATTTGCAGGAAGCTGAACTGCGTTTCTGCACCGGGCCGAAAATGACCCATCGCACCCTCAACAAAACCTACGAGGTCGAGGACGTCATGTCGGCCCTGCCGCCATTGTTCGAAGGGCGCTTGCGTTTGCACAGCGGCAGTGTCGAAGTGTTGCCGGGCATCACCCTGCATCCGGTCGGCGGTCACACACCCGGCAGCCAGGTGGTGCGGGTGTTCACCGAGCGCGGCTGGATCGTACTGGCCTCCGACGCCGCCCACCTGTGGGCCAACATCCGCCAGCGCAGTCCGTTTCCGATCCTCGATGATCTGGCGCAGACCCTTGAGGCGTTCGATCGGATCGATGAATTGGCGGACGGTGAAGACCATGTCATTCCCGGTCACGATCCGTTGATCGCCGAGCGTTTCGTTCACTTGAACGGTGATCCGCACATCATTTGTCTGCACCTGCCGCCGTTGTCTGCTGGCTAGTACTGGTTCTCCAGCAGTCGTCCAAGGGTTTTCACCGCGTCCTCGATACGCGGTGAAAACGGCGCGCCGCAACCGATACGCACACAGTGACCGAAGCGCTTGGCGTTGGAAAAGATGTCACCTGGCGTGATCTGGATACCGAGTTTCAGCGCGTCGTGAAACAACCTCATTGCCGACAACTCCCGCGGCAGTTCCACCCACAGCAACGTGCCGCCCTGAGGTGACGTGACCCGAGTACCGGCGGGGAAATGACGCAGGATCGCGCTGCTCATTTGCTGGCGTTGCCCGGTGAGTGTCTTGCGCAAACGGCGCAGATAACGTTCGTAGGAGGGCGTTTTCATCAAGGCGCTGACCGCCAGTTGAGACAATGCCTCGCAACCACGCGACTGCGTATGTTTGAGCATCTCTACACGTTCATGCCAGCGCCCGGCGCTTATCCAGCCCAGGCGAATGCCCGGTGCCAGGGTTTTGTTCAGTGAGGCGCAATAAATCAGGTTGTCGTTACGATCCCAGTGCTTGAGGGTCGACAGCGGTTGCTCGGTATCCACCAGATCGCCATAGGTGTCGTCTTCGATCAGTACGGTGCCGTGTTTATCGCACAACTCGACCAGCCGCGCCTTGTGGGCGTCGGGCATGATGCTGCCCAGCGGATTCTGCAGGTTGGGGATGACGATCAGCGCGCGGATCGGTTTTGCTCCTGCGAGCAATTGTTCGAGGACGTCGAGGTTCAGGCCGGTGTCGCTGGTTGTCGGCACTTCGAGCACCCGCAGATTGAGGCTCTCAAGGATTTGCAGCAGTCCATAGAAGGTCGGAGATTCCACTGCCACGATATCGCCGGGTTGAGTGACTGCGCGCAACGCAAGATTGATCGCCTCGGTTGCACCGTTGGTGATGACGATGCGCTCGGCCGGCAGATTGGCCTTGCTGGCCAAGGCGCGGCGCGCCAGGACCTGACGCAGCAGCGTGTTGCCACAGGCAGAGCCCGGAGCACCGAGCAGGTGTTGATCCAGGCGCAGGGACTTGGTCATGTGGGCCTGCAGGATCTTCAGCGGATACAGTTCGGGCGCGCAGTAGGCACTGGCGAAATTGACTTTGATCGACAGACCCTGGCTGGCCTTGAGCACCGACGACACCTGTTCATGAATGCCGACGTACACGTCGGTGCTCACAGGTGACGGGGCTGCAATGGCTGGCGATTTGGGCAATTTGTCGGGCTGACGGATGAAGTTGCCCGAACGTGGACGGGCTTCCAGCACGCCCTGGTGTTCCAGTTCGCGGCACACCTGCACTGCCGTGGAGAGGCTGACGGCATGTTTTTCCATCATCAGTCGGATCGAGGGCAACCGTTCGCCTGCCTTGAGGGTGCCGCTGCGAATGGCATCTAGATAGTGATTGGCGAGTTGCCGATAGAGGGGTGGGGTATTCATGAGAGCCTCAGCAAACGCACCACTCGTCGTTGGCTGGAAAGTGATTCGATGCTCCCTGCAGGCGGATCCGTGGTGCTCAAGGGTTGAGAAAAATGGAGGTGTCCGGGGTAAAAGGCATCGGGTGGGCTGTCGCGGCCGTCCGGCGCCTGTGACTTTCAGGGACCGGCATTGAGTGCCGCAGATACTGGCACTTTGCAAATGGTCTGGTGGAGGGGGGCCTGGCAGGGCTTGAGAGATGCAATCGACGGGGTGGGTGCAACCGCCGAAAGTATCGGGTTGTACTTATGTTTGTTTTGAATCGAAACAGTGCAACCGAAGGCAGTTTCTTTTTGCCTGGCCAGGGAAAATCAACGCGACTAATAAGTCATTATGGGTCTGAGTGTTGTTGCACGTCCTTTGTAACAACAAGGTGACTTTGTCTAACTTCGCGCACTAAAAGAGTGCGTGTTTTTTTTATTCAGAGATAGATGACAAAATTATTAAAAGATATTGCCCAGTATTGTTTTTTACGATAGCGTGTCAGTCAAGCAGGAAGCTTGCACAGTGAAGGATCATAATGAGCAACACCCTCTCTACGAAAAAACTGACGATCCTTATATGGATCATCAATCTTTGCGCCATCTGTGCATCGACGCTCAGTTATATCTACCTTTCTTATTACACTTATAAAGAAACCGGTAGCCTGCTGTATTCTCAAATCGTGTTGTTTTCGCCGATGGTGTTGCCGGTTCTGTTCGTCGGGCAGATTTATCGGCTCTCTGATCGCGTCTCCCCACGCACCCTGTTGCTGTTATCCAATGCCGTGGCGTTGCTGGTCGCCATCCTGGTGTATTCGGTGTTGCCGACGTTTGCGTTGATTGCCGTCGTCGGCGGTATTGCGATAGGGGCACTGGATGCTTTGCAGCGGGTAGGGCGGATCGTTGCGATCAAGTGCTATTTCAATTCGCAGAACGTGGAGTCGACAGTGCCGCTGACTCTCACGGCGCAGTTCATCGCCGGCGGGATTGCCGGTGCCGCCATGGCGTTGGTCAAGGGTGAAATGATGCCCTGGCACGCCTTGCTGATTACCGCCACGCTGTTTGCCTGCGCAGCTATCGCGGCGTTTCTGCTGCCACGGGCCGAGCGTTCGGTCAGTACCGGGGTGCCAGCGTCCACGGCGCTGATCGCGACTTTTTCGGCGCTCATGAAAAGCACCCCGCAGCTGCGCCACAGTTTCATCAGCTTCATCGTTTTCGTGAGCGTCTATCAGGGTTTCTTCAACGTTTCCCGGATTTTGCTGCCTGCCCACGTGCTGGGTTTGTCGGAAGGTTATGTCGGGCTGTTGCAAGCGGTGAACAGCATCGCTGCCCTGGTCGGAGCCATCGTTTATTACAGGCTGAACAAGCGTGGGCATCGGCTGGCGCCGTTGTCGATGGCGTGTGCCAGTGCATTGTTCATGATGACTGCCGCTTTCGGTGGCGGGTTCTCTTCAAGTTACGTGGCGTACTTTTTCTATATCTTTTTCTTTGAACTGGCATTTTTCAAACTGCAGTCGGATGTGGTATTGGCGACGCCCGGTCATGCCATGCCATTAGTCGCATCGGTTCAGTACGCGGGTGTCTACGCAGGGATGATAGTTACTATCTTTCTCGGAACATTATTGGTTGAGCAGGTCGGGCTGTTTATCACCAGTATTGTTTTCGTTGTTACTTACTTGCTCGCTATAAAGTTATTGTCGTTCGGTACAAGAGCCGCCGAGCAAGTCGTTTAATCAAATCAAATAAGACAAGGAAGTCATGAGTCATGCGCATTATTGTGCCGGTGTTTCCGTTCGTCCGTTTTCTCGACCTCGCTAACTGGGTGACAACAATAAATATATTGTTGTCCTTCGCTGCGGTCGTGACCGCCTACCGGGGAAGTCTGTCCTGGGCCGCGAGCATCATATGCCTGGCGGCCATTCTGGATTTCGTTGATGGTCACATCGCCAGAACCTGGCTGGCCGCTGATGCTCCCCGTCGTGCCTTCGGTAAACACCTGGACAGCTTTGCCGACCTGTTGAACTTCAGCGTTGCGCCGGCGCTGATCCTGATTCTGCTGTCGCCTTCCTTGCCCGGGGTGTCGGCCGCTGCTGCGCTGGTGCTATCGGGTGTTCTGCGCCTGGCGGTGTTCGCCATCAACGACCCGAATGCCCCGGTCGGTTATCGCGGATTGCCAACCACTTATTCCGGCCTGCTGTTCGCGCTCGCGTTCCAGGCTGTCGCCGCTGGCAAGGCTTCGGAACACAGCGTTCTGTGGCTGACCTTTCTGATTGCCGTATTGCAAGTCACCAGCCTGAAACTGCCGAAATTCAAGGCGGTTCCTACGGTGACGTTCATCGCGGTGGTGTTTTCTCTGAGCAGTTTTCTCCTGCACAACGCATAACTACATGGAGCGTTCCTTATGAAACACGTTGTTTTGGTCGACAGCACGGTCAGTGGCCTGCTGGCCTTTGAAGCGGCCAAGCGTCTGGGTTGTTACGTGACCTTCATTCACCAGCGCGACATGTCGTTCCTGACCATCTCGGTCAAGGGTGATCAATCGAAGATCGAACCGTACCTCAAGCATGTCGATGAATACATTCGGGTCGGATCGCTGGAAGGTAGCGAATTCCACGACCTGCTGGTCAAGCTCAACGAAGCCCGCAAGATCGATGCGCTGATCACCACTTCTGAAGCCGCCATTGTGGCAGTGGCCAGAGAGTCGGAGTGGCTGGGTACCCGTTATCCAAGCCACGAGCATCTGTGCGGTGCGGTCTATAAAAGTCGTCTGCGCGAAACGCTGCGAGCCAACAATGTTCGCTCACCTGATTTCCAGGTACTCACTGAAAGCCAGCTGGCTGAAGGTGTCGCGCCACGACTGGCACTGCCGTTCGTGGTCAAGCCTACCCGTGGTTTCTCCAAGCAGTTTTCCGCGATCTGTTTTACTCGGCAGGATTTCGACGGTTTCGTCGAGAACATCCGCCAGGCCCGTTCCGAATCGGACCCGATGATCGATGGACTGGTCAGCCGTGAATACCTGATCGAGGAATACGTCAAAGGCACGCTGCATTCGGCCGAAGTGATCGTGCAAAAGGGCGTGGTGTCGTGCTATGCGACGACCATCCGTTTCCGCGCCGAGTACAACGAAATCCTCGAAATGACCGCGACCATGCCGTCGGGTCTGGACAATGCCGCGCGTGATGAAATCAAGGCATATGTACAGGATGTTTTCAGTGCGCTGAAACTCGATATCGGTCTGTATCACGTCGAGCTGCTGCGTGACGAAAAAGGTCCGTGCCTGGTGGAAATCAATGCCCGCATGATGGGCAGCGTTGCTCCGCAGATGTACCGGATGCTGACCGGTATCGATCCCTTCGAAATGCTCATTCGCCTGCACCTGGGCGAGACCATCAAGATCGACGATTCGCTGATCGAAACCGCCGGCACCGTGGTGACGGTCGCTTCGCGTCATGGCGGCAGCATTTGCGAAAGCTACGACCCAAGTCTGTTGCAGCCGCTTCTGGACAAATACGCCATCGAGTTCTGCACGGCGCACGTGGTTCCTGGCCAGCAGGTGAGTGTCTACAGCGGCAACATCGGCACTATCGGCCATGTGATCGTGCTCGACAGCTGTCCGTATGCCGCAGCGAAAAAAGGCAATGAGTTCCTGGCCGAACTGTCGCTGTTGTACGGCAACGAACTGGCGAAATACACCGGCCCCGAGTTGTTGTAAATCGTCGTTGTACCCGGCTCCCGGTGGCCGTCACGGCTCACAACGGAATGTAATGACCTCTCTCAATGGAAGACGACATGCAGTCGATGACTTTAGTCAGTCCCTTCGAGTTTTCCGGTAAGGCCGGAACACTGGAAAGCCTTGCCCCGTTTCTGCAGAACGGTCGTGTGCTGCCTCTGCACCGGTTCACTGTGGGAAACTGGCGCAATAAACCCCAGGCGATTCTGGATTACTGTGTCAGGCGCTTCGGTGATCAGCCTTTGATCGTGCGTTCGAGCAGTCTGACCGAAGATCAGGATGGCACCTCGGGCGCCGGGATGTACGACTCGGTCGGTAATGTCTGCGGCGCGCCGGCGCTGCAGCAGGCCATCGAGCAAGTGATCGCTTCTTATGGGCAGGCGCGTGACTTCGATGAAGTGCTGATTCAAAGCATGGCGACCGGGGTGCTGGCTTCGGGCGTGGCGATGACCCGCGACCCGGAATCCGGCCTGCCGTATTACGTGGTCGACTATGTGCCCGGTCACGGAACCGATGGCGTGACGGCCGGCACCGGCACCGTTCATTCATTTGTTGCGATCAAGTCCCAGACCGCTGCAGAACCGGCAGCGCTCAAGGGGCTGTTTGCCTTGCTGGCCGAAGTCGAACAACTGACCGAACGCGATGCGCTGGACATCGAGTTCGCCATTACCGAAGACGGGCCGCTGCTGTTTCAAGTGCGACCGATGACCGGGCAAGGCATCGACAACATCGATGCGCGGGCGGACATCGGGTTACAGGCGGTACTCGACTCGGAAGTGGTGCTACTCGAAGGGCTGGCCCGCAAGACCCGTCAGCCCGAACTCGGCGTGCATGCCTTTCTGGGGCTGATGCCGGACTGGAACCCGGCCGAGATGATTGGGGTCAAGCCACGTCCCTTGGCCTACTCGCTGTACAAGGAACTGATCACCGACGTGAACTGGGCATCGGCCCGGTTCCGCTATGGCTACCGTGACATGCGCAACAAGCCGCTGATGTATCAGTTCAGCGGCTCACCCTATATCTGCATTCCCTACAGCGTGGAGTCGTTCATCCCTGCGAGTTTGCCGCTGTCGATCGTCAACTCGGTGGTCACCCAATGTTGTGAACATCTGGGGGCGCATCAGTCGTTGCACGACAAGATCGAGTTCTCGATCATTCCCACCTGTTTCACACCGCAACTGGCTGCGATGCCCGCCGAGTCGATCCCGGCCTTCAAGGGGCTCAATGCCGGGCAGCGCGCACTCTATCTGGCCGAACTGAAAAGCGTCACCGAACATATCATCAGTGCCGATGGCCCGTTCTTTTCGGATCTGACACGACTGCCGCGGATCGAACAGAAGGTAGAGCGCCTGGATCGCGACCCTGAGAACGTCGACCCGTTGCATCGTCTGCGTCACGCACTCGCCGATGCGAAGGTCGTGGGCGAAGTGTTTTCCGGGGTCGCCCGGGCAGCGTTCGTGGCGACAGCGGTAATCAAGTCGCTGGAAAACCAGCAGCGCATTCCGGCGGGTTTCACCGACTGGATGATCGGTGGCGTGCACACGGTCGGGCGCAAGATGGCCGACGACTTCCGCATCCTGCACAAAGAAGCGTTCCTGCGCCTGCATGGTCATGTGCGGCCTGGCACTTATGACGTGCGTGTGGCGCGCTATGACGAAAGTCCGCAAGCGTATTTCGACTGGAACACGCCGCCGCAACGGGCCCAGCGTGACGAAGGACCAAGGGTGATCAGTGGCGAGATCCGCCTGGCGGTGCAGCAGGCGTTCGACGAGTGCCGGTTCCGGGTGTCGGCGGAGCAGTTTTTCAAGTTCCTCGATGCCGCCGTGGCGGCGCGCGAGAAGGTCAAATACTTGTATGGCGCGTTCGTATCCCAGGCGCTCAAGGCACTGGCAGGCTGGGGGCGCGAGCATGAATTGAGTCTCGATGAGCTGAGCTTCGCCAGGCTTGGCGATTTTGTCGGCAACCTGGAAGAGGTGCGACTGGACTCGATTCGCGACAAGATCGCCAGTAACCGCACGCGCTGGCAACAGACGCAGAACATTCGTACCCCGGTGATCGTCTGCAAACCGCAGGATTTGCTGGCTCACGCCATCGAATCGTGCAACCCCAACTTCATCACCCGAAGTTCGACGCAGGCGCCGGTCGCGGTGTTGCGTGCGGAAGACATCGGCAAGCGCGATATCGAGGGCTGCATTGTCCTGATCGAAAACGCCGATCCCGGATTCGACTGGATTTTCACCCACCGCATCGCCGGCTTCATCACCGCCTATGGTGGGGAAAACTCGCACATGTCGATCCGCGCCAGGGAGTTTGCGATTCCCGCCGCCATCGGCGTCGGTGACGTGAAGTTTCGCAGCTTGCTGAACAGCAAGCGGTTGATCCTCGATTGCGCCGAGCGGCGGATTCAGGTGCTGTCGTGACGTTGATCGCGGTGACCATGCTGCGTCTGTTCGATACCGCGCGCCAGGAGTGGCGCGATGCGATCGACCAGCGCTGGACGGCGTTTCTGACGCAATGCGCAGTGCTGCCGTTGTACCTGCCGAACGATCCCGTCGTCAGTCGGCAATTGCTGGAGCGATTCGAGCCTGACGGGGTGCTGCTGACCGGAGGTGGAAGCTGTCAGGCTTTGACCGGCAGCGCCGATCTGCGCGATGAGACTGAAGCGCTGCTGCTGGATTGGGCACAACGACGCCGATTGCCGGTGCTGGGGGTGTGTCGCGGCATGCAGGTCATGCTCACGCGGGCTGGCGCCGCACTTGCACCGGTCACAGATCATGTCGGCAGTCACGACATCCGGTATTGCGGTGCGTCCCGACGTGTCAATTCGTTCCACGACTACGGGTTCCGTTCCGTTCCGTTGGGTTATGAAATCGAGGCCGAGAGCGCCGATGGCGTGATTGAAGCGGTCAGCCATCCGGACGCCCGCCACAGCGCGGTGATGTGGCATCCCGAGCGCAATTCCCCCTTTGACAGTGCCGACCTTTCGCTGGTCCGCCAGGTTTTTGGAGTTTCACCATGAAGGCAATCATTCTTGCGGCAGGGCGTGGCAGCCGACTGGGATCGCTGACCGATCAACGGCCCAAGGCACTGGTCGAGTTTAATGCGATCCCGTTGATCGAGCGCACGGTCAACACGTTGCGCGCCGGCGGTATCAGCGAAATCGGCATTGTCGCCGGTTATCGCAGCGACATGCTTGCCGCCTATGCTGATCGGCTGTTCATCAACCCGTTGTGGAGTACCACCGGTATTCGCCAGTCCTTGAGTGCGGCGCAAGCGTGGCTCGACGACGAACCGTGTGTGGTGAGTTATGGCGACATTTTCTACTCGCCGGCTCTGGTGCGTAATCTGACGCAAGCGCAGGGCGATATCGTTCTGGGCTATGACCCCCGCGCAGTCGAGCTCTGGCAGCAACGCTTCGAGCAGCCGCTGGACGATATGGAGCGCTTTGTCATCGATAACGGACAGATCTGCGAGATCGGCCATCGCGCGCAGTCGCTGGAGCAGATTCAGGGGCAGTACATGGGCTTGTTCAAGCTGACCCCGGCGGGCTGGCGCGGATTGAATGAACAATTGACGGATCTGAGTACCGAACAGCGTGATCAGGTGGACATGACCTCGTTGTTTTCTCTGGCAATCGAAGCGGGTATCCGGGTTCAGGGAGTGCCGACCCATGAACCCTGGGGCGAAATCGATTGCCCGTCGGATGTGCGATTGTACGAGCGGATTTATCCACAGCTCTGACGATTGCCCGTCGTAAAAACCAAAAGCCCCACGCTGCCGGACAGCGTGGGGCTTTTTTTGCGGTCGCCGTGTTACTGGGCAGCGATGCTGTAACCGTCGAACGCGGTCTGCTGTTGCAGGGCCGTGATGATGTTCTTGCGGTTGATCGCGTGTTCGGTGCCGGCGTTGTCGACGAAGGTCTCGCCTTCGATTTCTGCTTCTTCGCCTTCACCGACGAAGGTGAAGCCGAGGAACTCCAGCGCTTCACGATCCACGCTCAGGCGCGAACGCGGCGTGCGCAGGGGCAGGGTCACGCTGATGCCGTCCTTGCTGATGCTGAACACTTCGACATCTTTTTTGGCACGGGCAGCCTTGCTCTTGCCGCCGCCCGGGTTGCTGATGGCCTGATGGGTCTGGTTCAGCACCTTGAGGGCCAGGCCGTAGACGATTTCCTGGAACGCCGGGTCGTCCTTGAAGCTGGACAGGATGCGGCTGATCGGGAACTTGCTGCTCAGGTCTTCGAGCGCCGCAATGTCGGCTGCCTCGGCGTCCTTCAGGCGCTTGAGCTGGCCCATCAGCTCGTAGGCCTGATCGTCATCGAAGCGATCGTGAGCCTGACGGATCGCGGCGCGCAGTTCGCGGATCTGCTCGCTCTCGCGGGTCGACTGGAACGCGTCGAGCACCATCTCGCTGATGATCTTCGCTTGTGGAATGTGTTGTGAAAGATTGATGGAGTTTTCGTATTCCGCTTTGGACGACAGGGTGACTACGGATTCAGCGGTGTTGAAATCGGACATTGAAATTTCACTACTTTTAACTTGGGATAAGACGAGAAAGCATGGGGGGCTTTTTCAGGCCGACTAATTTAGGGGAGCGGGGCGGTGTTGTCACGGAGCAACGGCCCGGTGGAGTTGATTATTTGCCCGGCGTATTCAGGTTCATCGAACGGACGATCCACTGCTCTGCATCCTGTTGATCCACCGGCAGCGAGAATTGAAAGGTCGCCCCGCGCCCGGCGACATCCAGCAAGCGGATCTCGCGTCCATGCAGTTGCAGGATCCGGTGCACGATCCTCAAACCCAGCCCGCCATCCCGTCGCGCGCCGCCGATATTGAAGGGACGCAGGAACAAGCCTTCGCGCAGTTCGGCAGCGATACCGGGCCCGGAGTCGCTTACGGTCACCTCGACCAATTGGCCACGTGACATCAGGCCGAGTTCGATTTCGCCGCCTTGCGGTGTGTGACGCAGGGCGTTGTCCACCAGATTGGTCAGCACTCGTTCGATCAGCCCGAGGTCGGCGCAGACGGCCGGCAGGTTGGCGCTGAAACTGGCCTTGAGCTCGACGTTCCGGGCTTCGGCCCCGAGTTCGAATTTCTGGAAGATGTCCTGCACCAGGTCGGTCAGGGAAAACTTCTCCAGTATCGGCTGCACAAAACCGTGTTCGAGGCGCACCAGTTCCAGCAAAGACTGCGCGAGTCCGCCGACCTTGCGGCTCTGGTCCAGGGCAATCCCCAGATAGCGGCGGCGTTCTTCGGGAGACAGTGTGGCGTCCTTGAGCGACAGGGTTTCTAGATAACCGTGCAGCGAAGCCAGTGGTGTGCGCAAGTCATGGGAAATGTTCGCCACCAGTTCCCGGCGTTCCTGATCCTGGCGGGTCAATGAGCGCCACTGTTCACCGAGGCGGTTTTGCATTTGTCGGAACGCCGCGTCGAGTACGGCGATTTCATCCGGATCGGCGAACTTGTCCACAGCGTTCGGAGTGACAGGAAGCGTTTGCGGCGCACCGTCGATGTCGAACTGGCTCACGGTTTCGGTCAATCGTCGCAGCGGTCGGGTGATCAGGTTGAATGCCGTCAGACCGGCAATCAGACACAGGAACGCCACCAGACCGATGGACAGCAACGCCGTATTCAGCGCCGCGCTGGTGGCGCCGCGTTCGGCAAAGCGATCATGGGCTTCACTGAGCAACACCACGTAAAGATACCCGGCCGGCTTGCCGTTGACCTGCAACGGGGCGGCGCTGAAAACCTTGCGGCCGTCGAGGCTGCGCGGGTCATCACCAAGGATCGGCAATGGCTGATCGTTGAGCAATCGCTGAATCGGCGCGAGATCGACAGTCTGCCGACGCAGGCGTCCTTCCGGCGCCGCATTGCCAACGATCCGCCCTTCGGTGTCGAGCAGGTACACCTCGACACTCGGGTTGACCAGCATCAACTGGCTGAACAGTTCGCGCACCGCGCCAGGCATCAGGCCGTTGCTGTCCATCAGCACCGTGTCGTGGGCGATGTGCTGCGCCAGATCCCGGGACAGGCCCTGCACCACCTCCAGTTCATGCATCTGGCTGGAGCGCACCTGCAGCCACGCGGACGTGCCGCAGCACGCCAGCAGCAACACGGCGAATACCAGAGACAGGCGCTGCGTCAGGGTCAGTTTCATGGTTGCTCTGCGCTCGTGCCGAATTTGTAGCCACGGCCCCACACCGTAAGGATGCGCACCGGTTGTGCCGGATCGGCCTCGATCTTCGCCCGCAGGCGATTGATGTGGGTGTTGACCGTGTGTTCGTAACCTTCGTGGCTGTAGCCCCAGACTGCGTTGAGCAGATCCATGCGCGAGAACACCTTGCCCGGCTGGCGGGCGAAGAAATACAGCAGGTCGAACTCCCGAGGCGTGAGATCAAGACGCTGGCCGTTGAGGGCAACGTCACGGGTGATCGGGTCGATGGTCAGGCCATCGAGGCTCAGGCTGCCGGCGTCCATCTTCAGGTTGCGCGCCATGGCGTCTACCCGACGCAGCAGTGCCTTGACCCGGGCGACGAGTTCGAGCATCGAAAACGGTTTGGCGAGGTAATCGTCGGCGCCCAGTTCGAGGCCAAGAATGCGGTGCAGTTCGCTGGAGCGGGCGCTGGTGATGATGATCGGCGTATAGCGGGCCATGGCCCGGGCGCGGCGGCAGATTTCCAGTCCGTCGACGCCGGGCAGCATGAGATCGAGGATGAGCGCATCCCAGTGGCCTTGTTGCAGCAGGCGCATGCCTTCGTCGCCATCGGCGCTGTGCACCACCTCGAATTGTTCGTCCCGCAGATGCAGGCAAATGAGGTCAGCGATGTGCAGGTCGTCCTCGACCACCAGGACGCGTTTGGTCTGTTCCATGAAGCTCAATCCTTCGGCGCAATGTGCGCATTGTGCGGGTTTTCCTCGGGGCGAGTTATCACGAATTGTTTAACTTCCCGTGAGGATTTGGCGATCAACCCAAGCCTAGGCTGTGTTCCACGACAGGCATCTGGAATTTTGGGAGACGGCCATGTTTTCACGGCGACAGATTCTCGCAACAGGCGGCGGGCTGGGGCTTGCAGCGTTACTGACGGGTGTATTGCCAAAATTATCCACGGGCTCCGCGCTGGTGAGTGAGGCGCTTGCCGACGAGGCTTTCGAAGTGACCCACAGTGACAGCGAGTGGCATGCACTGCTCACCGACGAGCAATACGACGTGCTGCGCAAGGAAGGCACGGAACGGGCCTACAGCAGCCCACTGAACAACGAGCATCGGGCCGGCACGTTTGCCTGTGCCGGGTGCGATCTGGCGCTGTTCCCGTCGGACACCAAGTTCGACAGCCGCACCGGCTGGCCGAGCTTCTGGGCGCCGCTGGAACACGCCGTGGCCACCCGCCAGGACCGCTCCTTCGGCATGACCCGCGAGGAGGTCCATTGCCGGCGCTGCGGTGGTCACCTGGGACATGTCTTTGACGACGGGCCAAAGCCCACCGGCCTGCGCTACTGCATGAACGGCCTGGCCATGACCTTCAAACCCGTGGCGGTTTGAGTCATGGCCCGCCTGCAATCTTCACTCACTACAGGACGACACCATGTGGCTCTTGGTTCTCGCTTATCTCGGCGGTGTGCTGACGATCGTCAGCCCGTGCATCCTGCCGGTTCTGCCTTTTGTCTTCGCTCGCACCGGGCAGCCGTTTATCAAGAGTGGCTTGCCGCTGCTGGCCGGGATGGCTCTGACCTTCGCCCTCGTTGCGACACTGGCGGCGGTGGGCGGCGGTTGGGTGGTGCAAGTCAATCAGTACGGTCGCTGGCTCGCGTTGCTGTTCGTTGCACTGTTCGGGCTGACCTTGCTGCTGCCGCATCTGGCCGAGCGTCTGACCCGGCCGCTGGTGTCCGCCGGCAGTCGCCTGTCGGAGGCCGCCGGCCGGGACAATCGTCCGCGTCCCGGCGCGTCGTTTCTGATCGGTGTCGCCACCGGGCTGCTCTGGGCACCGTGCGCCGGGCCAATCCTCGGCTTGATTCTGACCGGAGCCGCACTGCAAGGGGCAAGCATCGCCACCACGCTGTTGTTGCTCGCTTACGCGGCGGGCGCGGCTACGTCGCTGGCTGCGGCGCTGCTGCTGGGCGGTAAGGTTTTTGCGCTGATGAAGCGTTCGATCGGCACCGGCGAGTGGATCCGCCGCGGACTCGGCGCTGCGATGCTGGCCGGTGTGACCGCCATCGCGCTGGGCCTCGATACCGGGATTCTGGCACGGGTCTCGACCGCCTCCACCGGCGGTCTGGAACAGGCCCTGGTCGGCAAGCTCGCGGGAAAATCCCCTCAAAGCAACGGCACGATGATGGCGCAGATTCCCGCTGCGGATGATGCGGCGAACAGCAGCATGATGGCCGCCGGTGGCGCGATGAAAATGGCTGCCAAGGCGCCGGGCTCTTTGCCGGTCGAAGGTCAGCTGCCGCCGCTCGATGGCGCCGTGCAATGGCTTAACTCCGCCCCCCTGGATGCAAAGGCATTGAAGGGCAAAGTGGTGCTGGTGGATTTCTGGACCTACTCCTGCATCAACTGCCTGCGCACGCTGCCTTATGTCAAAGCCTGGGCCGAGAAGTACAAGGATCAGGGCCTGGTGGTGATCGGCGTGCACGCACCGGAATTCGCCTTCGAGCGTGATGTAGGCAACGTCACCAAAGCCATGAAGGAACTGGGTATCAACTACCCGGTTGCCGTCGATAACGACTACAGGATCTGGCGTGCTTTCAGCAATGAATACTGGCCGGCGCATTACTTTGCCGACGCACAGGGGCGCATTCGTTACCACCACTTTGGCGAAGGGGACTACGCCGAATCGGAACGCGTCATCCAGCAACTGCTGCGTGAGGCCGGTGCGAAAACCGTCGCCGACGGTTTGATCAATGCCGATGCCCAAGGCGTGCAGATGGCGCCGGACATGAATCAGGTGCTGTCGCCGGAAACCTACGTCGGCTACCAGCGCGCGGAACATTTCGTACCGGAGACCAGCCTCGTGCCTGACAAGGTGGCGGCTTACACGACGCCGACCAACCTCGCCCTGAATGACTGGAGTCTGGGCGGGCAATGGGCGGTCGGTGCCGAGCGCGCCACCGCCAGTGCGCCAGCCAGTCGTATCGTTTACCGGTTCCATGCCCGTGACCTGCATCTGGTGCTGGGGCCGGGTACGGACGGTAAACCGGTGCGTTTCAAGGTGACCATCGATGGTCAGGCACCCGGCGATGCCCACGGAGTCGATGTGGCGCCTGACGGTAGTGGTCGGGTAACCGAGCAGCGTTTGTATCAATTGGTGCGGCAAAACGATGGGGTGAAGGATCGAACCTTCAGTATCGAGTTTCTCGATCCGGGCGTGTCGGCCTACGCCTTTACCTTCGGCTGATCAGGAGTGCGCGACATGAAAACTCGAATTATCTGGCGTCGTCTGTTGCTGGGCGTCGCAGCGGCCGGGGTGATCGGTCAATGCTCGGCATTTTCTTTCGGCGCCGAGGAGGGTGTGGCCATTGCGCCGCCGGCTCTTGATGAGAACACCCAGGCACACAGCGAGACGGCAGTGTTCGCTGGCGGCTGTTTCTGGGGTGTGCAGGGTGTTTTCCAGCACGTCAAAGGCGTGCAGAAAGCCGTTTCCGGATACGCTGGCGGCGCGGCCGACACGGCGGAATATGAACGAGTCAGCGAGGGCGACACCGGGCATGCCGAGTCGGTGCAGGTCACCTTCGATCCAACTCAAGTCAGCTACGGCAGCCTGTTGCAGATCTACTTCTCCGTTGCCCACAACCCGACCGAACTCAATCGTCAGGGGCCGGACAGCGGCACGCAATATCGATCGGCACTGTTCCCGGTCAATGCCGATCAGCAACGAGTGGCCCAGGCCTATATCGCTCAACTCGATGCGGCGCATGCCTACAGCAAACCCATCGTGACCAAACTGGAAACCTACAACGGCTTCTACCCGGCGGAGGATTATCACCAGGACTTCCTGACCGAACACCCGACCTATCCATACATCGTGATCAACGACCTGCCGAAAGTGGCGCAGTTGAAGCAACTGTTCGCCGAACGTTATCAGGAGAAGCCGGTGCTGGTGAAAAGCGGGTCGTGATCACTGGTTATTGTGCGGTCACCGGCGACTGTCGGGCGGCGAGGGTTCGCAGCGTCCAGTAGAGCTTCAGCGAACGGGTACTGATCAGGCCGCACATGAAACCCGATACCGTGGACTTGAGCAGGAGCATATTCGCAGAAGCAGAAAACTCCGGATTTACGTCCTGTTGATATCCGAAGTAGAAGTTCGCGGAAAAAAACATCAGGAGCATGATCAGGATTTTCACGGTGCCCGGCATGATCAGCCCGGTTGCGGAGTCGTCGAGTACCACGCCCTTGCGGGAAAACACCATCCAGGCCGCGAGAGCACCCAGCAACAGCGCGCCGAACCAGCAGCCAAGGAACAGGACCGGGTCGATCGTCAAGTTCACGGAGTACAACGACCACGCCAAAAATGCAGGTGGTGTGATGAGCATCGAGAGACGGCTTTCACGGCGGGGAGAAAATGCCTTGATCCCGAAATAAACCAGCAACAGAAAAATCACGTACGCCCGTATCGGGGTGTTTTGCAGAATCGTTAGCATCGTGCAGCATCCATGCTGGAAAGAGATAAACGAGCATAGTCGTTATCGAACTCAAGGCAAAAGCACCTTCCTGTTTGGCTAATTGATCACTGCGGCTTCAACGTCGGCGATGGGTGGTCCCGATTGGAAAAAGTCGCTGCGAATATCTCGCTCGACACTCGTGATGAACACATAGTCCGGTTGGAATCGTTCAATGAGTGAGACGAGCCCCTCAGGTTTGAGCGGCAGATAATACACATGCAATGTTTCGGTAAAGGTGGCCGACATCAAGGGAGACATTGACATGCCAAACGAATCACGTAACCAAAGTACTTTTTTCGGATTCAGGGCGTGTGGCGATTTGACCAAAAGAGGTGACGCCGGAGACGCGACTCCGATGTTTTGACCCGCGAATGTGATGTCACCGGAGTTGAAGTCCTGGTGCTCGACCGGTAGTGCGTATTCGTCAGGGAAATTGAGCACGGTCTCATGGTCGGTCAGCGACGCTTGAATCCTCAGAAACTGGGCCAGGTCACCACCAAGACGTTCGTGAGTTTTCAGAATCAAGGGTTCCCGAGCCTGCGGCCATGTCAACCGAGCCTGGCTTTTCGAAAGGCTTTTGCGCAACTCATCGAAGGCGATCCATGCACCTGCGTTGTTCCAGTGTGTATCGGTCTTGTAGTAGAGCGGATGGAGAAGTTGTTCTTTGGCCTTGAGCAACGCCTTTGTCGGATCGACATAAATATCATCTCGCACGTAACGCAGCAGCACATCGGTTGGCCTGGCAGGGGCGTGCGACGACCAGTTCGGGAGGTGTTCCGGATATACGGAGTCCTTGTCCGGGCCTACGACAATGCGAAAGGCGACCACGCCTTTGTTGTTCAACCATTGACTCCAGGCCTCTACGGACCGGGCGACTTTCTCGACTGTCCGAGTATCCTCCTGGTTCATACCCATACGTTTCGATGAAATCGTATTGGCGTAGTCGTCACCGAGAAACAGCCAGCCATCCTTGCCGATGATGACTTTCCCCGGACTGATGGACAGCCCGATGGGGTAGATCCATTCGCTGATGACAGCATGAAATGAATCCATGTTGTACAACACCTTTGATTTCCACCATTTCACGTCGCTCTGTGCCGTGAACACCTGTTTAAGATTGATCGCCGGTACAACGCTCATGATCAGCACTGTCAGAGTGAGTGCCGCATACAATTTCTTTTTCATTGGCGGCATCCTCAGAAATTGAAGTAGAGGAAAACGGGGCTTTTGCTTTGCACGCCGGTGTACAGCGCGAGGCAAAACAGTGTGGACATTGCGAGCGCCTTCGCATGCCCGAAGTCGCTGCGAACGGTGAGTTCGAAAGCATTCTTCTGGCGAATGATCAGCAGGGCGATCGCGATCATCAATGTGGGTGCAAGGTTGGCGACCAGGCCTGCGGGAAGGATCTCTAGCAAACGATCGGAAAAAATCCCTCCCCATGCAAGATTGGCGGTCGGCACGCTATTGACGGCGAGTTGATGGATTGAGTCGAAATCTACCAGCCCACGAAGTATGCGCAGGGCATCGTCAACGGTATCGGCTCTGAAGAATACCCATGTGATGTTCACGAACATGAAGGTAACAATCCATGCGACAGGATCGGGCAGCGACATGCCCCATTGTTTCCAGATCCGATGCATGACGATGGCGCCGCCGTGTAATGCTCCCCAAATGATGAACATCCAGCTCGCGCCATGCCAGAGTCCACCGAGAACGAAAGTAATCATCAAATTGAAATACAAGCGCTGCCGACCCCCTCTGTTACCGCCTAGCGGTATGTATAGGTAATCGCGAAGATAGCGGCTCAACGTCATGTGCCAACGCCGCCAGAAGTCCTGGATGTCCAGCGACTTGTAAGGTGAGTTGAAGTTGACTGGCAGCCAGATGTTGAACAACAGCGCTGCACCTATTGCCATGTCGCAATAACCACTGAAGTCAAAATAGAGTTGAAAGGTATAGGAAAGGCTGGTCGCCCAGGCGCTGAAAAAATCATGGCTGGCACCTTGTGCGAAGCCGGCATCCGCCCAGATGGCGAATGTATCGGCAAGCACGACTTTCTTGAAAAGACCGATGCTGAAAATAAACAGCCCCATCATTATGTTTCTGTGGCGAACGGCAAGCGTCCAGCGCGACTGAAACTGGCTCATCATTTCTTTATGGTGAAGAATCGGCCCGGCGATCAAGTGAGGAAAGAACGTTACAAACAACGCATAGTTTACGAAGCTGTACTCTTTCGCGAGGTTCTTGTAGCAGTCCACCAGAAAGGCGATCTGCGTAAAGGTGTAGAAGCTGATGCCCAAAGGCAGAACGACCTGGACAAAAAACAGGTCTGTACCAAGAGCCGAGTTTATGTTGTCGACAAGGAAATTGGCGTATTTGAAGTATCCAAGCAAGGCCAGATTCGTGACGATTCCAATAACGAGAATGGCTTTTTTAGATAGGCAAGACGTCACAGGTCGGTTGGGGGTCGCAAGGCTTTTTCCCACAATGAAATTGAATCCAATGGAGAGCCCGAGCAAAGGAATATACGCGACGCTCCAGTGCCCGTAAAAGATCAGGCTGGCAATGACAAGCCAGACTTTTCCAGCCGTGATCAGTCGTTTGCGATTCAGGAAAAAGTACACAAAAAAGACAATGGGAAGGTAGATCAGGAAGAATTTTGGGGAGCTGAAGGTCATGAAGGGCCTGGAATGTGTCCGTGCTTTCAGAAAAGCGGCGGATTGTATCAAGCCCAATGTAATCGTGAAGACTGAAAGTGCTGGTCTAGACGGTTCCTACACACATCTCGGAAATGGCATTCAAGTTTGCTGAGTGTTTAAACACAGAGGACGTTCCATCGCAATCACTGAGGCTTCAAACCCCAGGCGGGTAAAAGATCGCGTACCGTCAGAGCGTTTTCCATTGGGTGATCGAGTCCTTGATGAGTGGATGAATGCAATTGAACCGATGCCAAGCGTAGTCAGTTTTTTCCCCATGTCCGCATCGCAAACTCGACGAAGCGCCGCAGTTTCGGCAAACGATAGCGATCCTGTGCATAAAGCAGGTGCAATGGGCGGCTCGGTGGCTGGTAGTCGGGAATCACCGTGACCAGTTTGCCGTCGCGCAGATCCTGTTCCACCAGTGCATCGGGCAACATCACGATACCCATGCCGGTGCGGGCAGCCTGATGCAAACCGGCGGAGGTATTCATCAGCATCGGCCCGCTGACGTCGATCATGATTTCACCCTCCGGACCACTCAATCGCCAGCGTTTTTCCACCGATTGCCAGTCATCGCCGGCGGGGTAGGCGAATGACAGGCAATCGTGTTGTTGCAGGTCTTCAGGTGTCAGGGGCATGCCGCGCCGGGCCACGTATTCCGGGGAGGCGCAGACGGTCAGGGTGTAGTCGATCAATGGGCGGGCGATCAGGTTCGATTGCTCGAAATGGCCGAGGCGGAACGCGACATCGAGACCACTTTCCAGCAGATCCGGGCGGCTGTTGGTCAGCACGACATCCATTCTGACTTGCGGATACTGCAGAGAAAATTCGCTGAGCGCCGGAGCCAGGCGTTCGACACCAAAGGTTAACGGCGCGGTGATGCGCAGCAAGCCGCGCGGCTCATCCAGGGTTTGCTCGGCGAGTCGTTCGGAGTCTTGCACCAGGCCCAGCACTTCCAGACAGCGCTGATAATAGACCGTGCCGAATTCGGTCAGCCGCTGACGGCGTGTGGTGCGTTGCAGGAGTTGCACGCCAAGGCGCTGTTCCAATGCCCGCAGGTGATTGCCGACCATGGTCGTGGACATTTCGCATTGCAGGGCGGCCGCCGTCATGCTGCCGGTTTCCACAACCTTGACGTAGACGCTCATCGACTGGAACAGATCCATTATCAAGCCCTGCTTTTAAATGATTGAAGTTTTGCCGAGTTTATCCAGTTCTGGTGGCTAACCATACTGCAAGCACACCGACCTTCACTGGAGTTTGAAGTCATGACCGCCGCCGCCCTGATGAACACGTACCAACCATTGGCCCTGAGTTTCACCAAGGGTCTGGGCACTCGACTGTGGGATCAGGCCGGTCGTGAATACCTCGATGCCGTCGCAGGAGTGGCGGTGACCAATGTCGGCCACTCGCATCCGCGAATTGTTTCGGCGATCAGCGAGCAGGCGGGATTGCTGCTGCACACCTCCAACCTTTACAGCATCGATTGGCAGCAGCAGTTGGCGCGCAAGCTGACGCAGCTGTCGGGGATGGAGCGGGCGTTCTTCAACAATTCCGGCGCCGAGGCCAATGAAACCGCGCTGAAACTGGCGCGGCTGCACGGTTGGCGCAAAGGGATCGAACAGCCGCTGGTGGTGGTCATGGCCAATGCGTTTCATGGCCGCACTCTCGGCACCTTGTCCGCCAGCGATGGCCCGGCGGTGCGCTTGGGATTCAACGAGCTGCCGGGGGATTTCGTCAAAGTGCCATTTGGTGATCTTGAAGCGCTGAAGCAGGTGCAGCAAAAACATGGCGAGCGGATCGTGGCGATTCTGGTCGAGCCGATCCAGGGTGAAAGCGGCGTGCAAATGGCGCCGCCGGGTTACCTGAAAGCCCTGCGCGAACAATGCAATCGCCACGCCTGGCTGTTGATGCTCGACGAAATCCAGACCGGCATCGGCCGCACCGGGCGGTGGTTTGCGTTTCAGCACGAAGGTATCGTCCCGGATGTCATGACCCTCGCCAAGGGCCTGGGCAATGGTGTGCCGATCGGTGCCTGCCTGGCACAGGGCCGGGCGGCGGAACTGTTCACGCCGGGCAGCCATGGCAGCACCTTCGGCGGCAATCCGCTGGCCTGTCGGGTGGGTTGTACGGTGCTCGACATCATTGAAGAGCAGGGGCTGTTGGAGAATGCCCGGACACAAGGCGAGCACTTGCTCAGCCGTTTGCGGGCGGAACTGGCGGACAACCCGAATGTGCTGGCGATTCGTGGACAGGGATTGATGATCGGTATCGAACTGAAACAGCCGATCCGCGACCTGACCCTGATTGCCGCGCGGGATCACGCGTTGCTGATCAACGTTACTCGCGGCAAGACGATCCGGCTGCTGCCGCCGTTGACGATTGATGAGCGGGAGGTGGGGATGATTGTGAGGGGAGTGGGGCGGATGCTTGAGGCAAACTGACCGCCACGAGATCGCCTGAAGTTGCTGCCGATTTTTTCGGCAGCCATTTTTTCATCCGGGTAAATCTGCTGTCGGATATTGCCGCAATCCTAATCAGGATAATCCGTCAGATCCGGCGCCTGCATCCGGGTCTTCGGCGCGCCGTTCGAGTTGTGTTGAATGATCTCTCGGGGCTGCCCTTGTTCATTGAAAAACACCTGACCGATCCCCGCCGAATTCCATAGCCGTTCACCGGCTTCGGCATGCTCGGGAACGTACGGCACGATGCGCATGCGCCGGCGCTTGGTCAGCCAGTTCAGCGGCGAACGGGGTGAGTAGAGCCAGCGGTTGAGGCGGTCGAACCATTCCAGCAGGGTGGGCGGGAATTCGTTTTTGATGCCGCTGCTGGTGATCTGCCAGATTCGCGGTCCGGCCTTGCGGTGTCGGATAAGCACTTCGTAGACAAAGGAATAATGCACATCCCCTGACAGCACCACGTAGCTGCCGGGTGTACGGGTGTGTCGGAAGATGTTCAGGATCACCTGGGCCGCACCCCGATGGGCCATCCAGTTTTCCGCGTCCACCAACAAGGGATAACCGCACCAGCTGAAGACTTTCTGCACAGTCTCGATCAGCTTCACGCCAAAGATCGGCGCCGGTGAAACGATGATCGCCGAGGGATGATCGAGCAGTTCCTGTTGCAGTTCGCTCAGGGCTTCCCAATCCAGCAGACCGGAAGGTTGCTTGAGCGCCATCTCGCTGCGCCAGCGACGGGTGCGGGTGTCGAGTACCACCAGCGCCGGGCTGGTCGGCAGCACGAAGTGCCAGTGTTGGAAGCGCAGCAGTTCATCAATCAATTCGTCCTGCACGAGAGCGTCGAGATGACGGTCGTCACCGCTGGCGCTCAGGCCACGGGTTTTCTCCAGCACTGTGCTGAATGCATCCGGATTGTTGCCCCAGCCCTGACACAGCATGTAGGCGATCAGCGCGTTGCCGATGATGCGTTTGGAGAACGGGTGGCTGTAGGCGGTTTCTTCCCATTGCGCGGAAAGATTCCAGTCATCGGTGATGTCGTGATCATCGAAAATCATCAGGCTCGGCAAGTGCGCCAATGCTCGGGCGACGTTGCCAAGACCTGCCTTGAAGGCATCGATCCGGGTCTGCTCCAGTGCGTAGCGCTGCTGGCGTTCGTGCGTCACCTTCGGGACTTGCGGATCGATCAGCGTCCATGGCGTCGGCGACCACACCAACAGGTACATGGCCATGACTTCAGCGAACGTCACCAAGTGATTGTCCGCGCTGCTGCTGGTGAAAATCGGCTTGCGCGCACCGCCGAAAAATCGCTCGCGCAACGTCTCGTTGCTCTCGAGCGCCGGTAACAAATCCGCACGGTGGTAATAGCTGGCCGGGTGTTCGTAGAGTCGAGCGCTGTCGCTGACCACCGCGCCTTCGAGTTGCTCACCGAACAGGCAGAGTCGCTCGATCAGGGCGTGAATCGCCCGCAGCATTGGGCCGGCGACGTCATCGGCGTAGATCTGATCGCCGCTCATCATCAGCAAGGCAGGGCGTTGTTGTGGCTCGTTTTCAGCCGCCAGCAGTTGATCGACACAGAGCAGACCGTCAGTCGAAGGGTGATGCGGTTTGCGACAGGAGCCGTGGAGCAGTTGATCGATCCGCGAGCGCACGACAAGGTTCGGGCACAGGGCGCTACCGTATAACAGATGCGGCGCCCAGTCGGTGACGGGATGTCGGCCATCGATCAGCAAGTCGTAATCGACACGCGTATCAAAAGGCAGGGGACTGTCGAGCGTGATGTCTATCAGGTGAATGAATGCATGAGCGCCCACAGGAATGACCGTGCATTTCCCGGCCTCCAGTGGAATGTCTCCTGCGCCTTGCAGGCGCAAGGTCAGCGCCAGCTCGC